>CAZXUT010000013.1:0-52096 GCA_964643785.1 uncultured Proteiniclasticum sp.
GGTGACAGGGTTTCTTTCAACCCATCTGCTCGGCAACATGCCCTACATACGAAAATCCCCCGCTTCAAGCAGGGGAAACATCCATCTATAACTGAACCTCTATACACCTTATAATATAATGATGCATTTCAGACCTAAATAATTTCTTTCGTCCACCGGTCAGATTTATAAATCCAGAATCCATAAATCACCACCAGGATATTGGATACATTCATTGAAATCCACACACCGCGTTGGCCCAGACCTGTGAAATAACTGAAGAGAAGAATCATTGGAATTCTTACCAGCCAGAGCCTTCCGATGGCCATGAACATGGAATAGTTCGTGTGGCCAGATCCCTGAAATAGTCCCTGGAAGATTGAAAACAGCCCCATGAGGGGAATTGTAGGCAGAATATATGTCAGGTACTCCAGACTCTGTGCCACCATAAGGTCATCCGCGGTAGGTGTGAAGAAATAGATCAGGCGGAATCGGAACACATATATAAAGAAGGTACCCACAACACTGATCAGAAGCGACACCTTCACCGCTTTCCAGAATCCTTCTCGCACTCTAGGCGGATTTTTTGCACCCATATTCTGTCCTACGATGGACGTCAGTCCCATACCAAGGCCCATGGCAGGCATCATGATCATATTGTTGATGCGGTTGATCAGTGAGAACGCCGCCAGAAGTGAAGTTCCGTATCCCGCAATAAAAGTGTTCAGCAGTATAAAACCGAAGGCTGCTCCTGAATGACCAGCCGAACTTGGTAGTCCTACACTGATGATTCTTTTCAGCTTTTTCTTATCAAATGGTATGTTTCTGAATCCCAGAGGAATCGTCTTCGACGTCTTCCTCATGACAAAGAAGCCTACAATCATAAGTATCACCTGCGATAAGGATGTCGCGACTGCAGCTCCTGCAACACCCATACCCATGCCAGACAGACCCAGTACAGGAATGGTCGCGAAGATGAAGAAAGGATCCAGGATGATATTCAGTATTGCAGCAAAGGAATTTACGATTGTAGAAGACTTCGTATTACCCTGAGCATTCATGATGGCTGTAAAGCCCATGAATACGATCTGAAAAGGCACACCCAGAAAGATGTATCTGAGATACTCATTGGAAAGCTCTCCAAATCTACCAGTTCCTCCCATGAACTGGATGATGTAAGGTGAGGTAATGTATCCTGTAAGTCCAACGACAATCCCCATACCAGCGGTAAACACCATGACATGCCATGCGTATTCTTTAGTGTCTTTTATCTTGCCTCTTCCGATCATCTGTGCAAGAATCGACGTACCCGCAATCTGAATGCCCAGTCCGATGGATTGAAAAAGAAACATCACTGGATTGACAAAAGAAACTGCTGCAAATTCAGTGATTCCAAGCTGTCCAACAAAAAAAGCATCGGCCATATTATATACAGTCATGATGAGGTTATTTATGATCAGCGGCAGAGAGATCATCCAGAGCACCTGATACATTGGACCTCTGAGAATCATTTCTGATTTTGTTGAATCTTTTATATTGGGAACAGGTTGGTTTAATGCCATTTATACTCTTCCTTTATTCACAGTCCCTCAATCTGATCTTCAGACAGCTCTGAAGTATGCGGACTGGAAAGTTATTTCTTAATATAGAACAATATACCATGACTTAACGGATCAGGATTTTTCCGGATATACAGATTCTTGCTGAAGGGGTACAAAACAGTATTGCATTCGATTGATAATATAATTGTCTCAACATAATAGATGAATCTATATTTCAGATTTCATTCCAGATTCAGTATAGATTACATCTATTTTTTCAGTTGTATTTTTCCATCATACAAAAGAGCAGCATCCGTTAAGATACTGCTCTAACTTCTGAATCTATTTTAGACTGGACTATTTAATAACAGAATGAAGAAGGCTTAATGAACGCCTCAATAGACTTCCAACTGACCCATCATTCCAGCCTCTTCATGTTCTAGTATGTGACAGTGATACATGAAGACTCCTTTGTAGTTGAACTGCACTATGATTCTGACGGTTTCTCCTGAATTCACAAAAATGGTATCTTTCCATCCTTGTTCATTCAAGTCAGGTTCATCTCCATTTCGACTGAGCACCTGAAACTGTGTGCCATGTATATGGAAAGGATGTCCTTGTCCTCCCATCATCATATGACTTCCTGTCGATATTTCCCAGATCTCAACATCGCCAATGGCAACATCATCATCAATTCTATGCATATCGAACTGACGTCCATTTAAAGTGACCATACGTCCCATTCCATCGAGTTCTATGGTTTTAACACCAGTTGCCAGGTCTTCATCCATCTTCTCGATTTCAGCCAGCTTTTCGGGGATTTCTGTTGAATCGGCAGATTCACTTCCTACTTTAAACGTCATGACCAGCTCGCCATCGCTTCTTAACTCAATAACTTCACCTTCACTATATCTTGCGAAATCCACGATGATCTCCGCTCTTTCTCCAGGGGTTATAAAGAGCGAATCACTCTTCACGGGACTTTCAAGAAGTCCTCCATCAGAGGCGATCTGATGAAATTCACTTCCATCGCTGAGCTCGAGATTAAAGTTACTTGCATTGGCACCATTTACTATTCTGAATCTCATTTTCACCTGTTCAACATCAAGATAAGGTGCTATAGCACCATTTACTATAATATGGTCTCCGTATGCTCCATCCATCATGTTGTCATAATAAAGGAAAGATCCGTCGTCATTAAAACTTCTGTCCTGTATGATCAAAGGAATATCATTCACTCCGTACTCGTCAGGAAGATTCAGTGACTTGGAATTCTCATCCTCTACAATAAGCAGTCCAGCCAATCCGTAATACACCTGAATGGCCGTTGTTCCTATGACATGAGGATGAAACCAGAGTGTTGAAGCAGGCTGATTGATGGTGAAGACAGGTTCCCACAGCTCATTTTCTGCTATCACCTGATGGGGTCCTCCATCTTCAGTCCCTTCCACTTCCAGTCCGTGCCAGTGTACTGAGGTTTCATCAGATAGCTCGTTCTTCACCTTCATCTGCACTTCATCCCCCCTGTTCACCTTGATGACAGGACCTAGATAATTCCCGTTATACCCAAGCGTAGGTGTAACCTGATCTCCGATAAAAGTTGTTTCCCCTTCCTGTACCCTGATTTCAAATTCAGATATACCCGTTTCCGGATTCTGATCTTCAAGTAAAACGGGAATCGGAAGCATTGTTTCTTCACCACTATCGTTGTCTATATCAGTACCCGGTTCGTTGTCTGTATCAGTATCAGTACCATTATTGACACCCCTGTTCATTGGAAAATTATCAGACCCTATTAAGAGTGCAAAAAACCCAACCAGGATCAATAGAGCACCTATTGTAATTCCGACTATCCATTTTTTATCCAATCTGCTCACCTCCATAGTCTAAAGTAAAGATTCATCTCGTCATTCTATCCGATTCTACCTTTCATCTGGTCCTGAATCAGTCGATGCTTAAGAATCTTGCGTTAACCGCTACAATCACAGTGCTCAGCGACATCAGAACTGCGCCAAGTGCAGGGCTGATAACAATTCCCTGATTGATCAGAACTCCTGCTGCAAGCGGTAGTGCAATCACATTATATCCCGTCGCCCAGATCAGATTCTGGATCATTTTCCTGTAAGTCGCTTTGGAAAGCTTGATGATACTTACAACATCCAGCGGATTATCTTTTACTAGGATGATATCAGCAGTTTCTATCGCTACATCTGTTCCTGCTCCGACAGCGATGCCAAGGTCCGCTATAGCTAATGCAGGTGCATCATTGACACCATCTCCTGTCATTGCAACTTTCATCCCCTGTTTCTTCAATTCTTCTATCTTGTCCGCCTTTTCATATGGGAGAACTTCTGAAATAATCTGGTCGATCTTCAGCTGATTTCCTACAAAGGAAGCCACTTTACTGTTATCGCCAGTCAGCATGATTGATTCTATATTCATTGATTTAAGTACTTCTACCGCTTCTCTTGCAGAATCTCGCACGATATCTGATAGCGCGAGATACCCGATGAGTTCTCTGTTTTCCAGTATAAATACAACGGTTTTACCTTGCTCGGCAAGATTTTCATAGTACTTCTCATCAAATTCAATTTTCTCTTCTTTAATATACCCTGGACTCACCACCATGATGTCTTTACCCTCTACTGTTGCCTGCAGCCCTTGACCCGGTATGTTCTGATAGTCTGTTACTTCTTTCAGCAGCAGTTCTCTTTTCTTTCCTTCTTTGACTATTCCTCTGGCAATGGGGTGCTCTGAATTGGATTCTACTGAGTAAACAATTGTCATCACTTCTTCTTCGGATCTTCCCTGAACTTTAATGTCAGTGATTCCGAATTCACCTTCTGTTAGTGTCCCTGTCTTATCAAAGACCACTGCATTCAGTTTACGTGCATTCTCAAATGCATTTCTGTCCCGGATCAGAAGACCTCTTTTGGCTCCGATGCTTGTTGAGACCGCAGTGACAAGAGGCGTTGCCAGTCCCAGTGCGTGAGGACAGGAAATGATGATGACCGTCACCGCTCTTTCCATGGCAAAACTGATTTCCCGTCCAAGAAGCATCCAGACGGTGAATGTGACAATTCCCGAAACTGCAGCAATATAAAAGAGCCACTTCGCCGCGATGTCCGCCAGTCTCTGCGTCTTTGATTTTGACTCCTGAGCTTCCCTCACAAGTTTGATGACTTGGGAAATAAAGGTTTCGTCACCCACATGACTGACTTTAAACTTAAGTATTCCTTCTCCATTGATGGACCCACCGATGATTTCATCCCCGTCAGATTTCACAACGGGTACTGATTCTCCCGTGATCATGGATTCATTCACCTCAGATTTACCTTCATAGACAATACCGTCTATGGGGATTTTCTCTCCAGGTTTCACAAGAATCGCATCATTTTGCTTCAGATCTTTTACAGGAACATCAGTAGTTTCTCCATTACTTTCCAGAAGATGAGCTTCTTCAGGCATCAGCTTGAGAAGTTCATCCAGCGCTCTGGATGCGCTCATGACAGACCTCATCTCAATCCAATGACCTAAGAGCATGATGACAATAAGTGTTGCCAGTTCCCAGAAGAAATCACTACCGATCTTTGTAAACACCGCAACGGTGCTATATATGTAAGCCACTGTAATAGCGAAGGCGATCAGTGTCATCATACCCGGTTCCTTTTTCTTCAGTTCATCCTTGGCGCCTGTCAGAAAAGGCTTTCCTCCATAAATATAGAGGACTGAAGAAAGCAAAAGCAGCAGATAGGAATCCCCGGTGAATCTCCAGTCCACACCCATGAACATCTGGATCATAGGTGACAAAGCTAGAATCGGTACTGTGATGATAAGAGAGATGAAAAATCTCCTTCTGAAATCCTCCACCATCATCGCATGATGATCATGATGCTCTTCATGATCAGAATTTTTATGGTCTTCTTTATTATGACCACTATGATCCTTTTCATCATGGGTATCATGGGTATCATGGGTATCATGGGTATCATGGGCATCATGTTCACTCATATTCTTCATCTTATCTTCTTTCATTCTTATCACTCCTTAAGAGCAGCTAGTTCTCATCTAAAAACTTCTTCTTGGTCTTATATTCTTCCTCTGTTATTTCTCCTTTGATATATCTTTCATCCAGTATTCTTTTCAGATTTTCATTCTTATCTTTCGTGTGATTATGACCTTGTTTCTGAGACATGAGTTTCACAATTGAAATCAGCAGAATAATTACACCGATGACAATCAGTACATGCCATAATGTGATTCCATAAAAGCCTCTATCGAAAAAATGTCTTCCTTCATCAAAGTATCTTCTACCATACATCATTTAGTTTTCCTCCTCTTTATTTTTCATTGATGATTGATTTCATCCGTAGATAAGTCTCCTCATCTATTTCACCCTTAATATATCTTTCCTTGAGCTTCTGCTCAGGACTGTTCTGATTCGAGCTAAAATTAATTTTATGATCATCTTTGAACATAAAATAGAATACAGCTAGAACTAACACTAATACAAATATCATAATTCCACCTCCTACATATTATTGGTATGAATTTTTATAGACTTAACAAAATATACAAAAAGACAAATAGCTCACCAGAACTATCCGCCTTTCTAATCATAAATATTCGAATTACTTTTTTCAGGTAATCTAAATTTACTACTCTACATCCTTCTTCAGATTTTTAAGGAAGGCAGATTTCTTTTCTGGCTCATATGATGCTTCTGGTTCTTCGGTCTTTGTAAAGTTCTTAAACATGTCCGGATTTCTGATTATTTTTTCTTATTCAGATCACAGCAGTCAAGACGCTTTGACCCGAACTCTTTTCTATTAGATTCGCCTAATCTTTCTATGAAATTTTTCCACCATTTAAACATATAATCACCTCAATCACATAAAACAGCTGACATCACAGCTCAGTAACTGTTCATCAAGTATTTCTTTCTATAAACCTATGATAATTCATAATTGTGGAGAAAATAAGGAGACTGAGTTAACAGTCTCCTATGGTTTAATATTTATGGCTGACTTCTGCATACTGGCAGCATTACCGTAACTGTGGTACCTATTCCTGGTGCACTGTCTATCTTTATGGTTCCATGATGTGCTTCCACCAATGTCTTGGTAATGGTGAGGCCGATGCCTTTTCCACCCGTACTGCGATTTCTTGATAAATCACTCCTGTAGAATCGTTCAAAAACATAAGGGATATCTTTCTCATCAATTCCGATTCCGTCATCTTTTATGATGATTTCAGCTTTTCCACCCTCTTCCTTAAACACTACATTCACAGAAGACCCCTGATTCGTATATTTCAATGCGTTTGAAATTAAGTTGATCATCACCTGATTAAGACGATCGGAATCTCCATGGACAAAAATATCTTTTTTGATATCCGTATTGATCACTTTCTCATCCGATATGAAAAGCGGTTCAAAGCTCTCAATGACGTTTTCAATAAGCTCTGATAAATTGACCACATCCATAGTAAGGTTTATTTCTCCACTTTCCATATAGGAAAGGTCTCCCAGATCCTTAATGAGACTGGTGAGCCTTCTGATTTCATCCTGGAGCAGAACGAGTCTTTCCGGCGTGGGTTCCCAGACGCCATCGATAAAGGCCTCCAGATGACTGTTTACAGTTGACAGTGGTGTTCTCAGTTCATGAGCAATATCCGATGTGAGCCTCTTACGCAGTTCTTCCTGCTTCTCCAGGCGCAAGGCCATATATTTGATGGAGTTCGCCAGTTCATCAAGCTCCACAGTATCTGAGTCCACATCTTCAACAAGTGAATATCTTCCTTCCTCAATATGTTTCGCGTTCTCTCTGATTTCATAAATCGGCTTCAGAAATATCTCTTTCATTTTATCTCGGAAAAACATTCCTATTATCAGAGAAATCACAGCAGAGAGTAAATAGATCATATTAA
The DNA here is from genome assembly GCA_964643785.1 of uncultured Proteiniclasticum sp. Classification (GTDB taxonomy): domain Bacteria; phylum Bacillota; class Clostridia; order Clostridiales; family Clostridiaceae; genus Proteiniclasticum. The sequence continues at coordinate 7,449 of CAZXUT010000013.1, forward strand.
TGATCAGGAAAAAGTTTCTGTCCGGAGAAGCAAAGAAGATACTCCTGGACCTTCCTATGATGATCATCCTGCCATCGTCCTCATCCGATGAATAGGAATATTCCCGATAACTGAATTTTTCGGTATCCATGTAGTTCATTCTTTCATTAGAATCTCCGCTGTTGTCTAGTGGCTCTCGAGTGCTTAGAATAACTTCCTGGTCCTCATTCTCAAGTATGACTTCCGCTTTCATGGTAAAAGCGTAATGCTCAATACTCATAAGATCCTGCTCATCCAGAAACCCATCCTCTTCCAGAAGGCCCCTTGTGTATTCCGCAATGGCCTGATCCTCTGATTCCTGAGTTGCTCTTAGATAATTGGTAAAAAAAACATTCATGCCAATATTTGACAGTACAGTGATAAGAAGAACAGACGACAAAGACACCAATGAAAAATACCTGCCTAATTTCTTTCCGATTCTCATCATTTCTCATCACCTGTAAACTTATATCCTGCTCCATACACAGTAACGATGTAAGTCGGATTTTTATAATCATCCTCAATTTTCTGCCTGATGTTCTTGATATGCGTGTCTATTGTTCTGTCATAACCGTCAAAATCAAACCCTAGTGCCACATTCACAATTCTAGATCTCGTAAATACCTGATTTGGATATTGAACCAGTGTGTGGAGAATCTTATATTCATTCGGTGTGAGGTTAATTTCTTCTCCCTTTTTCATTACTGCTCTTCTGCTGTTATCCAGCACCAGATCCTCACTTCTGAATGAATAGATTTCAGTCAGGTTTCCTTTGCTTTTTGCTCGTCTGAGAATTGCATTTACACGTACCACCAATTCTCTTGGACTGAACGGTTTCGTAAGATAGTCGTCTGCACCCAGACTGAATCCATAAACCTTATCATCCTCCGATGTTTTAGCTGTCAGCATGAGAATCGGAACATCGGATGTCTTTCTGATTTCTCTGCAGATCTCTTCACCTGACATATCAGGAAGATTAAGATCTAGAATAAGAAAATCCGGTTCTATTTCATGGAACATTTCTAAAGCTGTTGATCCGCGATCAGCCACATAGACCTCAAAATTATTTTTTCTCAGATAATCACTGACCACATCAAGTAGATTATGTTCATCATCTATGACGAGAATTCTTTCAGCCATCTTCCTCACTCCTCTCAGGTTGAAACTATTTGAATTGAGCATAGCCTAAAACCTTTGCCACATCAAATGAAATTTTTGCTTAAAAAAGAAAAGCTGCCGAAATCCCATCCGGCAAAAATGTATCATGATCAGCTCTTTCAATAACTCTTCGTATAAACAGTAAGGCCAGCTGCATGCAGCTGGCCTTACCTTTTCATTAATTATCTGTTATTTACCGAACTGAGCGTCGTTATTTCCTGAATCTGATGTCCACATTTCAAGCATGTTGATTGGGTCATTGAAATCTGCGATCCATCCGTTTCTGGCAACATCGAAGTTTCCTGCTTTTCTTTCATTCAGGAATACACTCCATTCCATTGTCTTGATTGTCATGTCAATTCCTACTACTGCCAAGTCCTGCTGCATAGCTTCAGCAACAGCTACATGTCCAGTGTTTTCATTGGTCAGATATTCAAAACTGATTGGATTGGATGCATCCAGCATTCCGTCTGCAGTCATTTTGAATCCGGCTTCTTCAAACAGCGCGATAGCTTCTTCTACGCTAGCATCTGAATATTCAGGATCAAAGTATCCGGCACTGGCTTCATCAGGATAGGTATAGTCTGCGTCATTTTCTTTAAATATGCCACCATGTCCATCCATCATTCCTGCTGGAATGTATGCATTTGCAGGCTGCTGTCCTGTCTGTCCGATGTTTTCGGCAATGTATCCTCTGTCGATGAGAAGTGCTATGGCTTTTCTCATGGCATTGGCCTGTTCAACTGTTTTGCCTTCAAACAATGGGCTCTTTACGTTAAATGTCATATAATAGGTTCCCAGCTGATCTACGATGTTGAATTCAGGACTGTCAAGAAGAGAAGCAATCTCATCTGTTGGAACTGTATCGATAAACTGAAGGTCTCCTGAATTGTATGCGGCATAGATAGCAGCATCGTCATCGCTTAACATGAATTCCAGTTTCTCGATGGTCACTTTATCAGCTTCATAATAGTTAGGATTCTTTACATAAACCATGCTTTCATTATGGTTCCATGTTTCAAGCGTGTACGCACCGTTGGATACGAAACCTGCTTCAAGTGCCCATGCACCAGGATTTGTAGCAAAGTCAGCAGCTGCTTCCACTTCTGCCTGCTTCAGCGGCAGATAGGTTGGGAATGCAACTAGATCCAGGAAGTATGCTGTAGGTGCAGCAAGCACTACTGTAAGCATTTTTCCGTCTTCAGAAGCTGTCACTTGCAGTTCATTGTCATCATATCCTGCGATTGCATTGAACATATAGCTGTAATCTGCACCCGTGTCAGGATTTGCAGCACGTTTCCATGCATATTCAAAATCCTTGGCATTCAGTTCAGATCCGTCACTCCACTTGAGTCCGTCTTTCAATGTGAACTCATAGGTAAGGCCGTCTTCTGATTCTGTATAGCTCTCTGCAAGTGCTGGAGTCAATTCACCCTTATCATTATAGGTGAACAGTCCAATAAATGTATTGGATGCAAGAGTAGCACCATCAACAGTAGAGTTCAGTGCAGGGTCAAGTTTATCTGGTTCACTGGCAAGCTGCAGTTTCAGAATGTTGTCAGGAGCTGTTCCATACATAAAGTACTTTGTACCATATGGATTGGAGTAAATTCCTTCTACTTCAGGTTTCTGCAGAAAAATGTCATTGTAATAATAGATAGGTACAAGCGCAAAGGTCTCCATGAGCATATCTTCTGCTTCATGCATCAGCGCTTCACGAGCAACAAAGTCTGTACTGGCTTTGATGTCTTTGATCAGAGCATCATAAGCTTCCCATTCTGGAAGTGGACTTACTTCTCCAGGTTCTTCTGCAGGAGTCTCAGCAGGTTCCTCTGCTGGAGTTTCTGTAGGCTCTTCTGGTGTTTCTTCATTACTGCAGGCAGCGAGCACCGACATGGACATGAATGTAGCAAGTAACAGTGCAATGAGCTTTTTCATAGTAATTTCCTCCTTTTAACATTGTTGTTGTCATCTTATATTCATGCATTTTCTGCAGAGTGAAGATTACTCCACTTCTGACTGAAAATGTGAGAATCACAATATGAATCAATTATTATTTGTTCCAGCAGGCTACAAAATGTCCTTTTCCACGATCAGTCAGTGGCGGAATTTTCGCCGCACATTCTTCTGTGGCATAGCGGCATCTGGTCCTGAAGGAACAGCCACTTGGCATATTAAGAGGACTTGGTACATCCCCCTCGAGTATAATTCTTTTTTTCGTTCTACTGATCTTTGGATCCGGAATTGGAACCGCTGAAAAAAGAGAAAGCGTATAAGGATGGATCGGATGATCATTTATTTCATCTGCTTCTGCAATCTCCACAATCTTTCCAAGATACATAACCGCAATTCGATCTGCAAGATGATGGACTACTAGAAGGTCATGGGCTATAAAGAGATAAGCTACTCCCAGCTTCTTCTGAAGGTCTTCAAACATATTAAGCACCTGAGCCTGGATTGAAACATCAAGAGCTGATACCGGTTCATCACAGACGATGAATTTCGGATCCACTGCCAGGGCTCTGGCAATTCCGATTCTTTGTCTTTGCCCTCCTGAAAACTCATGGGCATATCTTGAAGCATGCTCAGCGTTAAGACCAACCAGCTCCATAAGTGCAATAATCCTTTCTCTTCTTTCCTTTTTGGTCTTACAAAGCTTATGTACATCAAAAGGTTCCCCAATAATGTCCTGAACAGTCATTCTTGGATTCAGTGAAGAATAGGGATCCTGAAAGACCATCTGCATATTTCTTCTCATAGACTGGATATTTTCGCCAGTAACGAGTTCACCGTCAAAAAGAACTGTTCCATCTGTGGGTTCATATAGCCTTATGATTGATCTGCCCACTGTGGTCTTTCCACAACCAGACTCACCCACAAGTCCAAGAGTTTCTCCTGGTCTGATCTTAAATGATACGTCATCCACTGCTTTGAGCGGCATCGTTTTGAATATACCCATTCTTATAGGAAAGTACTGTTTCAGATTTTGAACTTCAACCAGATATTCCGCTGCCATGGTCCTCCTCCTTCCGGCTCTCTTCTGCCATCTTCTTTACGTTAAGCCAGCAGGCGGCCTTATGTGTCTCACTGAGTGTAAGTTCTTCAGGTACAACTGTCAGGCACACTTTCATAGCACTGTCACATCGGCTGGCAAAAGCACACCCAAGTGGCATATTAAGAATATTGATTGGAGTACCTGCAATGGGCTTCAGTCTTTCCTTTATTCGAGTGATACTAGGTATGGAGTTTAGAAGTCCCTTGGTATATTCATGGGATGGATCGTAAAAAATATCATCCGTGGTACCACGTTCACAGACACGTCCACCATAGAGCACGATAATCTCATCACACATCTCCGCAATAACACCTAAGTCATGAGTAACAAGTATAATCGCCATTCCGAGCCTTCCCTGCAGTTCCTGCATCAACTCCAGAATCTGTGCCTGGATGGTCACATCAAGCGCCGTAGTAGGTTCGTCTGCAATAAGGATGTCCGGCTCACAGGCTAGTGCCATGGCAATCATCACTCTCTGACGCATACCGCCTGAAAGTTCAAAGGGATACTGTTTCACTCTCTTTCGAGGTTCGTTCACTCCAACAAGTTCCAGCATTTTCACTGCATGTTCTCTGGCTTCTTTTTTGTTTCGCTCAGTATGCAGAAGTATCGCTTCCTCCAGCTGATTACCGATGGTAAACACCGGATTTAGGCTAGTCATTGGATCCTGAAAAATGATGCTGACATTTTTCCCTCTGAAATTATGGATCTGTTTTTTACTATATTTCAGTACATCATTTCCCTTGTAGAAAATTTCTCCTTCTATCACCTTACCTGGATCTGACAGAATATTCATGATCGAGTAAGCCGTCACACTTTTTCCTGAGCCTGACTCCCCTACGATTCCTAAAATCTTACCTTTTTCAAGATTAAATGAGACCCCATTCACCGCCTGGACTTCACCGGCATCAGTAAAAAAGGATGTATGTAGATTCTTGACCTGCAGTAAATATTCACTCATAGTATCACTTCCTTAATTTTGGATCGAAAGCATCTCTCATGCCATCTCCCAAAAGATTGAGGGAGAGTACGATCAGACTGATAATAGCAGCTGGAAACAGCAGCTTATAGGGATAACTCTGTAGTCCCTCACGAGCAGCATTTGCTAGACTGCCTAATGATGGCATTGGAGCCTGAACGCCTAATCCCACAAAGCTCAGAAAGCTTTCTGTGAAGATCGCCGCAGGAATCTGGAGCGCTGTAGATATGATGATGACGCTGATACTGTTTGGAAGGATATGCTTCAGGATGATTCTTGGCGCTTTCGCACCTACAGCCTTCGCAGCCAGCACATAATCATTCTTCTTGATGGAAAGAATCTGCCCTCTGACAAGCCTTGCCATTCCGACCCAGTAGAGTAGACCAAAAACTATAAAGATACTGATCATATTACTACCCATTCTATCCACCAGCCCACCTCCCAAATCGGAAAGCACCTGGTCAAGAACCACGGACAGTAAGATAATAATAAGCATGTCTGGCAGAGAGTAGATGATGTCTACAATTCTCATCATGATGAGGTCTGTCCGACCTCCTACATAACCGGAAATACTTCCGTATAAGAGTCCGATGATCAGAACGATGAGACTGGCAAAAAGGCCTACTCCAAGGGAAACTCTCGTTCCATATACCACACGAATGAAATAGTCTCTGGAAAGTGCATCGGTTCCAAAAACATGAGGAAAAACTTCTCCTCCACTATCGATGAATTCCTGTTCCAGTTCAGAATACTCAAAAGGCCCCAGATTCTTTGCGCCACGGTCTCTTGCTCCATTCACTGAGATGATATCCGAATATTTATAAGGTACAACATAAGGAGCCACCATAATAGTTGTGAGTATGATAGCCAGAACAATCAGACTGAACACCGCCAATGGATTCTTTAGAAGTTTTTTAACACCATCTCTAAGAAACGTGGTAGATTCACCCATGACTTCCTGTTGTAGTTTCTCTTCATCTGTTGCCAGTTCAAACATGTTGGGATCAATCTGCATGCTGAACGGTTTTTTTATTGGATGATTATCTGTGTTCTGCATATTTTTCTCCCCCCTTCTAGTCAAAGCTGATTCTTGGATCCACAAGTTTATAGACCAAGTCACTAATAAGATTGGCCATAACCATGAGCGTAGCTAAAAATATTGTTGTAGCCATAATCATGGGGTAGTCTCTATTGGTGATTCCGCTTACAAACTTGGATCCTAGACCACCGATGGTGAAGACTGTTTCTACAACAAGACTACCTGTAAGAATATAGGCTGTCATAGGTCCCACATAGGTGATGATTGGGATCATAGCATTTCTAAGTGCATGCTTGAAGATAATTTTCCATCCTGCCACACCTTTTGCTTTCGCAGTTCTAATATAGTCCTGACCTAGAGCATCCAGCATACTGCTCTTTGTGAGCCTTGTGATGTAGGCCATAGGGTATAGCGAAAGTGAAATTACAGGAAGAATATAGTTCGTGGAACTTGCACTCCAAACCTGAATCCACCCGAGCTGGATGGAAAACACCAGGAGGAGCAGTGTTGCAAGTACAAAGCTCGGCACCGCAGTAGAGAGTGTAGAAAAGAAAATAATCAATCTGTCTGGCAGTTTATTTCTAGTCAGTGCTGCTAAACTTCCGAGAACGATTCCAAAAAACAGTGCAACGACCACTGCCATTCCACCTAGTCTCGCAGAGATTGAAAATGACTCTGAAATGGTGAGCATGATATCTCTACCAGTCTTCAGTGAAATACCGAAGTCCCCTTCCAGAATATTTCCTAAGTACAATACATATTGCTCAGGTACCGATTTATCCAGATTAAAGCGAGTCTCCAACGCTGCTTTTACTGCAGGACTGGGGGCTTTTTCTCTATCGAATGGCCCTCCTGGGATTGCATTCATGGTAAAAAATGTGATGGCTGTTATGATCAGCACTGTCAGTGCTGCCAGACCTACACGTTTGACTACATAACGAAGCACTACAAACTCCTCCCCTCGGATTCTTGAATCATTAAGACTTACCGTAATTTACACCTTATATTGATACTAATATTATCTCTTTATTAATACTTTGTCAATAATCTTCACTCTAAGGTAATAATTAAGCAAATGCCTTATACCCTTGTGAAGCGTTGTAATATGCGCGTTTCATAATATGCGACCGACTGAGCACCGCTCTGGTCTATATGCTTTATGTATGTATAAAACAAAAAACATAAATGCCTGAATTTCTCCAGTAGTTTATGTTTTATTGCTCTTCAATATTCATGTAGGTGATTTCAATAATTAACTTTACTCACTGACTTTTTACATGCTTCTATTTTACAAACAGAGCATACATCATGTCACTTCTTACATAGGATAAGGTTCCTAATGTCCAGCCGTAAGCATGCAGATATCCATATTCACCATTTTCAAACTTCGCGGCACTAACACTTAATTTACCTAGATCACCCGACCCCACCGCTTCCTCTATTGGTACCATCTCAAATGGATCTTCCATCTCCTTATAAATGACTTCACTTAACTGATTACTTGAAATCTCATATTCATACATCATCTCACTTTCTATGGGATGAAGCAGAATCTTTTCCCCATCTTTACTGACTGAAACCATGCAGGCGTTACTTCCCTGGGTATAGTTACAGTCAAGTGGTTCAAGGTCCAGGCTTTGTATGAGTGTTTGAGTATTGAGATCATAGACGAATAGACCGAAATGGCCGTGAAAGATGATGATTTCATCAGACGCATAGTCAAGTACAGGGACGGACACGCCAAGAGAATCCTCTGCATTCACCTGCGTCTTCGTTGCTTTCAGAAGAACTGTTTCAGGTTTTGAATCAGTCTCTTCTTCTCTTTTCTCAAACCTAACCCATTCATTGCTGATAAGCACCACAACATATTCCTCTCCATCGATGATCTTTGCATACATAGCATCTTCCACAGGAAAATTGATTTCTCCTTCTTCCTTAGGCAGTTCTTTCGGGTCAACTACCCTTGTGATCTCCTGAATCACTTCTTCTCCAGGTTCAATAGGTATTTCTAGTCCTGTAGTGTAATAGAGATCACCATCCACAACAATAGCAGGATGCATGGTGTTTGGCGTCTCCGCTATCGGCGTTGATGGCTCTTCGCATCCTGATAGAAGAAACAGTCCAAGAATCGCAACCAAACTTAACAGTTTTTTCATTTCAAACCTCTCCATTTCAACACTCAAATATTGCTCCACTTCATTATGATACTTCTTTGTTTCTATCTTAATGGATACGCAATAAATTTCAATAACAAATGCGTAACAAATATGAATCCTCTATAACTTATTATATAATACAATAAAAGTATATTATAATTTTCATTTTAACTATGTTTTATAATTTCCTTGAAGTACTCATAATTTTTTGCCATATTCACGATAAATAACAGATTTCCACATAAATCACAAGAAATACCCTTGACTATGGAGGCACTTGATAGTCTACAATGAAGTCAAAAGCAGCGAAAGGAAGCACTTGAATGAAAATAAAAGAGATAGAAGCAAAGGCCGGTATCGACAGGGCCACCATCTATTACTATGAAAAAGAGAAACTGTTAAGTCCTCATCGGACAGAAAATGGATATAGGGAATATGGCGAGGAAGACCTTATCACCTTAAAGAGAATTAAACTTCTTCGTAGTCTCCATTTAACTCTGGATGACATCCGGTCTCTTATGAAAGGAAAGGGAAATCTCAGAGATACGCTTTCTAGGCAGATCGATCAACTAAAGAAGGAAGGAGAAGACATTTCCTATGCCGAAGCATTGTGCAGAACCATCTATAAGGAAACACCTCATTATAGCAATCTGGATGCGGAGAAATATCTGAAACAGATTGAGATGCTTTCCGAAGAAAAAGGAGGCACTTATTTCAAGGTTCAGGATGAGCTTCCTCAGGTATTTGATTTTAGAATCCGTTTTGTGGCAAGATTAGTAGACATGATGATCTATGGACTACTCTGGAACTTTATTAGGACCTTTCTACTTCATCAGAATATATTGGATCCATCAATCGCAGAAAGGACTGTCATGTGGGGGGTGATTCTTCTTATAACCCTCATTCTTGAACCGATCCTTATTAGCCTTTTCAGAACCACACCGGGAAAAGCCATTTATGGTATCACCCTTGAAAAAGAAGATCATCACAGGCTGACATTGGAGGAATCATTCCAGAGAACCTGGGGCGTTCTGTCCAAGGGGCTCGCTTTCGGAATCCTACCCATCACCGCCATTACGCTGGCCATAAGCCGTACTCGATGTGAAAACGGCCAGTTCCAGCCCTGGGATGAGGACATCGCTTATAGAATCAGAGACTACAAATATTACCGGAACATCACCGCATTCCTGATCCTTCTCCTCTTTATTGGTGTAAACTTTCTCTTCACCTTCGCCTACCACAGTCCTCCTAACAGAGGAGAACTTACAGTCGAAGAGTTTGTGGAGAACTTCAATCACTACAGAGAGGTTTATGAAATAGACCTTGGAGAATATACACTCAAAAGCTCCTCCGCATGGGACTCCTCTTATGATTTCAGAAAGTACTATCTGCCGACGCATCTCAGAAACGCACCGAATTTCTCATACAGTCTGAAAAGCGGTATCGTCACAGCAGTATCTTTCAATGTGGATGTGAGAAACACTGACTTTTATGTGGATTCCTACAGTGACTACATGACGCTCATAGCGCTGGCACTCTCACAGCCGGAATCCGTATTCGACACGGCACTTAATGCACATAAGATAATTAGTCCGGTGCGGTGGGAACCTTTCAAGCCCCTCGAATTCAGCGAAATGGGGGTCACCATAAAAAATGAAGTGGAATATGAAGGATTTGAAGATAATTACGACCATATGCGTCCTGAAAGAAATGATTCTGGTGAGATGGACAACTTCTATAGACAGAAATTCACGGTAATGAGGCAAAAATACATTAAATAAGGTGGTAATCGATGATTTTTGAAAAGATAATCTTAGCTGCGTTTACGCTCCCCTTCATTGGTATGTTCCTATATGGCTTCGTCTTTCCTGAAGACATCATAGGTAAGAGATCAATTGTCCACGAGGAACAGGAACTTACCGTGAAGCCTTCAATAATACGGTTCACAAAATGGTTTTCATTCACAGTCGCAGTAGTTACAACCGTGCTTATGACTTTCTACCTTTATAACTGACAATATAGGTAATTGAATCATTTTCATAAAAGAATCGGATATCCTGCCACTCGAAAGAATTATATGCACCCTTTCCATTTCAAAGAGAAACTGGACCAATAATAGAATAATAATTAAGGAGAAAAAACATCATGCTCTATATTTTTATGGGACAAAGCTGCACTGGTAAATCAACCGCAGCTGAAAAACTCAAAAAACAAACTGGTGCTGAAATATTCAGCGGTAAAGATTATTTAAGAATGGCGAAGAATGAGGATGAAGCCTGGAGACTATTCTTTGATAAATTATCTGAAGCAGCTTCAGGCAGCAATGTATCCGGAGATAGCGTAATCTATCTTGTAGCAGAAATATCGCAATTAGATAGAATCATTGATTTACAAGGTGCACGCAAGGTTAAATTCACTGCTTCTCTAGACACAATCAAATCAAGATTTGCAGAAAGAATGCATGGCAGATTACCAAGTCCTGTTGAAAAGATGCTTACCAGGCAATATGAAGAATGGGAACCAGTTCAAGCAGACATCCTTATAGATACCACTTCGGATAATGATATCGATACAATCTTGAGCACTATAGGATTTCAATAATATCCACAACCCATATAGTACAATAAATGTATTTCTAACTTCACTCAAAGATAATCCAGGTATTCATTCTATAAAGTACTAAATTGCTCACCTAAGGGATTCTATGGAATCCCTTTTAAAATGTCTTGAATCCTAACTCTCCCGAAAACAGAACGCATTTTGATTTCATATTTAAAGAACTACTCATTTAACGCAGTCATAATTCATGGAAGTCAAGAATTCTATTGTAAATCACAGTAATAATCAGTATGCTGAAAAAAAGAGATATGAAGCATAGTATGAGGAGGTAGTCATGGATTATGACATCATTCACCTGCCTAAAGATAAATGGAAAGGGACCACAGTGCCCATAGGGTATACAACCAATGAATATTATGATGTGGATTTAAGAAAAAACACGAGCGGATTCAGCATCGAAATACAGAAGAAAAAACTGACTGAGCCTATCTCTCATTTCCCTGAAGAATACGATAATCCAGATAAGCTTTATGCAGATTACCGAGAAAATGCCTATGCCTGGGGTGTTTTTAATGAAGGTGAACTCATTGCAGCCATGGAAACAGATCCTGAAATCTGGTCAAATAGGCTACGCATCACTGAGATCTGGGTAAGAGAAGACCATCAGAAGAAAGGATTAGGTCATGAACTCATGGAGATTGCCAAAGAACAGGCAAGAAGAGAACGAAGACGCTGCATAATCCTTGAAACACAGTCCTGTAATGTGAACGCCATCGGTTTCTACCAGCACGAAGGGTTCACGCTCATAGGCTTTGATACCTGCGCCTACAGTAACAATGATATTAATCGTAAGGAAGTCCGCTTTGAATTCGGCTGGTTTCCTGAGAAAAAAGTAAAAATCAGACCTGAAGAGATTGAGATCAGGCAAGAAACTGAAGCGGACTACCACAAAGTGGAAGCCATGACACAGAGAGCTTTCTGGAACAAGCATCATCTGGGCTGTGATGAGCATTACCTTGTCCATAAACTGAGAGCACATAAGGATTACCTGCCAGAGCTTAGTCGAATCGCAGTAAAAGACGGTGAAATCCTTGGTGCTATCTTCTACTCAACGGCAAAGGTCACAGCAGAAAATGGAACTCATGAAGTCCTTACCTTCGGACCTCTATGTGTCGATCCATCCTGGCAGGGCTGTGGTGTCGGAGAACTGCTTATAAATGAGACCATGCAACTGGCAAAAGAAAAAGGGTATAAGGGCATCATCATCTTTGGAGAACCCGATTATTATCCCAGAGTGGGATTCAAAACCTGTGACCACTTCAGTATCACCACCTCAGATGGAAAGAACTTTGATGCATTCATGGCCATAGAAATATCAGAGAACAGTCTAGAAGGACTTGAGGGCAAATTCACTTATTCAGAAGTCTTTGAAGATCTTCCACAGGAAGAAGTAGAAAAACACAACAGAAAATTTCCTCTCCTTAAAAAACAGAGATACCCCGGACAATGGGACTGAACATTCAAGAAAAGTCTCATGCCAAAGCATTCATCTTCACAGATGGGTGCTTTTTTCTTGTTTCATTGTTCTTAAAATGGTAACTGAATAGCCTAATGGAATTAAATATGAAATGTTAGAGTTAATAATAGGATCAATACGGAAAACAAATTAATCGATCAACCAATGATGAATCAGGGTAACTATATTTTCAACAGAAAATAATCTGTGTTCCCTGTAAGGAGATAATATGTACAGAAAAATAGTATATATAGCGCTCATAGCTATTATGAGTCTTTTTGTGTTTTTACTATTTAAAAATACAAGAATACCTGATACAGAACAGATCCAATCAGCTCCAGAAACAGATATTGAAGAGGACACCAATGAAATGATAGAAGAGCATGAGACGAGCAATGAAACTCTCTCACTAATCAAGGAGATTTATTCTGATGCAGAAGAAGGGAAAATCCTTCATTCGCCTCTCATCGCAGGAAAGTCTACCCGGAATGATGTGCAGTCCAATTACGGTGATCCGGACTCCCTTGATGAAACTTCAGAAGGTGACTATGCAGTCTATCTTTCTGAGAATATTACAGTTGGTTATGATCAGTCTCTAGCAGTTGATCTGCGTTCCTATAAACCGGAGATTCAGTTCATCACCTATACTGATATTACTGGTGTTCTGGGACAACCTGATGATATCACTCCCTATGAGGATTCATCCCATAATCAGATCATACTGACCTACCTTATAAATGAGAACTACACTCTGAAATGGATTCTAGACCAGTATAGTGAAGACGAGGATCATCCCAAATTAGACCACATCTCCATTAAAATCACAGATCAGCATCCAGCTACTGTTCTGTCAGATAGAATCCGTAACATGACACTGGAAGAGAAAATCGGACAGATGGTCTTTTCCGGAATCAGCGGAACGCTCGCCGATGAAAGAGCAATCACACTCATCAAGGAAGATAAGGTTGGTGGAATCATCTTTAATGGTCATAATCTCGTAAGTTCTGATCAGACCATCAGCTACGTAAATGCACTTAAATCAGCGAATACCAACAGCAGGATTCCTCTTTTTTTCGGTGTAGACCAGGAAGGTGGAAGAATTTCAAAAATACCAGGAGACTTAATAAAGATCCCATCCAGTCTGAAGATTGGTGAGCATAATAATACCGACTTTTCTTTTGAAATAGGAAAAGTCCTTGGAGAACTTGTGAAAGCCTATGGTTTCAACATTGATTTTGCTCCGGTACTAGATATCAACAGTAACCCGAATAATCCTGTCATCGGAGACCGATCCTTCGGTAACAGTGCGGAGATTGTGAGCAGTCTTGGAATAGCTACCATGAAAGGACTTCAGGACGTGAACATCATCCCTACCATCAAGCACTTTCCAGGTCATGGGGATACTTCTGTTGATTCTCATCTGGCATTACCTGTCATTGTAAAGTCCATCAAAGAGTTAGAAAACCTAGAGCTGATTCCATTTAAAAATGCAATTGAAGAAGGTGCTGACATGGTCATGATTGCGCATCTGCTGCTTCCAAAAATAGACGAAAATCTTCCCTCATCACTTTCAAAAACCATAATCAGTGACATCTTAAGAGAAAATCTCAATTATGATGGCGTCGTCATCACAGATGATATGACCATGAATGCCATTGATTCTAATTACGGTCTGGACGAAGCTTCTGTGCTTTCAGTTCAGGCAGGCACAGATATTGTCATGGTAGCAAACGATTATGATAAAATAGATTCTGTCCTATCCGCTCTCATTGATGCCGTCACGAGCGGTGAAATCTCCATAGATCGGATTGACGAGAGTGTACGACGAATCCTTCTTCTGAAAGATAAGTACAAGATCAGCGATGAACAAGTCGATGCTGTTGACGTAGATGAGCTCAACGAGCTGCTTCAAACGGTACTGACTGAATATATGAATTGACAAAACATATTCTTTAAATACATGTATATACTATTTATAGATAACAAAAAGACAGATGTTGCCATCTGTCTTCTTTATTTACTCAGCTTTTCTGTCTAGTCTTCTTCGTCAACTTCAAATTTATCAACTTTACCTGTATAGGCATTAATTTCTATTGAGTATTCTTTTCCATTGAGTTGAATTTCAAACTGATACGCGTCGTCATCCAATTTTTCTTCTATGACTGTTCCATTGGCTTTCGCAAGCGCTATTTTTCTGGCTTCATCCATGGTCAGTCTGACTTTTTCTGATTCCTTAGCTGGTTTTTTTGCTGGTTTCTTGTCTTTATCTCTACTGTTATCCTTATCATCATCTTTTTCCAGGTTTTCACTATCAATTTCAACTACAGCGCCAGTGTAAGCATCGATTTCCAGTTCGTATTTTTTACCTTCACTCAATACTTTCACTTCATATTCGCCATCATCCAGCTCGATCTTTATAATCTCTCCAGGTACTTTGAGTAGTGCAATGGCTCGTATTTCTTCTTGTGACAACATTCCTGTTTCACTAGAATTATCATCATACAGATATCCACTGATAATATGAAAGAGTTCCTCTTGAGGGATATTTTGCGCTCTGCTGTATTCAAACAGTTCTTTTAAAGTCATCTGAGAAAGTTCTTCTTCGCTTAAAGTTACACCAAAGTCAGTCATTTTTCTGATTGCTCTTTCCTTGCCAGTAAGATCATCCTCTGCTATATCTAAGCTTGTTTGTAGTAATGTGGCTTCAATTTCTTTGTTTTCAAGATAGGCTTTGATTGAAAGGTTGATCTTATCCACGGTCTTCTGATCTGCATCCTTATCATCTACACTAATCATGACCAGATTATCCTGACCTCCGTGTATGTAGCCTTCAAAAATCATGAGATCCACTAAATCATTTATAGTTTTCTCCAAGGATCTGTCCTTGATTACATATCCATCAAGCATCTCTTCTGCATCATCATTTAATGGAATGACTTTAACAACTCTTTCCAGTCTATTTGTCACCACTTCAATACTTGGATTAACATCTACGACAAATCGCAAAGTAGGCTGTGTCAGGTACGTGTAGAGTAGTACTACACCAACTAGCATTACAGCTGGTATATACCAGATTTTTCTCAGCATCTTAATCGAATTCATATTTTCCTCCTTTGTTCTATATCCAGTTTTACAGTTGAACTTACCTTATTGCATATCCTGAAATAATATTACTAATCGTCATTATCTTCATCATCTTTGTCGTCGTCGTCATCTTTGTCATCGCCCTTGTCGTCTTTATCGTCTTTATCGTCTTTATCGTCTTTATCTTTACCCTTATCTTTATCATCTTTGTCATCGTCGTCATCTTTTCCATTGTCGTCTTCATCACCAGGTTCCGTTGTTAATACTTCAGGCTTTTCTGGTTTTTCTAGCCCCTCTGGGATTTTATCCCAGTCCTGACTTTCGATGATTCCCTTGAGATCTATACCTAATTGTCTGCTCAGTTCAACCAATTCCTGTAGTGATAGCTCAACCAGTTCTTCTATTACAAGTTCAGGATGTAGAATCATCAGGTTTCTTATGAATGTCATCTTACTTAATGAAATACCATAGTCTTTCGCATAATCTCTTAGGGTATTGGTCTTTTCTATTTTCTGTCCTAGTACTACTGTATCAATACCTTTGCTTGTGAGGTATTCATGAATATACTGGTCCAGTTCTTTCAGGTGTGAGGCCTCTTTCTCCATGTCTTTATTATATACAGACAGAAGTATCGGATCTTTCGATTCACTGAGATATCCGCTTGCGATCAGTTCATCAAGAAGATCACTTGTGACTTCCAGATAATCCTTTCCTTTATAGGAGATGTTCTTTATCAGTTCTTCGCCTTCTGCATTTCCTGTCTTTATATCAATGACCTGATTCTTTCTGTTGGTTACAAGCTCTATGCTGGGATTGATATCCATATAGATTTCAGTGTATGGTGTAAAATACTGAAAACGCCAAGTTCCAAAAATAAGAAGCAGAATTGCAGCCGCAGCTAGTGGAATCATTTTAGCCATGATGGATTTCTCACTCTTCTGACGAGTGATTTCATCATGTTTCAGCATCTGTTCAACAGGTTCCGCCTTGATCTGATTCAGAAGGTCAATAGGCGCACTGTCCAGGATATTTTTAATCCTTTCTACAATTTTGGTTTCGTTCATGCCCTTTCTCCCTCCTTTTCAAGATAGCTCCTTAATTTCTTTAGTCCTCTATGATATTTCGAGAGCAGCGTAGAGAGCTTCATATCAAGGCTCTCAGCTATCTCACGATGCCTCATACCAGAAATAGCATAAAGCAGAATGATTTCTCTTTCTTCCTCAGTCAGTTTTTCAAGAACCCCTTCAAGTACCAGTCGGTCCTCTGCATCGGTCACATAAGAAAATTTCTTGTCGTTACTTAGTTCTGCCGGGTCTTGAGTCTCATACCTGCCCGATTTCCTGATTTCATTGTAGTAGAGATTCTTGGTGATTGTAAAAATCCAGGCAAGGGGTTTTCCCATGGGTTTATACAGATGGGCTGCCGAGAGGATTTTAAGATAAGTTTCCTGCATGATTTCAAGGGCCATTTCGTGGTCCCGTGTCAGTGACACTGTGAATGCATACAAGGATCTTTCTGTAAGATGATATAGTTCATCCAGTGCTTCCGAATCTCCTTCTCCTATTCTTACAAATAGATGCTCATCAATATCAATAAGCTTATATTCTTTTTTTAAGGGATTATTCTCACTGAGAACAAAAGTAAACAGCATCATCTTCTAGTCCTCCTATATAGTTAACAACGATACACTTCTTTTTATTGCATCATTTCTATAAATTAATAATTTATTTTTTATTAAAAGTGAGGAAAGCCAATACAGCCTTCCTCGATTCGTTACACATATTAATTATTTTCTCATGCCCATTTTAACACATATAATGGTTGCCCTTGTTAAAAGAGGCTAATCGGTAAGCTGTAAATCTAATATTAACTCTCATTTCTCTATAGATTAGGGTCATTCTTCAGCATACATGATTATTCCGTACCATCTGAGTGCAATTCTAAGAATGAGATGTTTTAAGCCTTCTAAGGTATGCATATTTTGAATTGGTCCCGTATATCACACTATATGGTGTTTTACTTTGTATCTTATATATATTATAATGATATTCTGTTTATGAATATGTGAGATTATTGTGCTGTTCATCCATGGATTGGGTGACCACCATCATATTTTTATAAGCTTATTTTTTCGAATTTTTTTAGCAATAACTCTGTTCTGATATAAGCTTAATCTTACCGAATTTATAGTATAAATATGAAAACAAAAGAAAAGGAGTGGTTTGTTGAAACCTTCAATTATTAAGAAACCCAGTTTTATTTATGCCATCATGATGCTAGTAAGCGTAGTCGCTATTATATCAGTAGGGATCCTGGCGTTTGATGTGGAAATTCAGATGCTTATGTTTATCGGTATGTTCACCCTGATTCCATTTATGATGGGGTTGGGATACAAGTATAAGCAGATTGAAACTTCCATGTTCAACTCTATGAGTAAGGCACTTCCGTCGGGACTGATCTTATTGTCCGTCGGCATGCTCATCGGTACATGGATGGCATCAGGTACTGTGCCTACATTGATCTATTATGGTATCAATCTGATTTCACCTAGGTTCTTTCTCGTATCCGCACTTTTTTTCACTTCTATCGTTTCTCTTACCACAGGAACCTCATGGGGTGCAATCGGTACAGCAGGTATCGCCATGATGGGTGTAGGAGCTACATTGGGTGTTCCAGCTGAAATAACAGCTGGTGCAGTGATAAGTGGTGCTTATTTTGGAGACAAGATGTCTCCTTTATCCGATACGACTAACCTGGCACCAACCGTTACAGGAGGTACGCTCTTTGGACATATCAAACATATGTTATGGACAACAGTACCTTCCTACATCATCACAGCTGCAATTTTTACTTTCATGGGATTAAAATACAATGCAGGAAACGTGAATGCTGAAAGTGTTAATCAGCTACTTGATTACCTGTCAGTCAACTTTAAGATAGGAATTGTTCCGATCATCCCGATTGCGACACTGATTGCACTGATGATGATGAAAAAACCAGTTCTTCCTGCAATCTTCATTGCAGCAGTCGTCGGCGGAATCGTTGCAGTCTTCTATCAGGGATTCGGTTTAAGCGACATTCTCAATACCATGTACAGCGGTTACTCGGTAGAAGCTGGTATTGAAACAGTTGATAGTCTACTTCAACGTGGTGGAATAACAAGCATGCTTCCACTCATCGCACTTTTCCTCTTTGCCTTAGGTTTAGGGGGAATGCTTGGAGATTCTGGTGTGCTAGAAACCCTCGTCGGTTCCTTTGCGCACAAGATCAATCATACAGGCACCTTGGTGTTTGTCACTATGATTGTAAGCTACACTACGCTTGCCATCGGTGGAGCAGTCTACTTCTCTACAGTGATGACTGGTACACTGATGAAACCTGTATTTGAACGAATGAACCTGAAACCGGAAAATCTGTCCAGGATACTGGAGGACACAGCCACCCAGGCTGGTGCACTTATTCCTTGGACCGGAGCCGGACTTTATACAACAGCTACACTGGGTGTTCCAGTGATAGCCTATCTTCCTTACACATTCCTGGCATTTATAACGCCTATGGTTTCCTTATTTTACGGAATAACCGGCTTGACCATGACTCGGATGGATAAGGAAGAGGTTCAAGAAGCTCACGTAAGAAGAGAAAGAGATAAGAAACTTACGATAAAATCTTTAGAAGCCAATTCCTGATCGGTAAGGATTAGACTTATAAAATTAATCATAGCTATAACGCATAAAACACGGAAGTCATTACTGGCTCCGTGTTTTATGCTGTCCTATAAGAATCAGATTCTTTGCTTACTTCATTCTGAATGAATATGATATGATTATTGGAAAGAATGAATGGTAAAAAGAGGTATATAATGATCCAGTTTGAAAAGACACCTGAAATGAATAAAACGATGAAAAACCTTAGAGATTCCATGTTCAAAATGCAGGAATATCTTTCTGATGTCCTACCTTATATGGAGCATGTGCTGACACCAGCAAAAGAGAAAGAGCTCCTTGGTATACTGAATAAATATGATATTCCTGATAAAGACCTGCAAAAAGACATCAGTGAACTGAGGGAGAATCCTTACTTCAAAAACATAGCGCTTCATAAAGTGGATACAGATACCGTCAGGTATCAGAGATCCGTCATCAGAAAGAGAACGCTCATGAATATGGACTTTCATAAGCCTCTTGGAAAATATCTGTTTCACTATCATCCCATCGGATATTTCGCCGAGGATCTTGAGCTTCCGGTTCTCATGGAAGGTGATAACGTATGGATGTCTCCTGCTGTCAGTGAAATCGAGAGCATGCGCATAGGCATCGATAAAGGACATGGGCAATGCCTGACTTTCGGTCTTGGCATTGGTCTTATCATCTATATGTGGTTATTAAAAGACAATGTAGAGAGTGTCACCGTCGTGGAAGTAAACAAAGATGTCATCGATCTTTTTGAAAACCAGATTCTTCCTCAATTTGATACAGAGAAGAAAATTACGATTATCCATGCCAGTGCTTATGACAGATGGAACGAAGATTTCCTGAACGAGTTTGATTATGTCTATGCTGATTTCTGGGAGTCCACTGAAGATGGACTTACCTGTTATGCAAATCTCATGGAAAAGAGAATCGATCTTCCCCATATAGATTACTGGATTGAAGACTCCATTCTAGCTGACATCAAATACATGATCATATCCTACCTTTCTGTGGTGTATCATAAACGAAGTGTCATGGATTTCATGTCATCCATCGATCAGGACATGAAAAGATATGCCATCAAAATCAATAAATATTTCAAACGAAGAAGTGATACCATTGAAACTGAGGAAGAACTCCTTAGTCTCATTCATTCCAAAAAAATACTAAGAGAAATTCTTTCCGTATAATTTAGAATAGAAAGTAAAAACCGACAGAACTAAACTCTGCCGGTTTTTTGATTACCCACTGTTCTGTATTAACGATTCTTATTAAAGTCTGAAAAGCAGTACATGGTTAGCCTTCTGATTAGCCGCTTTAGAGATGTAATTAACCATGAGGCTGATCTTTAAGTATTCATTCCATTCATAGGATGATTATAATATCTCAATTTTTCACGCATCAAGTTTATACTGTTCCCTAACTCTTGTGTGCAACAAAACAGTAATCGCTTTCTGAGGGCATATATTTACACATCTATAACATAATGTGCATTTCTCTTTCTGGATTATTCTATTGTCATGAATCTCAAGATTCTTTGTTGGGCATACTTGTACACATATACCACAACTATTGCAATCGGAAGAAATTCTGACGTCTTTTTTCGCTTTCTTCTCAATATTACTAAAATATATTCTCTGACTGATCAACCCTAAATATTTCGAGAAGATATTGAACCCTCTTTTATTCACTTTTCCGCTCTTGATATGATTACATGTCTTTACTAGTTTTCTGTCTGCCTTTTCAAGAACTCTTCTTGCTTTCTCTCTAGTTTTCACCGGAAGCAGGAAGAAGTTACATATATTATTCGGCATATTGAAATGCTCAGCATAGATGATATTCACGTCAATGCCCTCAATCAATTCTGTAAATACTCTTGCTCCATCACCAGAAAATAACATTTGTGTGCTGAAAATTAAGAGGTTTTTCCCTTTTAAGTAGTTTTTGTGTTTCAACACAAAGTCACGCATGATTTCTGGTACGCAGGAACCATATATGGGATAGCAAAAGGCAATCGTCTCACTTCTGGAAATAAGTCCTTCGAAGTCTACATTATCCTCAATTGAATAAGCAGTAGACTTCATTATTTCTGCAAAGTGCTCAGAAAGATACTTTGTATTTCCTGTTCCTGAAAAATATAATATGATCATTGGATCTTCTCCTCATGCCTGTATTTCTGAAAGCTTCTTAAATCTGATAAACTTTGAGAATCCTGAAATTTTTGCTTAGATGCAAATTACTGTTTTTTGAGCTTTCACTTTATTGCATGGACGATTTTTATAAGTGTCTGAAATGCAGCACTTGGGTTGGATTGCTGGTTCGTAGTTCCCGTAATATATATATCCATGCTTGGAACATAATAAGCCACTGAACCAGTTGATCCGCAATGCCCGATCATATCTGGAACCGCTTGTAATGGCGATAAAATTCTAGGCATATAAAATTTCTGTATACCTACTCCATATTGGAAAGGGAAAAAAATATATTTCCATTTTTCAAGCAGCTGAAGTTGCTCTTTAGGATAGAAATAGCCATTGAAAAAAGCTTTGATAAACCGCATCTGATCTTGCGCTGTTGAAACTATGTCATTTTCTGTTGAAGTTATGAACTTACTTATGTCTCTTAACTCACTTTTATAATAGGGAAATACATAGCTTACATCATTAAGATTTTCACACACATACGTGTCATTCATATCAAGATCAGCAAATAACTGGTTAAGTACGTCTTTAATTGACATTCCAGTTATCTTTTCTATGACAAGGTTTAGTAGCTGATGACTGGTATCGTTATACTTGCACTTTTTACCCTCGCCTGGTCTAAAATGTGGTTTCATTGATTTAATTCGTTCAATAACCTTGTCTGTTGGCCATGGTTGATCAACCCCGGCTTCAAGGTCCGCCATAACTGACCTTCCCTTTTCAGGTTTATCAGATATATAACATGGCAAGCCAGAAGTTAAAGAAAGTAGCTGTTCAATGGTAATCTGATTAGAATAATCTACTCCCATATAGATATGGAGTCCTTCAATTTGCTTTTCAGTAGTATACTGGGATAGTGAATCATCGAAAGACAGTTTACCTTCACTAATGAGCTTCAAAATAATGGCTGAGACAACCAATTTATTGATGCTTGCGATATAAAATCGACTGTCCACATTCAAGTTACCCGAAGCACCGCACCAAGACTGCTTCTCATCTCCTGTTGAAACACAAAAAACTGCACCATAAATATCCTTTTTAGATGTAACTTTTTTCACGATTTCTTCTAGCTTGCTTAAGCTAATTTCTTTCAACTGAATTCCTCCCTTTTTCTATATTTAAATTAATGTCCATATAGTTGATTCGAGTATTGAGGCTTCAGGTTAGTATTATATTTCAAGATAATCGTATTCATAACTGTTCACTAGAGGAAAAAGATTTCTCAAAACCCTTATATTTGAATGATTTTTTATTTTAAAAACTGTATATCATACATTCTATTGTTTTTTATCTTATATTTATCATACTAAATAATCTTATTAATTAACACACGAACTATTAGAAACAATTATCATAAACTAAGAAATATGACATCAAAACTGAGGGCACCCCCCTTCATCTCATTCATTCTAAATGACCACTAAGAGTAACCCATTCCATATATGCTCTTATTCAGCAATTATTCTTTTCCTTGATTCCGAGTTTTGATGTGTTCTGATATGATATATTCATATAAATAATAACGATAAAGAGGTATCGATAATGACTTTTAAGTTGAAAAAATACAATGAAATCTACAAACCTGTAATATTGGATCTACTTACAGACGACGACTTTGTAATGAAAGATGTCATGAGTTGTATAGATGAATTTCCTGAATGCGCAATGATGGTTACATCAGACAACGATATCGTCGCCATCGGTGTTTATACCGGCGTTTCAAAAAGAACCAGCTTTACCCTATATGTAAATCCCAGCCGAAGAAACGAAGGGATCGGATCATTTCTCCTGACTTCTTTGGAAAAAGAAATGTCAGAAAAAGGCGTTGAGGAGATTGTCTGTGACTATGAGGTGAGTGATTCTATCCGTGCTTTTATTCTTAAGAAAGGATACCAGAGCTGGTTCCTTTCAAACTATATGATCTTCACAGAAATAGTAAAACCAATATCCCAGCTGGATATCTCAACCTTTAAGGACAGTGATTATACTGAAGTCCAGAACCTATGCAGCGAAGCTTTCCATCGAATGAGACTCAGTGTAGGACTGACCTCCACTTTGGATACACCTTCAGAAGAAGAACGGTCATCATTCCTTGAGAAAGCGGAAGATATTTTTATCCTGCGAGAAAATCAGAAGATCATCGCTGCCGCCACGGTCAGCAGAAATGAAATCGACCAGATCGCAGTATTAGTGGATAAGCAAGGTATGGGCTACGGAAAAGCTCTACTGGAATACACTCTCAACAAGCTCCGAGACAGAGGTTTTGATCAGATCACTTTATGGGTGGTTGAAGGAAATTCTGCTAAAAAGCTTTATGAGAAATCAGGGTTCAAGGTGGATCGTCTCCATGAATTTATTAAAAAGAAGCTCATATAATAGAAAAGGATTGACTTGTACACCGTACAAGCCAATCCTTTTCTATTATCTTCTTTTTCACCTATTTTTAGACTCTGTACAAATGCAGTGTTGAAAACATTACTATGGAATTTCAGGTATGCGTTCTACATCTACAACTGACATGCCTGAATTATTGGTTGAAAAATGTCTCACGAAGAGGTTGCTGAAAGTCATCGGAAGTAGCAGGAACTGTTCCATCAATCTAATGTCTTTACGCATAGTCACTTTCCGGTAACGATAAAATTATGGAGCTCCGATCGCTTAAGCACTCATTTTTCCGTGTGACAATCTTCTTGAAGTCTATTCTCCTTTTACGATGATTCTCATTTGTTTGAATAAGCTAGGATTCTCTCTTCAATTCTCTCTTTTTCCCCGCTTCCATTAGTAGAGAACCGTAAGAGTGGAATATTATAGAGCTTGAAAACCCGGTCCTTTATGATATCTCTCTCTTTTTGCCTGGTACCCTTTTTATGATAATGGAAACCATCCACTTCAATAGCAAAAGCAGGTTTTTTAGTAATTTTATTATAGACCATAAAATCCACATGCGTTGCTCTGTTCATGACATATCGAGTTTCTTCATCTGTCAGATGTTTAGGATCCCTAATCAGCATATTCAGTGGCTGATGGCAGATTACACCAAGTGATAAATGACCATGCTTATTAAGAAGATCCGTGATTGTTGCAAACATGAGGTTCTCAGAATCAAACTCAGATGCCTTTCTACGACTCTTCAGATATAGCTGTCTCTGAATTGTATACTGCGTGTAAAGATAATCAAACACAGAATACAGTTCGCTCTCAATCACTTCGAAGTTGTTGTATTCAATGTAGGAAATCAGATCACCGATGTTGCTGTCCTTTGGCTGTTCATTACCAGAAACTACAAGACATAGCCTTTTTTTCGCACGAGATATGGCAACGTTCAAGAGATACGGATCATCTGTAAGAA
This sequence comes from uncultured Proteiniclasticum sp., assembly GCA_964643785.1. Taxonomy (GTDB): domain Bacteria; phylum Bacillota; class Clostridia; order Clostridiales; family Clostridiaceae; genus Proteiniclasticum. The sequence continues at coordinate 32,252 of CAZXUT010000013.1, forward strand.
CCGTAACCACATCATCAACAGAAGTCAGGATTATCGTATCTTTTTCGCGACCCTGAAACTTATGTACCGTGGCAACATCAATAGTTTCGTTGTATTCCACGCTGCTTCTTATTGCATGAACCTGCTCATTATAGGGAGCGATGATGCCTATGTCATGGGCATTTGATTTACTTAGTGAAGGAAGCGCTTCTTTCATAAGCACATCGATCTGTCTCTGATTGAAATGCTCCCGCTTATGGTTTCCGACAACAGTTCTATAAACCGATATGGCATCTTCTTCACCATGATCCTGTGTCATGATGATAAGTTCGTTATTATAGAATTTCTGGTTACAGAAACCAATGATCTTCGGATGGCACCTGTAATGTTCTCTTAATAATGTCTGTGGTATATCAGGAATGACCCTGCAGACGGACCTTAGAAAACTGTTTTCTGAAAATGAATAGCCTTTGGAAAGATGATATCTTTCGAAAATCTCATCAGTGGTTTTCTTCATCTCTTCCGTGATCACATTAGGAAGCTGCTTCAAATCACCCACAATGACTGCGTTCTTTGCACAGGATAATGCCAGAGCACCGGTCGCTACATCCACCTGCGATGCTTCATCCATAATGACATAATCAAACATGGCTTCTTTTCCTAAGCTGCTCTTAGATGAGAATGTAGTGCTTAATACTATAGGATATTCATCAATCACCTCTCGTGGTCGTTTCCATAGATCATCGGAAGCAAATACTCTACGTTCACTTTCTTGCCCGAATTTGTCGTATAGTTTTGCTTTCAGGTAATCCATTGAAAGTTTCGTCAGATCATCGATCTTATCTTTGTCCGCCTTCAGGCCATCGGAAAGTTTATTGATTTCCGATTCCAGTTCAGACTCTTTTGCATCATAATAGAGCTCCTGAAAGTACGTGATGATTTCAGGCAGTTTTCTTTTATACAGTTTCCACTGAGGTATCCCGATAATCCCACTATTTCTGATTTTGAACCACAATGAGATCTGCTTATCTTCTTCCGAAAATGAATAACATTCCTGCCAGATTCTCATGAGCTTCTCAGACGAATGAGAAAGGCTCTTTTTATTCATAAAGATGCCTGTTTCCACGCAGTATCGCTTAAAGTGCCTGATTTCTGTTTCCAGGCCTTCCATTTCCTGTTGGGCTTTTGCAAGTCGCTCCTGTCTTCTGAATACATCTTGAAGAAGGAATGAAACCTTTCTGATCCCCTGATGGAAAAATCCTTGTTTATCTTCATCAGCCTGCCATCTTTTAAAATCCGGATAAACCCCGGTCTGTTTTCGAATGAACAGGTCCTTATTTTCTGAATTTCCTAAAGGCGCAACAAGAAATCCAAGGTCGTACTTTTCAGAGGATAGCTTTTCCTCAACATTAGCGATGGCTGAATTATTATTGGAAACAACAAGTACTGATTTACCCTCAATGAGGATGTTAGCAATGATATTCAGTATGGTCTGTGTCTTTCCAGTCCCGGGGGGACCTTGAATTACACTGAACTGGTTCGTCATGGCATTTTTCACCGCTTTAAACTGACTGGCATTTCCTCCAAACGGAAATATCAGTGCGGATTCTTTAAAGCTTCTCATTTTATATCGGTGGGGTCTTAAATAGGTAGCTATGGCTGAATTACTATCGATAAAATCCAGTTTCTCGTATTGCTTATGAAGCATCGCGGCACCATCTTCTGTACGAAGTTCATTCACAGCTGCCAATCTCCGCAAATATTCCAGACTGCTTCGTGTATCCTCATGATCAAGACAGGAGACTGTGATCTCAAGGTGACGCTTATTGTAGCTTCTTCCACTCCCATCAATGAATTTCACAAACCAGTAAATACTATATTTACCGCAGAATTCATATATTTTATCGATATTAAATAACTCTCTTTCTTCATACCGTATGCTGATCCACTGTGAATTGATTATTTTTGGATTTCTGATCCACTCTATGGACAGAAAATTATACTTGTAGGTTTTCCCATTTTTAAACGTAACATCATATTTCTCGGTATTGGGATTGTATACACAGTAACCTGCATTCGCTGTAATATCTTTATCCTTATATAGAATCAGATTTTGACTTGTATTCATTGATAGCCCTCCAATACCCTATATCGCACTTCGTATTCATCTTATTTGTATCTAATATTTACTATACTTAATTTTTCACCATAATCATACCTTTTATTATTAAAAGATATAAGCTATGATGACTACTTGACTTTGAAACTCAATATAATGATGTGATGCAAGACTTATGTGCATTAAAAAAGCTCCTCCAGGTTAAACAGTTTCATTATAACTGTCTATCCAGAAAGAGCATATTATCAGTAGTTATAACGTACTACTAAATTATTTCAATGTATCGCTTTACGCGTAACTGTGAATACTTGGCAGCAAGGTATTCACACCAATATAGGTGAACAGTACACAGATAAATCCGATGACTGCAAAAAGTGCTGCCTTTCTGCCTCTCCATCCTCTGGTGATTCTTAAGTGCAGATAGATAGAATAGATGATCCAGGTAATAAAGGACCAGGTTTCTTTCGGGTCCCAAGCCCAGTACCTTGACCAGGCCTGCTCAGCCCAAATGGCTCCAGTAATCATGACCAGCGTAAGAAAGAAGTAACCGGCAGCCACAGCTCGATAGCTGATGAAGTCGAGCTTTTTGAGATCAGGAACATGTTTCGTGATAAACCCGTCCTCTCCCATCTTATCTCTGATAAGATACATCACTGATACCCCACAGGCTACACCGAATGCACCATAGCTGATCACAGCAGTTGCCACATGAAAGACAAGCCAGTTGCTTTGAAGCGCAGGCATGAGAGGGTTAATGTCTCTACTTTGCATGGCAGCATACCCAATGACAAGAAGGATAATGGGCATGACAAAGGTACCCATGGCTTTGAAATTGAATTTCTTTTCAAAGATGATGAAGAGAAGAACAATTCCCCAGGCAAAGCTTGTGGCAAATTCATACTGGTTGGTCAGAGGAACCCTCCCTGCCTCAATACCTCTGATCACAAGCGCTGCTGTATGAGAGAGAAACCCACCATACAGAATATAGGTTGCTATGGTTCCAGGCTTTTCTTTTCTACCTATAAAAAATACCAGATATAAAAACATAGAAACAGCATAAATGCCGATGGCTATATAAAAGAAGATATTCTCCAGTCCCATCATTTCTTCCCTCCCGTATTTGTATTTTCAAGCATTTTTTCTTCCAGATAGAGTCTGAACGCTTCTTTGTTCTTAGGAGTATCCCCGTAAAGTGTCCATCCATCACTACTTTCTTCAAGTATGATATGCTGTGGAACATAATAAAAAGTCAGAAGCAGTCCAAGAAGCATCATTATGCCACCTAACCCTGCAAAAACAGCACCAGGATCCTTCACTACCATAAGAACTGTATAGAGTTTTGGTTCAAAGGCTTGAAAGCTTATTCCTTTATAAGTTACCGTCTCTCCGAGGGATGCCACGTTCATATATACACTTTTCCCGTTTTCATAGATGGTGAACAGATATCTCGGATTATTAAGAAATGGCGTTTTCGTGTAGGCTTTTCCATCTGAGAGCAGAAAATCCGGATAGAAATCTCTGAATTCAATGGCCAGATTATCTTCTTCAAGAAGCAGAATTCCGGACTGGTAGAAGCGATCTCTTCTGATTTCCTGATTTTCTTTAGAAGCGACTATATTCATCATCCAGCCCGTACCACTCTGATAAACCTTATATCCCTTCACTCGCATGGGATTATTCACAGATATTTCTCCACTTTCTAAGATTTCCCCTTGATTATTCTTGTAATCCACAGTGGAAATGTACTGATGAATACTGTAATCACTCCTGTACTGAATATCGAAATCCTTAAGATCAAGGTGATATGCCGTTTCTTCAATAAAGAGTTCATCTCCTGGAATACCTCTCACATAAGTTTCATATCCGAAAATCTTTCCAGCTGCAAAAGCGACGATGACAAAGAGGAGTCCCAAGTGAACAATGAAGGAACCGAAATACCCAGCTCTTCGCCTGACACCGTACCAAAGTTTTTTCTCTTCATGTAATACAGATTGTCTATTTCTGAATCCCAGTTCTGACAACAGTTTTTCTGGCTCGGTGTGATCAGATACTTTCACTTCAATATTCTTTCTCTTTTGCAGATCCTCTTCAAACATCTTCGATTCCTTGAACTGCCTGATTGCTGTAGGCAGCCTCTTGATGCTGCAGAAAAAAAGATTTACGGATAGAAGCATCGTAAGAACGATAAAGTAGTTGGAATGATAGACATCATCCAGCTGAAAAATCCTGATCATCCGAAATACGGCTTCGCTGTAATTCTCTTCATAAAAGCCTTGAAGATTTCCTTGGGGCAATAATGTACCCAAAGTGGAATAAACTGCTAGAAGTGCCAGCAGAATCATCCCAGACTTCATAGATGATATGAACCTGAACCATTTCCCCTTCTGTTTACCCTTTCCCATGTTGCCTCCATCTATAAAATAAGACTCCCTTTTAAGGAGTCTTATTCATCTTTTCATTTTTTCAGATCAATTATATTCTATCTATATATCACTTTCCGTCAGTTCAGGATGGATAGCGCTTCTTCTGTGAGGTTCCTGGATAAATCCAGCATCTCATTAGATTTTGCGTTGTTGTGGAATCCTTCACTGTTTTCAACGAATACAAAATCCCAGTACCATTGAGCTTCACGATGAAGTTTTCTTGCTTCAATGATTTTGTCTTCCGATATACCATTACTTTCAGCATTCTTCAAAACATCTATGAGATCCACGATCAGAAGAGCGGTTTCATTCATTTTCTCTTCTACTGCACCTTGTAGATCTTCTACTCTCTTTGTAAGACTTTCAGCAGTGAAGTCCTGATGACAGCCAAGGCATGATGCTTCGATGGTTTTTAGAGGACTCGTCCAATGATGAGATGGAAGTGTTTCTCCATCTTCGCCCTCCATCTTAGGCATATGGCAGGCTACGCATGTAACACCCATATTATTATGAATACTTCCCTGGTAAGTTTCCCATTCCGGATGCTGCACTTTTAAGAGCTCCGCTCCAGAACTTGGATGTACCCAGTCGGAATATTCCTCTGCGTCATAATAGGCCAGCATCTCTTCAGGAGTCAATCCATTCACAGATGGCATGATGACTTCTTTTGTATCAGGATGGAGATAATACTCCACATGACACTGTGCACAGACTAAATCCTGATCCTTGAATTCACCACCAATACCTTCCAGCGCTGTGTTCAGATGCTCACGGGTGATGTTGATGACACCAGGTTCATTCTCGTGACAGTCATAGCAGCTGATGGTCTCCATCTCGCTCTTGTCCAGTTCCTCAAAATCCATTGCATGAGCTTCTTCTCCATGTTCATCTACAAGTTCAAGAAATCCGCTGGTCTTGCAGGATAAGCAGCTTGCTCCAGGCTTACTTCTTTCTGTATTGATAATATCTTCCAGTGCATAAGTATGTCCTCTGGCTCTCAGATATTCCACACTGAAGCTGTTTCCCTCATAGAGCACTTTCAGGTAAGGATACTTTTCCAGATAGTCTATAGGAACGGATCCTCCATAAGTGGTTTCTTCCATCTCACTATTTTCCATATAACTCGCATAGACTTCAGGGTGTTCCTCTTCCCATTCATTCGCTGAAATAATACCTTCCTTGCTTCCGGAACAAGCAGTCGACAGCACGGCTATACCGATTGCTAAAAGTAACAGTGCCTGCTTCTTCATAACCACCCTCTCCTCACTGATTATCTTTTATCGAAATATTCAGTCTACGTTAGAATTATATCATATTGGAATCCATAAATAAATTCTCTATAAATGAATTCTGTTTAAATTGGATCAGCCAGTGTTCATTTCTTCTATTTGCATTTTGTGATATTGATCATTGAGAAATTCTTTTCTTCATTTTGATCATTTAATCGAATGAAAACAAGATATTTAAATCATAATATGGATGAAAATATATTGTCATTAGTTAGCATATATGCTACTATACGACTACAAGGAGTCCTTATGTGGGAGATAACGTTATACGAAGATGAAAATGGAAATATACCTGTTAATGAATTCATTTTAGCGCAATCGGATAAAATGAAAGCTAAAATATTACGTGAAATCGACCTTTTAGAAGAATTAGGGATTAGACTTAGACTGCCTCATTCTAGAAGTCTTGGAGATAGTCTATACGAACTTCGGATTTCTACTGAAGGTAATATATCCCGTATAATCTACTTCCATTACACCGGTAATTCCTTCGTCTTATTGAACGAATTTACCCAAAAAACAAAGAGGACCCCAATAAGAGAACTCAAACTGGCAGAGGTCAGGATGAAAGATTATAGGAGGAGAAAAGATGAATAAAGCTGGTGTCAGTTATAAAATCATCAAAGAAAAACTTCTTGAATCTGATGAAGTCCGTCAGGAATATGACGCACTTGAATTCAGATATAAAGTCGTAAAAAAAATAGCTGAGTTAAGAAAAAACGATAAAATCACTCAAGAGGAACTGGCAATTCGGTTGAAAACCACAAAATCTGTGGTCTCCAGAATAGAAAGTGGAAATCAGAATGTGTCAGTTGATATGGTCCAGAAAATTGTAAATGCCTTGGGAAAAGAAGTGGATATTGTGATCAAGTAGCATTGATTTGTGCAAAAAGTACAGACAGTCACCTTATGGTTACTGTCTGTACTTTTTATCATTTACATGAGTTCAACTACTCTTACAATTAATTGACCTCGCCTTTTTCTGAATAGTATCCTTCATTTATATCTAGTAGCGAATCTTTATGAACTATCCGAAGTTTCTCACTTTCTGTATGAGTCGAAAATTATACTGAGGTCCTTACGCCTTTTCCATCTTCCAGCTCAACAAATACATCAGAAATATGATAGTATACCTGGTAAACTTTTTACTCTTCAGGCAAATGAAGCTCCTCGATGACTTCATCCGTTGCTTCATCTATATAGCGAAGATCTAGCTCGAATTCATCTCCCTCGAAAATATGATAAAACCCGACAGAAAACATAATGGTCATAGACGAAAAGTCAAAAGCATTTTCATACCCTTCCCGATCGACGATGACATCCACTTTTTTATAATCTTTCGATGCTCTGATGTCCTTGATGTAAGAACTTTCCTCATCCGTCATCAGTTCATTGAACGAAGTCAGTATACTCTGTTCCATCTCTTCCATTATTTCATTATGTTTCACACGAGACATAGTAAGCTTCATGGAACCATCTTCTAGAAGTTCAACATCCTTGATACCAGGATTTTCATCCAGATATACTTCCTTATCAAAACCACTCAGATCCCCTGCAAAATCCGGAGGCAAAGTAATTTCGACGCTAAGAAGATTCTTATCCACGTTGACTACTTCATTCTGCTCTTGTTTATTCTCAGGATTGACCTGTTCATCACTTTTACCGGAGCACGCTGCTAAGCTCATCAGCAGTATGCTGATCATAAGGAATAGGGCTGTCTTTTTCATTTTTTCTTTTCCTCCCATCATATTATCTGATCTCATCAAGTTCGATGAAAAAATCTGATACTGTACTGAACATATTGTCCTTGTAGCTCAATAGAATCTTATCACTGTCCTTATGAGCTGCCTGATACATCACTGCCGTGCTTCTTGCTCCTTTGACTGTTTCTGTGGGATAGACATCCGAAAAATTCGGATAGGAATAACCGGTGTTTCCATATTCATCAATTAGGATGAAGGAGTAGTCATCGATATAAAGTGTGCTGTCCCTACTGATGTTGGAATAAGTGTATGTGATTTCATAGACAGCTTCTGGTTTTCTCTTATCATATTCATTTCTCTCATCGGTCTTTCTGATTTCATCAATTGTTATGGTATAGTTCCCTTCCTCGGTGGTCACTTCGATGATTTCTCCCAGCTTAAAAGCATTTCCAAATTCAGGAAGTTCTCCATCCAGATTCACAACAGCAGTGTCTCCGACAACAAGATTAAAACTGCAGTCAGGTTCTGAAGAAAAGAAATTGTCATAATAGTGCATAACGATGCTATCGCTTTTTGCAGTGGTGCCTACCGCAAAGGAAGCAAGTGTCTTTGTTCCCTTCGGTGTATATTCTGCCATATGATGCACCTCCACTGGATAGGTGTCCATCATGTTGCCGTTTTCGTCCACAAACCTGAACTCCATTTCCGAAATATAGATTTCTTCATCGCTGTCCTGATTTTCATAGAGATATTCAATGATCAGGACCTGTTCCACTTCTTTTTCTGAAAACGCATTTCTTTCCCCTGTCTCAGTGACGCCGACAATGGTCAAGGCATATTTATCATCAAATATAATTCTGTCACCTACGGAATAGATCATCTCTTCCTGGTCTTCCCTCTCTTCTTTTTCCATAGATACCGCTTCTATCTCACTTCTTGCAGGTGCATCTAGAGCCGTCTTTTTTACAGATTCCACATTGCTTCCACATGCAGTCACCATGACAATAGACATCAGCATGATTGTCATAATGTTTCTTTTCATATTAATCCTCCCCATTTAATTGAGAATTGCCTTTTCAGCGCAATCGGCATTTTTTATTATCTTCAGACTATCAAAACAGATGTCCTCATATACGGACAATAATATTTCTGGTTACATAAAGTTTATACATTTTGAAGTGTATACATTTACAATTCTAAATTGTAGTAAAATAACTGTTAATTCACTACAATTAATAAGAAAATCATCATTATATGGCTCAACATCTGGGTTTCAAGTTTCTTGACACAGCTTTTCTGCAGGCGTAATATAAAACCTGTTGTTAAAAACTCAGACAAAAGGAGACTCTATGCAATTATTAATACTTATACTAAAAGATATTGACTGTATCGACACACTCATGACAGAACTGGCTGAAGCCGGTATCAAAGGTGGAACTCTGCTAGAAGGAAAAGGTATGGCAAACGTACTGATGCAGCATGAAGAGCTTCCCGTATTTGGTATGATGAGACATCTGATGTCCGATACTTTCGAGGAAAACAGTCATGTACTTCTATTCGTACTACGTGACGATCAGATTCTGAAAACAAAATCTACTGTGAAAAGACTTACAGGAGATCTGAATAAACCAGGAGCCGGAATCATGTTTTCCATTCCACTTACCTCTGTCGAAGGGCTAGGTGAATAAAATGGAAATTGACATCTTTGTATACCTTGGTATCGCACTTCTTTTATCACTTCTATCCAGTAAGCTGATCAAGAAATTCCATCTGCCCAATGTAACCGCCTACCTTATCATGGGACTTCTTGCAGGACCTTACATGCTTAAGCTGCTTCCTCATGAAGCCATTATTTCATTTGAACCCATTTCCCAGATTGCGCTAGGTTTCATCGCCTTTTCCATCGGTTCAGAATTTAAATTCAGTTATCTGAAAAAAGTCGGAAAAGCACCCGTTGTCATTGCGGTCCTTGAAGCATTTATGGCTGTGGCACTTGTAGACATCGCGCTGATTGCTACAGGACACAATCTTTCCTTCTCCCTTATGCTTGGCGCAATTGCGGCAGCCACAGCTCCAGCAGCCACTTTGATGGTTGTACGTCAGTACAAGGCAAAGGGTCCTGTAACCAGCACCCTTATGCCAGTAGTGGCCATAGACGATGCCATCGCCCTCATGCTATTTGGTATCTCATTGGCTGTAGTGAAAACAATCAGCGCAACAGAGGAAGTATCCTTACTGCTGACGCTCCTTAAGCCAATTGTTGATATTGCCGGAGCTCTTCTCATCGGTGCAGTTATGGGCGTTATTCTGACTTTTCTCATCAAATGGTTCACCGGAAGAGGCAACAGACTGTCTGTGACCATCGCAATGGTTGCACTGACTTTAGGTCTGTCAAAGTATCTCGGTTTTTCAGAACTTTTATCCTGTATGGCTTTAAGTGCCGTCTTCGTCAATTTCTCAAGTACAGCCAATTCTGTATTTGACCAGGTTGAGCGTTTCACACCACCCATCTTCATGATGTTCTTCTTCATATCAGGAGCAGATCTTAATATCGCAATCCTGCCCTCCGTTGGAGTAGTGGGACTCATTTATGTGGTGGTCAGAGTAATCGGAAAGGTATTTGGCGCAACCCTTGGTGCTACTGTGTGTCATTGTGAGGAACCTGTACGTAAGTATCTGGGATTCACTCTCATTCCCCAGGCAGGCGTTGCCATCGGATTAGCTTCCGTGGCAGTGAATGCAGTGCCAGCATATGGCCAGACAATAAAGGTCATTATCCTTGCTGCGACAGTTATTTACGAGCTTGTTGGCCCAGTAGCCACAAAAATCGCTTTAACAAAAGCAGGAGATATTCAGCCTGTGCTTCAGAAGAAACTGAGCACAGTTGCATAAATAAGAAAGCAGACAGCTATAGCCGCAAGTGCTATAGCTGTCTTTCATCTTATCTTTATTGATTTTTGAAATTATGCTAAAATAATATCTGTCGTATCAAATAATGATTATCATTAAACTAATTATCTGAAATGATTATTACTGTCATCTGATCCTAAAGGGGGTTTCACTTTGTCTAGTACCTTTAAAGCGTCCCGATTCAACGCCCTCTCCCATACAGAAGAGGAGGGTTTAATCTTATACAACAGTTATACCGGTGCACTCATCGATTTCTCAAAAGAAGAGAAAGAAGAAGTCATGGGACTTCTGAAAAGCGCTGATACCTATCCGGATACAGAAGTCAAAAAAGCACTACAGGATAATGGATTTCTGGTTGGAGAAAAAATCGATGAACTCAAAAGAGCCGAATTTCTTCATCAGTCCATGCATCGTACAGATATGCTTCATCTCATCTTGATGCCTACCGAAGCATGTAATTTCAGATGCACCTACTGCTATGAGTCCTTCACAAGAGGAAGAATGACCGATGAAACCATCGCTGGTGTAAAAGCACTGGTCAAAGAGAAAGCCAAAACAATAAACACGCTTCACATCAGCTGGTTCGGTGGAGAACCTCTACTTGAAATAGATCTGATGGAAGAACTTTCAAAAGAATTCCAGGACATAGCTCAAAAAAATGAAATAGCTTATTCCGCAGACATCTCCACCAACGGATACTTTCTGAATAAAGACGTATTCGATAGGCTTCTTGCCATGGATGTCCGCCAGTATATGATCACCATTGATGGTGTGGAAGCTGTTCACGACAGCAGACGTTTCCTCGTGGGAGGAGGCAAGACGTTCAGCGACATCATGGAAAACCTGAAAGGTGCCAGTGAAAGCCACGAAAACTTCGATATCAGCATCCGAGTAAACTTCGATCAGGACAATCTGAAAGAGACTGAAGAATTAACAGAGTATCTGAAGACCTACTTCGCCGGTGACAAGAGATTCGGAATCCTTTATCGACCGGTCGGAAGATGGGGCGGCGAACATGATGAGGATATTCCTATCTGCTCTCACATGACAGCCAACAAAAAAATCTGGGAATTCACTGCCGATGCAGTGGACAAGAACCTTTTCATGAGCTCCTCTATTGAAGGGATGATGATGCCTGGAGGCTCCGTCTGCTACGCAGCCAAACCAAATGCACTGGTCATTGGCTCCAATGGTCAGCTCTATAAATGCACCACTGCCCTTGATGCAGACATAAACCATGTGGGACAGCTTAGCGCTGATGGAAGCCTTGATCTTGATTATGATAAGATCATCTCCTGGGTAACCTCCGGGGAAGAAACAGACTCCACTTGTCAGTCCTGTTTCTACAGACCTTCCTGTCAGGGAAATCACTGTCCATGGTATAGAATGCTTACCGGAGACAGACCTTGCCCATCCGAGAAGAACAACATCAGAAAAGTGCTGAATCTCATATGGAAAAACAGTCTGGTATAATAGTTGGATTTTGAAAGGAGGTGAGTATATGCGTATAGTTAGACCTGCGGTTGCTCCTGCAAAGGTGAATTCCGGAAGAATCCTGAAGGCTGCTCCTGGAAACCTGAAGTAGTCAGACTGACTGCATGAATATAAACCTGAAAAGACGCCAGATGGCGTCTTTTTCATTCTGATTTATCATGCAAGAAAGCCCCACAGCATCAAAGCTGTGGGGCTACTTTAACTATTACTATTTTACTACAGAGGCTTCATAAATATCTCTGACGGCCTTTTCAAGACTGGAGTTGAATCTGATGTCGCTGTATGTATGATTCAGTCCTTCCATAAGTGCTCTTGAAAAACTTGCGATGAGCCCTGGATGACGTTTGAGAAGTTTAATGGATTCTTCTCTGCTGTAACCTCCAGAAAGGGCTACGACACGCATCACCCTCGGATGCTCTATAAGCTCCGTATAGAAACCATCTTCCTCAGGAATGGACAGTTTCAGCATGATTACTTCATCTTCAGGAAGCTTCTCCAGATGCTTCAGAATCTCTCTTTTCAGAATCACTTCAGATTCCTTCTTATCAGGACTCTTGATATCCACTTCAGGCTCTATAATCGGAATCAGTCCCTCATCAAGAATCTTTCTGCCGATCTCGAACTGCTGCGCTACAATTTCCTTGATTCCTTCTTCATCTGCTTTCTTGATCAATGAACGCATTTTCGTTCCGAAGATATTATACCCCTTGGCCTTTTCAAGAATCTCATCGAGGTTGTCGATGGGCTTCATCAGCTGAACGCCATTTTTCTCCTCGGCCAAACCCTTATCCACTTTAAGAATAGGAATAATACCCTTTTTCTGCCATAGGTAATCCGCTGTAGGCATTCCTTCTACGGTTCTTTCCATGGTCATCTCGAATAGAATCGCAGCAAGAATATGTTCCGAAGTAAAAGCAGGGCTGGTCATGACTCTTGTTCTCATTGCATGAACCAGATCGAACATTTCGTTCTCATTTTTGTACTGATCTTTTTCGATTCCATAACCTGCCAGTGCTTTGGGTGTACTTCCACCACTTTGATCCAGGGCGGCAATAAATCCCTTACCCTGCCTCATCCTCTGAAACTGTTCCATATTCATTTGACATCCCTCACTTTCCTATATTCTAGTCAATCTAATAATCAACCTTATATACTTCCATGATAGGCTTTAATGAAAAAATTGTCAAAATATTTAGGCTATTGATCTGCGAAATAGTATGATTCCCACGTTCCTGAAACCACTGTATTTCCTTGGTTAAAAAAAGTTATTTTACTTGATAAGATCGTCCACTCCATTGATGATGGTCTGTTCATTTTCATCGATGGGGATGACGATGCACTTCTGACCATCGATGATCTGACTTCTGATCATTGATACCTTCTCTTCCTTCACTCGGAGAATCACATCATACTCTCCACTCTCTTCCTTTTCTTTCTCCTTTTTCACTTTATCAAGTTCGCTATGGAGAATAGAGACTTCTTTCTTCAGATGCTGCTCTTTTTCTCTTTGTTCTCTCTGCTTCAGCACTTTCGAGTCGATGAGGCTCTCAGCCATGGGCAGATTTTCTCCATAGTAGGACTCATAGGAATCTGCAATTTCATTAGTAAGATTTTCCGGAACACCGCTGTCTTTCAGAATTCCTCTCACATCCGTATGCGTGAGCACCATGGGATCCATGTCAACAAATTCACTGGTGGATTTATACTCAGAAACCATTCCATTCAGCTGATCCTGTACTTCCATGAAGATTTCTTCAGACGGCTGATTTCCCGCATCAAGAGATCCCTTCACCATGGCCTGGAAAGATTCTTTCTGAATCTGTGCAGTCTCTACATTATGGCATCCAAGCACATCTTCCATCAGCTCAGGATGTGGGTCTTTCGCATTTTTCGTGAAATACATCACTGCATCCTGATCCTGACTTCTGTCGATGAATGCCGGATAGACAAATCCGTGCTTCGGCATCTCCACCACCCAGTCCCTGTGACGGGCTCTGATGGTGTTTTCATCTTCAATATAACTAAGCCCCGGATCTGACAGTGAAACAGGACACACGGCACATAGGACGTATTCATAGACCTCTTCTGATTCATCGAGCTTTATGTTGTCTTCTGTCTTTGTGATCACATCATAGGCATCATGAAACAGGAGGATGATAAAGTTCCCCACATAGTGATAGTTTTCAATAATACTCTCATAAAGCGTATCCAGAAGATCATCCTTCAGCAGCCTGCTTCGCTTAAGATCCATGAAGAAGCTCTGCTTCTCACTGATTTCTCCCACTTCATCTTGAAATCTCAGCTCCAGCAGATTATTTCCTACAGTTCCTGTAAGTACCTTCTTCGCAATCTCAAGATACTTATGATATTCGTCATCTTCCAGGTTCAGAAAAGTCTCCCTGAATTTTGTCACTATCTGCTTTTCTCCATTGACATAGCATCCCGTCATTTTAGAAAAAGTCGCCTGTTCCTTCTTGTATCTTTTCTTTATTTCCATTATGTCTTTCTTCTGCATTATTACCCCTCATTCGATCTTGATTCTTCTTGATTCTTCTTTATTCAATCTTGTCTTTATTTATTCGTACTTCCCTAATTTAGCACAGAAATGAAATTCCATCAAAGGACATTTAGGGACTTCACGAAAATAAGTGGTAATTAGGATATCAATGTTCTATTATGATATTATCGAATCACGTACATTATGATTGGGAGGCATTACTATGAATTTTGAAACCATCAGATCAGAAATCCATAACAATCTACCGGATTTTTCCGGTGTCATTTCTTTCAGTAAAAACGGGAATCCGATTTATGAAGAAGCTTTCGGCCACTCTGTGCTCAATGAAGAAATCCCAAATGATATCCATACAAGATTTCCAACGGCATCCGGCTCGAAGATTTTCACTGCAGTCGCCATCCTGAGGCTTGTGGAGTCGGGTAAACTATCTCTTGATGACTCTGTTGTTACACATCTTCCAGGTCACTTCCCTTTTATGAACGAAGAGGTTACTGTAAAGCATCTACTAACTCATACTTCAGGGTTTGAGGACTATTTTGATGAAGAGGAAAATGATGACTATGCTTCCTTATGGTCGAATCTACCCATGTACGGACTGAAAAGTCCAGATGACTTTCTTGTTCTTCTGAAGGACAAGAAAATGGAGTTTAAACCGGGAGAAAGATTCAAGTACAACAACGGTGCATTTGTCATCCTGTCCATGATCATCGAGGCAGTCACAAAAAAATCTTTCCATGACGTGATTAAAGAGCATATCTTTACAGTAGCCGATATGCAATGCAGCGGATATTTTGCACTGAATGATTTACCGAAGAATACAGCTCTAGGCTACTATAAAGACGAAACTGGACACCTTCTATCCAATATCTACACAGTTCCTATCATCGGAGGTGGAGACGGAGGAGGCTATACAACAGTTTCAGATATAATGCGCTTCTGGAATACTCTGGTTCAGGGTAAATTCATCCATGTTCCTCTATTAAAGGAAATGATTTCATCAAAAAGTCCTCGCGAAGAGGATGAACCGTATGGCTATGGTGTCTGGCTTGTAAAAAAGGATTCTGACATAACGAGACTCTATATTGTCGGTGCTGATCCCGGCGTTTCAATGATCAGTGACTATGACCTGGAAACAGATCTTATATGCACGATACTCTCAAATAGAGATGATCAGGCTTTTCAAGTCCGTGAGATTGTAAAACCGTATTTATCATGAATAGATGGAGGTGAATAAAATAGCTAGCTTATTTGATAAAAAGGAAAGAAGTCCTTTATCCGTAATAGCATACAGTGTTTTTATAATTACACTTATGGCTTTAAATAACAACGAGAAAATAAGAAATATTCCTTCTGCATATATTTTTCTTAGAGTTATACATATAATTTTCAGCATCTATATTATATTGAAGGGGATAATGCTGTTAAAAGGTACATTTAAAGAATCACAAAAAAGAACACTACTAGAGAAAATACAGATTGTTTTTATAGTTTTTCTCATGATTTTAGTGGTGTTTGTGACAATTGAAAATATACTTCATACAACATCATATGCTAGTATATTTTTTAATCTTGTATAAGGTAGTTTAAAGGCTGTTATTTTAATAGATATTAACTGATAAATGTCAATAAAAATATAGGCTTTATATATTTCTAAACATAAGGGATTCAATAGAATCCCTATTACAACACCTGAATTTCAACCCTATTCACAAACAGAGCCTAAAATAATGTATGCAAACCCACCTTCTGCAGAAATCAACTCTGTGGAAGGGGGTCTTTTTAAATAGCTGTATTCTATCTTTCACGATTGATTTCTATCCACATTCATCAGGTGCTATCTGCCTTACATCTGTTTTTCACGATAAAAAATTATCAATACCCCTCTTTTCCTGATTGATTCATAAAAATCAGGTTCTTCTAGATACTTTGAAAGACAAAATTTAAAAAACAATTTACCATAGTCATAAATCGCTCTCCCGGCATCAGAAAGTTGTTGAACTACAAGTATCATTCTTATTATAATAAGTGGTATAAATTTAAAAAACGATAGTTTTTATGTCTCTTTATTAATCAACTATCAATTTTTGATTTAAAAAGGGGGAATTATTTATGCAACAATTAAAGCCGGAACAGACACCTGATAGAGGCATGTGGTCCTCTAGATTCGGTTTCCTGATGGCCGCAGTGGGATCTGCTGTGGGACTTGGAAATCTATGGAAATTTCCGTATCTTGCCGGTGAAAACGGTGGAGGCGCATTCGTTCTTGTCTATGTCGTTCTTGTAGTCATCCTGGGTTTCACACTTATGCTTGCTGAACTTGCCATCGGTCGAAACACGAACTCTGATGCATTCGGTGCTTACGGAAAACTGAAGAAAGGCTGGGGCTTTATAGGAGGCTTTGGTATCCTTGCAGGTTTCCTCATTCTGTCCTATTACTCCGTAGTGGGTGGTTGGGTATTGAAGTACATTGTTGCCAGCGTTACAGGTGTTGGGGCTGATAAGGGTGCTTATTTCACGAATTTCATCACATCACCAGTTGAACCTATTATTTATCATCTTATTTTTATGGGACTCACCGCTATCATCGTTATCCGAGGGGTTTCTGGTGGTATAGAAAAAGCTGCAAAAATCGTTATGCCTGCTCTGTTCATCATGCTTATGGTCGTGGTCCTTCGCTCTGTTACCCTAGAAGGAGCATCTGAAGGACTGAAGTATTACCTCACACCTAATTTCAGCGAAATCACGTTGAAAGTTTTCATTGCAGCCCTGGGTCAGGTATTTTTCTCCCTAAGTCTTGGAATGGGCTGCATGGTCACCTATGGTAGCTACCTCAACAAGCAGGAAGACCTTGAAAAAGATGCATTCCTCATTCCAGGCCTTGATTCATTGGTTGCCATCATGGCAGGGTTTGCGATCCTTCCTGCAGTATTTGCCTTTGGATTTGCACCTGAGCAAGGACCTGGACTCATGTTCATCACACTCCCTTCCGTATTTGAAAATATGCCGCTGGGATCAATCTTTTCACTGATTTTCTTTGTTCTTGTATTCTTTGCTGCAATCTCTTCTTCCATCTCACTGATGGAAGTGACTGTAGCTTTCGGAATCGACAGACTGAAATGGAGTCGTAAGGTTTCTGTAGTGGTCTTCACTGCAGTGATGTTTGTCATCGGAATCGGAGCATCACTATCCATGGGTGCATGGAGCGACTTCCTCATTCCTTGGATTGATGGAAACAGCTACGGCATCTTCGATTTCCTTGATGTTGTGACTTCCTACTACCTACTTCCACTTGGTGGATTACTTAGTGCCATATTCATTGGATTTGTATGGGGTGTACCTAACGCTGTCAAAGAAATCAAAAAAGGTGGAAATTTCAGAACAGAAAAGCTCTGGTCAGTCCTCATCAAGTACGTTGTTCCAGTTCTCGTATTTATCATTCTATTAAGTACAACTGGACTACTGGATAAAGTGCTTGGCTAGAGTAGTTTATAGAAGCATTCACTAGAATCGGATCACAGTAAAAGAAACAGGGCAGGAATTTCATCGCGAAATTCCTGCCCTGTTGTTCGTTCTATCTAGTTTTTAAGAAAGGCTACATATCCTTTCTTTGCTTCGTAAACATCCGCTTTACTGACCACTTCCCATGGTGCATGCATGTTAAGCACTGCAACGCCGCAGTCGATGACTTCCATGCCATAAAGTGCCAGAATATAAGCGATGGTTCCACCTCCGCCTACATCGACCTTACCAAGCTCCGCAGTCTGATAAGCGACGTTATTCTCATCAAGGATTCTTCTAAGGTCTGCCATATATTCAGGGTTGGCATCATTAGAACCTGATTTTCCGCCTGACCCGGTGAACTTGTTGAAGACCATTCCTCGGGATAGAATTGCAGCATTTTTCTTTTCAAATGATGATGCATAAGTCGGATCGTAACCTGCACTGACATCTGATGAAAGCATCCTGGAATTAGAAAGGGTTCTTCTTAATGTCAGTTCGCTGTAGATACCCATGGCTTCCAGAAGTTCTGCCACAGTATTCTCAAAGAACTTTGAACGCATTCCTGTTGCGCCAACACTTCCGATCTCTTCCTTGTCCACAAGGAGTGTACAGGCTGTTCTTTTCACTGAATCAAATTCCAGCATGGCAGCAAGTGATGTGTATGCACATACTCTGTCATCATGACCGTATGCCATAATCATACTTCTATCAAGACCTGCTTCTCTTGCACGGCCTGCAGGAACAACTTCAAGTTCTGCTGAAACGAAATCTTCTTCTTCGATATCATAGGTTTCCTTCAGAAGTTTCAGAATCCCCTTCTTCACAGAATCCTTTTCTTCACCCTTCAGTGGTTTATTTCCGACGATGATGTTAAGATCATCTCCTTCAATAACCTTATTTGCTTTCTTTTCAAGCTGTTCTCTCGAGAGATGGATCAGAAGGTCGGATATGAAGACCACAGGATCCTTCTCGTCCTCACCGATGACAACATCGATGGCTGTTCCATCTTTCTTGATAACAATTCCATGAATTGCAAGAGGGATGGTTACCCACTGATACTTTTTGATTCCGCCATAATAATGCGTATCAAGATAGGCAAGGTCTGTATCCTCATATAAAGGGTTCTGCTTTACATCAAGTCTTGGTGAATCTACATGAGCTCCAAGAATATTCATTCCCTTTTCAATGGATTCTTCGCCGATGATGAAAAATGCGATGGCCTTTTTCATCAGCGTTGCATAAACTTTGTCCCCAGTCTTAAGCTTTGTCTTGTTCTTGATGATTTCTTCCAAGTTCACATAGCCCGCTTTTTCTGCCATTTCAGCAGAAATCTTCACAACTTCTCTTTCTGTCTTTCCAGCATCAAGATAAGCCATGTACTCCTTGTTGACTTTTTCAAGCGTTTTCAGTTCTTTCTTATCATAATTTAACCAGATATTTTTTCTTTCCAATGTAATGTCCCCTCTATTCTTTATTTTTATCACTGATTAAAATTATAACATATGCCATTCCCAGTAATATCTCATACCAGTACAGTTTCCTACATAATAACTCAATACTTTCGCATGAAAAAATACCCGATACAAAAAGCATCGGGTATTTTTAAAAGATGTTATATTCTTCTATCTTACTTATCTATGTTTTTTCTTGTCATCATCAAAGGCATCATTGATCTTATCTGCAACCTTATCTTTCGCTTCATCAAAATCCTCTTCTGCTTCAGCTTTCTTCTGTTGTAGTTTACCTTTCAGTTCCTGTGATTCATCATCTGTGATTTTTCCAACTACTTCATTAGTTTTTCCTTTGACTTTATCCTTTGTAGTATCAAACTTATCTTTAAAACTTGTCATTGATATACCTGCTACTCAAAATATGGACAAATATCCACATCGAGACTTTTACTGCTTCT
>CAZXUT010000014.1:0-51962 GCA_964643785.1 uncultured Proteiniclasticum sp.
CTGAAGTTTAATATTAAACTTCAGACCTTTCATTATGTCTATTTGACGCTTACTTTTAGTGTAACCTTTTTTTGCATAAAAAGACAATATAAGAGCTCTTGTTTATACCTCATGATTATAAAGATGCTCTTAAAATGGATTGTCAAATGATATTTTATTCTCAGGTCATAGAGTATATGTCTGGAGTTGTCGATGTATATCCATGTTTTACATGTCGAGTAAATGAAAAACTTAGGTACTGGTATTGTGAAATAATCTATAGTAATGGTATAATTATATTAATAGATTCAATAGATTTAGTTTAGGTGAGTTAGCATGAATACGATTCAAGTCTAATAAATATACTTAGCAGAAATATAATGTGAAAGTATATCATTCCTTAAATATCTGATTGGTCGATTCAATAGCATATACATTGTTTAAAGAAAATCCATTATTAAAGAAACGTTTTCTTATTAGGAGGGCACATGGACCTATTGATTCTGATTTATACTTTTATCTTCGGGACACTGATCGGGTCCTTTTTAAATGTGGTGGTTTATAGACTGCCCAGGGAGGAATCCTTGATTTTTCCTCCTTCACATTGTCCAACTTGCAACACAAGATTGAAATTATACGATCTATTTCCCATTATCAGTTATCTTGGATTAAGAGGTAAATGCAGAAGCTGCGGGAGCCGGATATCAATTCGATACCCTATTGTAGAAGGTATAACCGGATTTCTTTTTTTTATGTCTGTATATACCTTTGGAATCAGCTTAGAAACAATCCAGTATATAGTGATCATCGGACTGCTTATTCCGATATTTCTTATCGATTATGATCATTATATTATCCCAGATGGTTTTAATCTGGGCATTTTCATAGTTGCTGTATCCGTCGTACTGATTCAGATCATCACAGGCGAGAAAGAGTGGAATGAATTCCTTTATCATATCCTTGGTATGCTCATTGGAGGAGGCTTTTTCCTTTTCATTGCAATGGTGACGAATGGTGCAATGGGGGGAGGCGACATTAAGATCATGGCGGCACTCGGTTTTCTTTTCGGAGTGAAAAGCACGCTGCTTCTGATGTTTTTGTCCTTTGTACTAGGTGGAATTCTATCAGTAATCCTTTTGCTGCTAAAAATCAAGAAGAGGAAGGATCCAATCCCCTTTGGTCCTTTCATATGCCTTGCGGCAGTAATCACCATATTTTGGGGAAATCAGATTTTAGAGTGGTACTTGTTCTAGAATATATGAGGAGTGATGTCTGTGTTATTTACTACTGAAAAAGAAAGAATCGTCATCGAAATCGGGTCAGGGTGGACTAAAGTTCTGGTTGGTTCCACACAGGTAAAGAAAAAGAAGAATGGCCTTTCTTTTGAAAATTTAAAAGTGAAAGATACATTTCTAATCAAGACGCCAGAAGCATTTGATGCTGAATTCGATGAACCGAAGGATCCTGACAAATCCTTTACACCTCATTTCATGAAAGATGAGCTCATAAATGAAATAGCAGAAAGGCTTCGTGAAAATAAAGTCAAGGCTGTTGAGGTGATCATGACATTAAGTGATCGCTCCGTTGTTTCAAGAGAAATGGTTTTACCTAAAGTGGAAGAAGAAAAGCTTAAAGGGGTTATCAGCTTTGAACTGCAGGAGTTTTTACCAATTGATCAGAAGAAATATTTGATAGATTTCAAAATCATTGATCAAATAAAAGTTGGTGAAATTGAAAAGTATAAACTGATTATTGCTGCACTTCCAAAAGAGGAAGGGCAGTTTTATCACAGCTTTATCGATGAACTTGGTAAGGAACCTTATGCGCTTGATATTGCGTCAAACAGTATTTCAAAGCTCTTTGACCGGAATCTGAAAATTAACAACAAAGATAGAGATGTTCTGAACCTGACTTATGCTTATGTAGATATTGGCTATTCAAATATCAAACTGCACATTATTGAAAAAGGAATCCTTAAATTCACCAGAAATATTGAAGGTGGAGTGAAATCTATAATGGCAGCTGACGGTATAAAGGTCATTGAAAGTGAGGAATCTATTGAACTCATAAAAAAATGGATAGGTTCTTTGGAGCAGATGTTCAAGTTTTTTACAAGCAGAGAGACCAGTCGTAAGATTGATCATATCTTCCTTTTCGGAGGTGGAGCACTGATTCCTAATATTGAAGAGTATTTCAGCAAAATCATTGGTGTTTCGACTGAAACAATAGAGCAGGTAGAAAATCTTGATTTTCATAAAGACTGCAGTTACTTTTCATTACCTCTTTTCCTAAATACAGTTGCATCTTTGATCAGAAGGTAGGTGAAATGAATGAGAGATTTTAATTTTTTTAATGAATTGGTTTTTAGAAAGAAAAAGAAGACTACTTTTTCAACTTATGTGATAGGTGCAGCATTAATATTGGTTATGGTTATGGGATTAGTTTCATACTATTATTTGAATGAGGTAGAAAATCTGAAAAATGATAAGATAGCGCTGGAGAATAGCATTAATGATCCTGCCCATCAGAAGGAATATAATGAAGTTCTTGCATTAAGTGAAAGCGTAGCAGAACTTGAAAAAGAAGAACAGTCACTTGAGCTTATTCATGGACAATTACTTGATTCAAGAGTTATCAATAGTCTTCTCCTAAAAGAAATCTCACTGGCCAAACCTGATGCAGTTGCCATCAAATCAATTAATCTGACCCAAGGGATCATCAATATTGAAGGAACTTCAATAAGTCATGATCTAATTGCTGTCTTTATCCATAATCTTCGTGGAAATGATCGCATTACCGGTCCGTTTATTCCAACGATTCTAAAAATGGATGATGGAAGCTACTATGATTTCAGTCTAAGTTTAACAATGGATAGTCCGATGGATACTTTAGATGAGGAGGGCACAGCAAATGGCGAGTAGAAAACAAAGTAAAGTGAAAGGCAAGCAATATACCATGAGAGAGATCATTATGGTCATCGCTCTTGCTGGAGTTGCACTCATCTATTTTTACAGCAATTATTTCCTGTTTCCTGTACTGACTGAAATTGATCAGCTGAAAGCAGATATCGATCTTCTTCGAATTGAATATACACAAAGAAAAACTCTGATAGCACAGGAAGAGAACCTGCAAGAAGATTTTGCACTGTATAACCGTGAAATTACAACCATTAAGTCCCAATATTTTAAAACCACAAATCAGGAACATTTTATTAAAGTACTTGAACAGGAACTTATTGATGATAAAGATTTAGATGTTTTAAGTCTAAACTTTGATCCTTCAACACCATCAATCGAGTTTGTCAACGAAGATAATGAAGGTGTGCTAAATGATGGTGCACCTAATGAAAATGTGCCTAACGATAGTGCGTCAAACGAAAAAATTCCAAACGTACAGATTGAAAGCAGCTATACGACTTTCCCTTTTTCTGGACCTTATGAGAGCATCATGAGCTTATTATATCGATTAGAGCGTTATACGAATCTGATCAGAGTAAATTTTCTGGACATGAGCTACCTGGATCCGACAAAAAGCGCTGAAAACCTTGTTGAACCTTTATACCAGGGAAATATCGGGATTGAGTTTTTCACCATTCCTCAGGAATATGAATCACCATGGTATACAGAGTTGCCTGATTATGATAATGCAATAGCTTTCAATAGTGGACTGTTCAGATATGATGATGGCGAACTTGGGATTCCACCTTTCTTGGTGGAAAAAGCACCTGAAGTCATCGTTAATGAAGGTGGTGTCACTACACCGATAGTTGGAGGCACAACAACTGGTACAGGCACTGGAGCAACTCCACCAACTGGCACAGGTACCGGAACAACTCCACCAACAGATACTGATGAGGAAGATGATCCTATCGTGAATCCAGATGTAAAGAATACGAGTACTTACCTTGTGAAACCAGGAGATACCATATACAGTATTTCTAAGCAGTTTTATGGTTCAACTGCAAAGGTGGAAGAAATTATGATATTAAACGAAATAACTGATGCAAGCTCACTGAAAAGTGGAACATACATAGAGATACCTCTACTAACAAAATAATCAAAATGTCATGTATCATAATTACAGCATTCAGGAGAAATGGAAGGGTTTTTAGTTTACACTGAATGAATTTGACAAATATCTTTTATTTATATTTGTAGAAGTGTATAATGTTAATATAGTATTAATGAAAGGGATAGAATTGTTTATATTGTTGAGTAAGCAATTGGTTTTTTTGTCAAATTTATACAATTGTATCCTATAAGTAAAGACAGATTCATATAGATAAGAAATCATGGATAAGGAACGGAAGTACTGATTGATGAGGTGAAAGCATGGCTACAAAAAAGAAACTAGGAGATCTTCTTATTGACCTGGGGTTAATCAGCGAGAGCAATCTTAGAACAGTGCTGGAAATTCAAAAAGGATCTAAGAAAAAGCTCGGAGAAATCCTTATTGAAGAGAAATATGTATCTGAGAAAGAGTTTCTGGAAGTGTTGGAGTTTCAACTAGGTGTTCCATATATCGAGCTGGATCGTTTTTCAATCGATAGTGATGCACCGAAAATGATCAGTGAAAATCTGGCAAGGCGTCATACAGTTATTCCTGTTTCAAGTGAAAATGATGTTTTAACCTTGGCAATGAATGATCCTTTAGATATTTATGCCATTGATGACGTGAAGCTTGCCACACGATTTGAAGTAAAGCCTGTTATAGCAGAAAAAAGTGCGATCATTGATGCAATCGATTTCTTCTATGAAAAAGAAGGGGCAAAAAAAGCTATAGAAGAATTCAAACGTGAATATGTTGAGGAAGAACTGGAAGGTCTTGATGAAGAGACCATGAATGACATAAACAATGCTCCTGTGGTGAAACTGATTAATTTGATCATCAGCCAGGCTGTAAAATTGAAAGCCAGTGATATTCATATTGAACCATTTGAACATAAATTGAAGGTCCGATGCAGAGTCGATGGGGATTTAATTGAAGTCATGCAGCCTTCCAAATCAGCACATGCTGCTATCGTGACGCGTATTAAAATAATGGGTAAAATGGATATTTCAGAACGTAGAAAACCTCAGGATGGTCGTATGGAAAAGAACCTTGATGGTCGTGTGGTTGATATGCGTATCTCCATACTACCTACAGTATTTGGTGAAAAAGTTGTTATACGAATTCTGGATCGTACTAGTTTCATGATGACCAAAGAAGAGCTGGGTTTTACTGAAAATAATTTGAATCTATTTAATAAAATCATAAAAAACCCCAATGGAATCATTCTCATAACAGGTCCTACCGGAAGTGGTAAATCCACTACCTTATATACTGTGCTTTCAGAAATGAATGAGGAGTCAAAAAATATTGTTACGGTAGAGGATCCGGTGGAGTATTCCCTTGACGGGGTGAACCAGGTTCAGGTTAATCCCAAAGCGGATCTGACATTCTCCACAGGACTTCGTTCCATTTTGCGTCAGGACCCTGATATTATCATGGTGGGTGAGATTCGAGACCTTGATACGGTCAACATAGCCATTCGTGCTGCTATTACTGGGCATCTGGTTTTGAGTACGATTCATACCAATGATACCGCAAGTACCATTACTCGATTGATCAATATGGGGATAGACCCTTATCTAATCGCCTCCTCAGTTGTGGGTATCATGGCTCAGAGACTGGTGAAAAGGATTTGCACGAACTGCAGTGTTCCCTACGAAATTGATGAACTTAATGCTGTCCTTGTAGGGATTGAGAAAGGAACAACAATCCATCGTGGAGAAGGATGTGCTAAATGTAATGATACGGGCACCGCTGGAAGAATCGCCGTGCACGAAGTCATGGTTGTGGATCGTGAAATTCGAAATATGATAAATGATGGAGCAAGCATTGATGAAGTAAAAGACAAAGCAGTTGCTTTGGGCATGAATACATTAAAAGATGCCTGTAGAGAACTGGTGCTGAAGGGAATCATCACTGTTGATGAGATGGTGAAAATCACATATAGCATTGAGGGATAATACTCTATGAGTGATTCTACATAGTAAACAGAAAAGCGAAATAAGGTGCCTGTTATCAGATAGCAATTGATTTGCATGATTGATAAGGCAAAGAACAAGCGAGGAGGTCCTGAGATGTTACTCGAAGAAGAAATGATTGATATTAACATATTACTAAAAGAAGTTATGAAATTAGGAGCATCAGATCTGCATATTACAGTTGCTATAAGTCCTACGGTAAGAATTAACGGGGATTTAATGGAGATGGATTATCCGAAACTGAGACCTGAAGATACAGAACGATTATGTAATCAGATACTAACGGATCATCATAGAGAAATCTTTGATAAGAATGGAGAAGTTGATTTATCTTACACTTTTGCAGGATTAGGACGTTTTCGTGTCAATGTATACAGACAGAGAAACAGCATGGCCATGGCTCTAAGAGCAATTCCTACTGAAATTCCTACGCTAGAGCAGCTCAATCTTCCTGATGTGTTTCATAAATTAGCTAGCAAGCGTAGAGGAATCATACTTGTTACAGGACCCACGGGAAGTGGAAAGAGTACCTCTCTTGCAGCAATGATCAATTATATTAACCATACAAGAAAAGAGCATATCATGACACTGGAGGATCCCATTGAGTATCTTCATCGTCATGAGATGAGTATCATCAATCAGAGAGAAATCGGTCCTGATTCCAGAAGTTTCGGTAGTAGCCTGCGTGCGGCGCTTCGGCAGGATCCGGATGTGATACTTGTAGGAGAAATGCGCGACCTTGAAACCATAAGTACTGCACTTACAGCAGCTGAAACAGGACATCTGGTTCTAGCAACTCTTCATACCGTAGGAGCAGCGAAAACCATAGATCGTATAATCGATGTATTTCCTCCTAATCAGCATCAGCAGATCAGAATACAACTTGCTGGGGTAATAGAGGGTGTCATTTCACAGCAGCTGATTCAGACTACCAATGGGAAAGGACGAGTACCAGCGCTGGAAATCATGGTCTCTACTCCTGCTATCAGAAATCTCATTCGAGAAGGAAAAACCCATCAGATTCAATCCAGCATTCAGACCGGGGTAAGCCTTGGGATGGAATCCATGGATAAATCCTTGGTAAATCTATACAATAAAGGAATTATCAGTAAAGATAATGTACTTAAGTATTGCATTGATCCGGAAAATATCAAAAGATATATTTCTGTTTAGGCAGAGTACATTGTAAAGAGGGGGTGACAAGATGACTCTATATAGATATAAAGCAATACAACCCGACGGAAGAGAAGTGTCGGAGACCATGACAGCGGTAAGTCTAATAGAAGTACAGGAAAAGATTCGAGATAAGGGACTGTATGTTATACAAGTTAATGAAGCAATTGAAAAGAAGTCTGCAGCGGAAGAACTGAGTTTTGGTGGCAAAGTGACATCGAAACAGATTTCGATCTTCTGTAAGCAGTTTGCAACTTTGCTGAAAGCGGGTGTACCGGTGGCAGCAGGACTGGATATTCTTTATAGACAATCTGAAAGCAAGAAGCTAAAAGATGCTCTGGAAGACGTTTATACTGAAGTACAGAAAGGAACACAGGTATCGTCTGCAATCAAAAATCATCCTAAAGTATTTCCGTCTTTGATGGTGAGTATGATTGAATCTGGAGAAATGACGGGAAATCTGGATAATGTCATGGAAAGGCTCGCTGTTCAATATGAAAAGGAATCAAAAATTGACGCTAGAATTAAAGGAGCAATGATTTACCCCATGGTCCTTTCTATTCTATCCATTGTAGTGGTTATCTTCATGATCACGGTAATTCTTCCATCGTTCACAGGAATGTTTACAAGCTCTGGAACAGAGCTACCTCTTCCAACGAGGATTCTTATGGGTATCTCCGACTTTATAAGAGGGTACTGGTATATAGTTATAGCTGTTGCTGGATTAATTTTCTATACAATTAAAAGTTATGTCAACAGTAAACCCGGACGGTACCAGTTTGATGCACTGAAATTCAAAATACCAGTTGTAAAAGGTTCCATGGATAAAATTGTCACAGCACGGTTCACTCGAACCTTGGGTTCTCTTCTTAAAAGTGGAATACCTCTCATTAATGCACTGGAACTGGCTGGAAGCGTAACTGGGAACGTGGTTATTGAAGAGAAAATCAATTATGTAGCCAGTGAAGTCGAGAAAGGAGAAACCCTAGGAGTTGCGCTTAAAAGAACACCAACTTTCGGACCCATGGTGGTTTCCATGATTCAGATTGGCGAAGAGTCAGGTAGTCTGGATCAGATGCTTGATAAAAGTGCAGACTTCTACGAGCAAGAGCTGGAGGATGCCATAGACCGATTACTTAAATTGATGGAGCCTTTACTCATAGTCTTTATGGCAATAATAATAGGTTTTATAGTAATTGCAATGGCACTACCAATGTTTGATATGGTTAACACCATATAGTATATCTGTTTGAATATCAATGGTTTAAAATTGAAGGGGGTGGTTCATGAATAAAAGTAATAGTCAGAAAAATACAATGGAATAATATATTAAAGAAGGAGAGAATAATATGATTAATTCAATGACTAAAAAAATTAACAACAAGAAGGGGTTCACCCTAATTGAACTGATTGTAGTAATTGCAATCTTAGGTATTTTAGCAGCAATAGCTATTCCTAGGTTAACAGGCTCTAGAGATAATGCAAATAGGAGTGCTGTATTAGCTAATTTAAGAACAATTGAGAGTGCTATGAGCATTGCTGAAGCTGAAGGAAAAACAATAACTGGGATAGGTGCTGCTGGTGATGCTGCTTCTGTTATGACTTTAATGGGGCAAAAATATTTAAATGCTGTACCTGCTGGACCTAAAGGCGTAGCAAGTTATGGGGTAAGTGGTACTAAAGCAACAGTAGCATTTGATTCAGGTGTAACTTTTGGATTTACATTTGCTTCAGGTTCCACATCTCCATATACTATTGATAAATTGATCCAACCATAGGAGCCAGTAAAAAACCAACACAAGAACATCTTGAGTACAACATAGAAATAATGTGTCAGGTGAATATTGGCTGTAATTTACTAATTGAGTTAGAACCAACAAGGCTTGGAATCATTTGATTCTGAGCCTTTAGTGTTTTTGTGGAGCTTAACATAATTTGTATTGGAATACACTGAAATATGTGTAAGAGATAGCTAGCCAATACAGCCAAGTTGTTAATCAAGAAAAGGATCAAGAACAGATGAATTAGATATCTGAAATGAAGAAATGTATCCGTTTTAGAGAAGTATTTCAAATGATGTGAGTATGGAAATTATGTTAAGTATAGCTTTTCGAGCTTATTATTCTATGGGGAATTTGAAATCAAGCTATTTGCCTATTGAAGAGTCTGAGGGAATTGAATCATCAGATCTTGTCGGAATTAAGGGCTTTGTAAAATCTGAATTAAGTTCAAGGGATATGTCGTTTGTTACTAGAGCAATTTTACACATTGTATTTCTTGAGAACAGGTTCATCGCGCTTTTAATTGATATATCAATAAATGATGACAGAGTCAAAATAATTCCAACAGATAATATAAAGGCCATTAAGTCCATTTGGGAAAAGGAAGATAGAAGTTGTTTAGAAAATGGTCAGCACTCAAATTATTAAAAGACTCTTGAGCTATTGGACAAAGAGTAATTTGATGAGGCTTCTACAATATTTGAAAATGTGCCATTGTTAGTTGAGCTGAGAAACACACTTATGCACTTTAAACCTGTATGGAACTCGATTTATTCTCTAACACTTATCGGATAACGAAAACAGCATGAGTAGATAAGAAAACTTGATGGTAATTCAACTATCTATTATGTAATATTATCAAAATCTTAGAAAATGAATATTATTTACTCAATAGGAATGCTATAATAGATAATAAAGTGGATATAGATGTCGAATCAACATTTGGATTTATAGTTTATATTTTCAAAGGAATATTATATTTACAAAATTTGAGTTGACGAATTCTTGTAAATTTGAAATTATTAGTATATACATTGATGTTTAAGGATAAAAGGAGGTGTAGAATATCTTGAAGAATATATTAAAAAAGATTGATAAAAATAAAAGAGATCATTGGAACACAAAAGGAGGTGTCATGGTTTTTGTCGTCATAATCTTTCTAATAGTGAGTATTCTAGCAGCGTCCGTAGCAGCAATTTTCAGCGCTAATTTGAATCAAACTAAAAGACAACAAGATTCTATGGAAGCTTACTATTTAGCATATTCAGGTGCACTGATTGCACATGAAGCATTGCTTTCAAACAATAGTCAAAAGTTAAGGGATCTAATAGCAGGAAATGCTCCTTTAACGGTAGAACGACAACCTATGGGCAGGGGTGTTGTAAGTGTTACAGCTGAAGTAAGTACAGAAGCTAATCTCCAAGGATGGATTAAGATTACGTCTACATCAGTTTTAGTTAAAAATAACCTTACCAATGTACGAATACTATACTTTGATCCAGCGAATCCGCTTGAGATGCTTTGGTCAAGTAATTGAGGAGTGAGTGGAGAATGAGAAATAATAAAGGCCTTACTTTAGTTGAGTTACTAATTTCTTTAGCTCTTATAAGTATTGTGATTGTAGTTGCTACTCAAATGGCTGTTTTTGGTTTGCAAGGACATAACCGAACAATAAATGAATTTGATATACAATCTAAAATGCGCATTGTTAGTCAGAGAGTGAATAATACAGTAAGGGATTCATCCGGTGTATTTATGCTTCATCGAGAGAATGCGATCAATTTGACTCCTGAATGGAACTATATTATGTTGAGTCCTCAGAAAGATAAAATGCTTCATTACGTATGGAATGGAACTACGAATAGTCATAATGTAGAAGAGCTTTTTCCTTCTCATGAAGGAATAAATATAGAGTTTGAATTGAATCAAACAAATGCTAGCGAAGTTAGAAGATTATTGGAATTAAAATTTTCTGTCATAGGTCTCGGTGAGACTAGAACAATTGAAACTGAGATTGAAGCGAAAAATGCTTTACAAGTGGTTGACCGTTCATATTCAGAGGAAGCCAATACGTTGGCATATAGAAAAGACATAAGGCTAGACGAAGTTTCCAATTCTCAAGCTGCAGTAACCATGGTACTAGATGTGTCAGGTTCTATGAAGGCAACATTATTAAATAAGGCAGCAGATGATTCCAGTAGTGATTCTTCGAAACATTCAAGATTAATGCTAATGAAAAATGAAGCAACTTCACTCATTGAAGAGTTAGCAAAGTTTCCTAATGTTTATGTTGGCGTCACTCCGTTTAGTTCAACTGCGAATAGCTCTAATAAAATGATGAATACAAAACAAGAACTAGATACTCAACCAGGACTTCGAAGCATTATTAATGGGCTTAAAGCCGTTGGAGGAACAAATACTGGTGACGGTATTAGGAGAGCGTATTATAATATACGTGATTTTAATGAAGTTAATACTGATAAGACTAACAAGAATTTTATGATTATTCTTGTTGACGGTGTAACTACTTATTCTAGTGTTCATGAAGTTGTTACTCCACATTCAATTTCATTCTCATCAAAACAAATAGAACCCCTCGTGGTCAATGGAAAAGCATACGAATATTCTCATAGTTCAGGATTCCTTATTTGGCGGACATATCATTATACCTACAGCGGGCCTTTTTATACAGATTATGTATTTGGGGATGGAAACATAGGTACCATAGAGGGTTCTCTAAATACTTATTATTCTTCAGGCAGTTTTTTTGGCTTAGGTAATACCCTGGATCCTCAAGGGACAGATTATGTAAATCAAATAGGTGAAATGGTACAATTATATAAAGAGGGGACTAATGAGGAAGTTAAGACATATGTAATCGGATTTTCTGCTATTGAAAATGATCTTGCAAGTTTGGAAGATATAGCATTAGCAACAACAGGAGATACTGTTGTCTATAAAGCTGGTTCATCAAAAGCTTTAGAAGAGATTTTTAGAGCAATCCAAAGAGACATTAGCGATTCACTGTGGCATATTGGGGGGCCAAACTAGATGGCATGGTTATTTTTAAAGAATAAAGGATTTAGTTTAGTGGAAGTGATTCTTTCAATAGCCTTAATAGGACTTATTGCCGTTGCTTTTCTTCCACTCATAAGTGTGAGCTACACAAGTATTATAAAGTCAGATCAGTTTACGACGGATATGTATAATGATCAGGCTTTAGTGGAAAAAGAGATTGATAAGCTTCGATTTGAGGATCCAGTCGCTCCGAATAATGATATAGTAACATTTTTTGGTGTTGATGTGCCGGTACATAATATTCAAGAAAATACTAGCAATAGCGGTGAAGTGCATTTGTTACTACCAAAACAAACTAGGGTTCCGCCAATTCCGTTAATAGAAAGTCCTCCAAAAATTCTTATTAGGAACTCTAGTGATGTAAGTATATCACCAATCCCAGCAAAGATTGATCTACTGAATGGGGATAAAACTTTATTTGTTAATGAAATAACTATCACGGATGACACACAAAATGATTATCTTATGAGTGTTTATAGATGGTATATAACAGGCGAAGTAATAGAAAGCTATACACCAACAACAAATTCTCAGGATTATACCATTATTCATGAATGGAATGAAGCTAGGATGTTGGTGCCATTAACAACAGCCCTTGAGAATAACTTTGTACCAAACTTTAAAGAATATGTAGATCCGGGGACAAATAAGACTGTAACCTATAATCGTTTAAATTTTGGCGCATTGGGGAGACATGGAAATATGTCTTATGAGAGTTTAGTTAATCGATATGGAAATAGGTATGTGGTTTACGGAGTGACGCCTTATTCTTTATCAGGGCGAATGGGGCAAGAACGTTTCAGCAATGCAATCTATATCAGTGCACCACGAATAACAGTTGAATCTGCTGTTTTTGATCTAGCTCGTAATGCTGTGGTTGTCAGATTTAATCATGAAGTAAACGAGGATTTTGAAGATACTCTGTTTAAATTAAATCCTCAATTAGGAGAAGTCCGCGTAGTTGTCAGAGATCCTGTTGATCATAATCTTATAATTATTGAACTGGAAGATGAGATAACTGTAACCCAACCAATTCAAGAGAATTATATAACACGAGGTGCATTGGCTTCAAAAGAGTATGGTTCTATTTCAATTTGGAGTGAAGAAGTACCAAATGGAGCTTTTAATATCACTTTTCCATAATTTACAGAAGATAGCTGATTACAAGCTAAGTGCTCTTAAGTATTCAGAAGTACATAAAAATGTACGTTTATGTGAGGTTTTTTTGGTCACATACGCGAACTAGACATATATCCAATGATTATTATTTTTCGAGATTTGGATGAATCGTTTCAGCCAGCCTGTAAGATTATCCACGAAAATCTGTATGCTAATACTTCAAGTTCTCCCATATTCATGAAATATATACTTTCTATGACTTCGAAGATAGTTTCGCAATTCTAATCTAATTCTAAGCTTTTTTATAAATACTCTGTTTGGAAACTATGTTGATTTATATGTACATAAAAGACTCCAAATTAGATTACTTTATCAAGTGAATAAGGATGTAGTCCAGATCGGCCATCTATTAGAGATTCATAAGTATAACAATTTACTTAGCGTATAAGTAAACTAGCTGATTTATTTATTACAAGCATATACACATAAAAGAGCGCCGAATAATTTGGAGTTTATCTAGGATTCAGCATCAGTATTGACGGAAGAGCATATTTAAGATAAAGCTGAGATTAACAAAGATACTTGAAAGTCCCATCGCTTGAATAGATAGTTAAATAAATATGGAGTCTTCTAGAAATAGGAGGCTCCTATTATTAAACTATATAGTCCATCAAATTTTTAATATTAATTTGTATCAAAATGTTAATCATAATACAAAATATCTAAAAAATTATGATTAATATCGTAATTATATAGTTGTACAGAAAGAATTAATAAATTATACTGATATAGAAAGAAACATTATTATATTCATATATTGGATGAAATTTAATAAAATAGTTGCATAAGATATAGTACCTGGAGGACAATATGGAAAGGATAGAACTGAATTCAAATCTGATTTTAAAGAACATCATGGATTTTTCAAGTGTGATAATACAATCTGTGGATTTAAATGGAGATTTTATTTATGTTAATGATACCTGGAGAAATACTCTGGGTTATTCGCATGCAGATCTTTTCGGTAAAAATCTATTTTCAGTTCTAGGCATAAAATCAAACAAAGAGTACAAGAATATTCTGAACATGGTGAGAAATGGAATCGAACCTGGAAAACAGGATCTAATATACCTAACTCAAAATGGTGAAGAAATCGTCCTGTCTGGTTTGATTTCCATTCTAAGAGATGAAGTGGGCGAGATTATTGGAACATCCGAATTTCTTAAGCTCTCTGCTTATATTGATGAGCCTTTTAATGTGACGGTTCCTGATCATTCCAGAAACCAAAGAAGTTACTCATTTGTTAATGAAAAGAAAAAAATGTACAGTGATAATATAATTCTTGGGCTTGAAGACCTTAATAGTCCAATCAACCGTTTTCTGGATTCTATTTACGATCTGGTATTTTTCAAAGATGTTAATGGAGTTTACCGAGGCTGCAATGATAATTTTGCTGCCCTGTTAAATCTGCCTAAAGAAAAGATTATCGGATATACAGACTATGATCTTTATCCCGATGCCATAGCAGATCTATTCAGAGATAAAGATAGTCAGATCCTTAAAGATATGACGCCTAGAAAGAACGAAGAATGGGTCACACTTGCAGATGGCTCAAAAAGCTTTATGGAAACACTGAAAACACCATATACAGGGAAGGACAATAACATAGTAGGATTTCTAGGAATCAGCAGGGATATCACAGAAAGAAAGATGGCAGAGGAAGTGCTTGCCGAAAATGAGATGTGGCTTAATGTCTACTTCACACAGTCCAATAATGCCAAATTTTTCCTGATACTTGATCATCCGATCAACTGGGAAGAGGCAGAGGATAAAGAAGCGACACTGATGGACATCTTTTATAACTTGAAAGTGAATCGAATCAATCCCGCTATGCTGAATCTGTATGGATCCACTGAAGAGGAGATTTTCGAGCAGGAGATTCCAGCAAGTTTTATTGGTGATTTTCACGAAACAAAGGATGACTGGATGTTGCTTATGAACAACAGTAATCTGAGCATTGTATCTAGAGCGTTACGTAGAAACGGAGAAGAAATCCATGTTTCAGGGGACTATATGTGTCTTTATGATGATCAGAAGAATTTAATCGGAATTTTTGGTAACATACGAGATATCACAAAGGAAATTCTTTCGGAGAAAGAAACGAAGGAAAGAGAGCTTTTTCTCAGAACGGTACTTGAGACCACAAGAGATGGTTATTATGCACTGGATGAAGACCTTAAGATTATAGATGTCAATGAAGCATATTGCGGCATGTGTGGCTACACGAGGGAAGAACTGATTGGTATGAGCATCATGGAACATACCGTACTTGAGGACGCTGTAGGCGCTAAAAAGAGGGCTGAGCGAGTTCATAGTATCGGTTCTGAACTTTTTGAATCCAAACATAAAAGGAAAGATGATTCAATATTTGATGTTGAAATATCTGTTTCCACCCTTGAGGGGGAAGAAAAGAAACTCATTCATTTTATCAGAGATATCACTGAGAGAAAACAGCTGGAAAGCTATTTCCTCATTGAGAAAGATCTCTTCAAAAACACCATCCATTCCGCAGCTGATGCAGTGATTTCTACAGATGCGTATGGCCGAGTAGTCATCATGAACAATATGGCTGAATCCTTTACCGGTTGGACTCAGGAAGAAGCAATTGGTAGACCACTGGAAGAAATTCTTCATATCCATGACTTTGAAGGAAATCATATGACGAATCTTGCCAGTGAAAGCATTAGAACCAGAAATACAATTAAACTGCTTGAAGACTACAGACTGATCACAAGAGGTGAAGGCGAAGTATTCATTGAGCTGAGTGCAGCTCCGATTACAGGTAGTAACAATAAAATCATGGGTGCAGTGGTCATTTTCAAAGATATCACCACTCGACGAGAAGAAATGAAGAGTATTGAAGATCTCAGTTATCGCGATGCACTTACAGGACTTTTCAACAGAAGATATCTGAATGAAGAAATAAAAAATATCAATGGTTCAATCAGCCTTCCGGTTACCGTCATGGTAGTGGACGTTAATGGATTGAAGCTAACCAATGATGCTTTCGGACACTCTACTGGAGATCTGCTATTAAAAGAAGTGGCAAAGATCATCAGAAATGTCTCAAGACAAGAAGATGTCATCTGCAGAACTGGGGGAGATGAGTTTATTCTTCTTCTACCAAACTGTGACAGAGCCCAGGCAAAAGCACTCAAAGACAGAATTGTTTCTCTAGCATCTAAAACCAAAGTGGATTCACTATCAGTATCTCTGGCCATCGGTTATTCTGTCATGAGAAAACCGGAAGAATCTTTTGATGATGTTTTTGCTGAAGCAGACAATAACATGTATCGGAATAAACTGAGATACGGACAGACGATGAAGAGAAAAACCATCGATAAACTGCTTAATAAATTAAACCGAAAGAATCATGATATGTCACAGCATAACAAAGAAGTGACTGCTTATGCCGAGAAACTAGGCGCGGTGATGAAACTGGACCATCATGAGATGGAGGACCTGAAACAGGCTGCAAGGCTGCACGACATCGGAAAGGTGATGATTTCAGGAGATATTCTGGAGAAAGAAGGAAAGCTCACTGAAAAGGAAACCGGGCAGATCAGAAAGCATGCAGAAATCGGTTATCAGCTCCTGAAAGAAGTGGATGACTATAAACATCTTGCACATATTGTCATGAGTCATCATGAATGGTATAACGGAAGCGGTTATCCCAGAAAATTGAAAGGGGAAGAGATTCCTCTTCTCTCAAGGATTATCTGTGTTGCAGACGCTTATGAAACTATGACAGGCATCAGAGCATACAAGTCTTCCATAAGCAAGGAGGAGGCTATTAAGGAACTTAAAGCCTGTACAGGAATTCAGTTTGATCCGAAGATTGTGGATGTTTTCATCAATGAGGTTCTCGCTGAGAAATAGAATCACTGATCGATCTAAATACTATCTGAGAAAACATGGAAATCACGAATCCAACTGAGAGGAACCAATCGGACGGAGTGGTCAAGTGGTAATGAAGAGTAGTACTATTCTCATTAATCATCTTTTGAATAAGTGATGACTGATGAGAAGGATACAACACTTACAGAACTTATCGCAATCAGATATTTAAATTTATTGTAAAATAGAGCCAAGATGTTCATCATCTGGCTCTATTTTTGTAGTATGCTTAACATAGTAATAAAACTCATTTTTAATCATATGAACATCGAAAAAGAAAAGGAGAGAGAAAATATGAATGAAAATAATCCGTCAACCCCGATTAAAATCACTGTGGTCGTGACTTATGTCCTGATGATTATCATGAATGCACTGGCAAATATTCTACCGATCAATGGGAAGGGAACTGGCGAAGTTTCAGATGCCTATCCTAATCTGTTTGCTCCAGCAGGAATCACATTCAGTATCTGGGGCGTAATTTATTTTCTGCTTGCCTTATATGTTTTATATCAGCTGGGGATTCTGAAAAGTGGTACCAGAGGCGGAAACAAAAATCTTCTCACGAGAATTGGCATCGTGTTTTCCATTTCTTCCGTTGCCAATGTGCTTTGGATATTGACATGGCACTATGACCTGATCCTGTTATCGACGGTATTGATGCTTGTTATTCTGATATCGCTGATCATGATCAACTTCATGACTAAGAATGCAGTATTAAGTGGAAGAGAGAGATTTTTCATAAGACTGCCGTTCAGTGTATACTTCGGATGGATCACTGTAGCGACCATCGCCAATGTGACGACACTTCTTGTTGATCTTGGCTGGAATGGGTTTGGGATCAGTGAATCCATCTGGACCATCGTGATACTGGCAGTAGGAGCAGCCATCGGAATTCTGACCATGTTCTCCTTTAGAGACATGGCCTATGGAGTTGTTCTGATCTGGGCTTATGGTGGTATATTGTATAAACATATCAGCCCCGATGGATTTGACCGAGCTTATATCTTTGTCATCATTGCAGCTGCAATCTGTATTTTTCTCTTTGTCATGGCAGAAGGGTATCTCTTCTTCTCAACAAAGAAGAACAGATAGGAAGTTCCTTATATACATATATGAGTAAAAGACTGCGAAAGCCATCTGGATCAAATTGTGATGCAGATGGCTTTTCGAATGGGTATACATCAACGTGGTCAATGGATATCAGATCAATAAAATAGAGAGTGTAGATTGTCAATCAGTCAAAATTATCACAATGAAAACGTAATCTGTTTAGAATTTACAATTTATAGTAATTATGTACTGTTATCGGGCAAAGGAAGAAAATCTGTTATCTCAGTTGAAATATCATTATGAATCAGATAAGAAAATCCCTATTTCATTGTAATGATAATGTTTACATTTAAGCGAAGCAAAGTATGGTAGCGTTGAACATCCTGATTAATCAGGTATAATTAGGTCATAAGAACAGTAAAAGGGGTGCTTTGTGTGATACAAGATATAAGAATCGAATTAAGAGAAGACAAAAGAGAGAAACCACTGGATATGAGTAAAGTGAAGTTCGGGAAGACTTTCTCAGATCATATGTTCCTGATGAACTATAACGGCCAAAAGGGATGGCATGATGCAAGAATCGTTCCTCATGCGGCAATTCCAATGGATCCTGGAGCGATGGTTTTCCATTACGCTCAGGAAATCTTCGAAGGAATGAAAGCGTACAGAACTGAAAGCGGAGTGATCCAGTTTTTCAGACCGTTTGAAAACATAAGAAGAATGGCCAGATCCGGTGAAAGAGTAAGTATGCCTGCTGTAGACGAAGATATGTTCATGGAAGCATTAAAGAAGCTGGTTGAAGTAGACAAGGAATGGGTTCCAATCGAAGAAGGAACTTCTCTCTATATCAGACCATTTATGATTGCTACAGATGTAGGCCTTGGGGTGCATGCATCAGACAGCTATTTATTCTGTATTCTGACATGTCCGGTAGGAAGCTATTATCCAGAAGGAATCAATCCGATCAAGATCCTTATTGAAGATCAGGATGTCAGAGCAGTACGTGGAGGTACTGGTTACGCTAAATGTGGCGGTAACTATGCAGCGTCCATCAGAGCATCAGTCAAGGCAGGACAGAAAGGTTATTCACAGGTACTATGGCTTGACGGAGTTGAAAGAAAGTATGTAGAAGAAGTAGGCGCAATGAACATCATGTTCAAGATCGATGGAAAGATCTACACTCCAGAGCTTAACGGATCTGTTCTTCCAGGCGTTACAAGAATGTCAAGCATTGAACTTCTTAGATCATGGGGATATGAAGTCATCGAGAAGCTTATAAGCGTTGATGAAGTCGTTGAAGCGGCGAAATCAGGTAAACTTGAAGAAGTATGGGGAACAGGAACAGCAGCCGTGGTAACTCCAGTAGGCTGGCTGACATACAAAGATGAAGCTTTTGAAGTACAGGGCGGAAAGATCGGAGAAGTCACTCAGAAGCTCTATGATGGCCTTACAGGCATTCAGTGGGGTAAAATTGAAGATACACATGACTGGATTGTAAAAATCTAGATATTACAGGAAATAAAATAAGCTTCATGTTCTCTTTGGAGAAACATGAAGCTTATCTTTATCTCTATGTGGTTTAGTCACTTAAAGTCTGTGTCTTTCATCTATAATTTTAAAGTAATTGGTTTCTAGACTAAAAATGGATTATATAATTGCTGTTGCCTTCAAATTCGGTTCCAGGACCAGATCAATCTGTCCGTTATACATGGAGATGTATCCTTCATAAAGAAGTTCCATATTTTTAACAGTATATAGATCATCAGGGGAAATCAGTTCTGGTTCTTTGTCTATGTCATAGATCTTACTGTTGATCAGAATTTCTGAAATAAACTGAGAACAGAAGTAGTGATGTTTTCTCTTCAGCGGAATACCAAGTTTAGCTCCCACAAGTCCAATGAGGTTGTAATGAAACTTTTCGGCTTCATTCTGAAATCTGGCCAGTTCCTGCATCAGTGAATAATACTGAAGTTCTGTGACCTGAACCTTATAGATGAGGCATCTTGATTCAGTAAACTTCTGATAGACGCCACCTTTTAAGTTTTCTTCCACAAATCCTCCGGAAAAAGGATTATCAGGGTTTCTTCTACCGAATGAATACATACGGGTAAAGGAGTCATCAAAGCTTATAGATGCATGTACGTATTTCATGTCAGAAAAAGTGGCGATGACACGAGACAGCCATGTACCTGTTTTAGTAAATACGAGATAAATATAAAATGATTCCATGTATTTTCTTCCTCTCATTATGTTCTACTGACTCTATTAGTCTAAATCATAATTCTTATAACTTCGTGAGTATTTTCTAATATATTTAATAGATTAATGAAGCACATCTTATTATAGACTGATTTGAAGAAATATGAAAGAAATATGAATGCAATTATGAATTAAACTTAAACAGAATTATAACACCATAGAGCAGGCGCAAGAGGTCTTTATAGATCAGAATTGCATGGAAATTGAATAACCTGAAAAAAATAGGATTTAAGGTAGAAAATCAGAGAAAATATCCCGAATTTCTAATCGTTTCGTGGTATGATGAAAGAAAAGTTAGAAAATTTGGAGGCCAATAGATGGTAGAAGAAAAACGATTTGCAATCTTGATTGATGCAGATAATGTCTCAGCAAAATACATCAAATACATATTTGACGAAGTTTCCAATTATGGAGTATCCACTTATAAGAGAATCTATGGAGACTGGACATCACCAGGTGCAGCGTCATGGAAAGATATCCTTCTTGCAAATTCAGTGACTCCAGTTCAGCAGTACAGCTATACAGTGGGGAAGAATGCAACGGATTCAGCTATGATCATTGATGCGATGGATATCCTCTTTACCGGATATGTGGAGGGGTTTTGTATTGTCTCCAGTGACAGCGATTTTACGAAGCTTGCTTCAAGATTAAGAGAATCAGGTAAGCTTGTCATCGGAATGGGTGAGAAAAAGACACCTAAACCATTTATCGCTGCCTGCAATCAGTTCAAGTATCTGGATGTATTGCTGGCATCTGACGAGAAGAACAAACAGGAAGAAGATGCAAAGGCATCGGAACTGGAAGAAATGAAGAAAGAAGCCCAGACGCCAGTTGGTGGCAATGGAAAGAAAACGGTAAAAGCCGATAAACCGGATGACCAGAAGAGTATGACTGATATTGAAGTCATCAAAGCCACTGTTCTTAAAATGATGAATGAAGTGGAAGCTCAGAGCATGAAC
This sequence comes from uncultured Proteiniclasticum sp., assembly GCA_964643785.1. Taxonomy (GTDB): domain Bacteria; phylum Bacillota; class Clostridia; order Clostridiales; family Clostridiaceae; genus Proteiniclasticum. The sequence continues at coordinate 21,385 of CAZXUT010000014.1, forward strand.
ATGGGGGAAATCGGAAACAGACTTGTAAAACGATATCCTGACTTTGATGTAAGAAACTATGGTGATACAAAGCTTTCCAAGTTTCTTAAAAAGTTCGATTTTCTGGAATTCAACACCAAAGGAAAAGATGGGACTTCCATGTGGGTATCCTTGATCGGTGAAGGAAAAGAAGTACAGGAAGAAGAAACTGCTCCAGTTCAGACAAATAGAAAAACCTACAGAAGAAAACCAAAGAAGATAAACAAATAAATAATGTGAGATACCGGAAAGAAGATTTCTGGTATCTCATTTTTAAAAAATGAAATACATAGATTTGAATATTCATGATGTAAAATTGTGAGCATACGGATTATTACATATAGAGAACCATTGAAGTGCAATGTTATAAGAGATTTACCCTACATGAAGAATAGCTGGTTTTGGGATGCTTTCGAAGTGAGTATGAACAGTCCGTTAATTCGATTAAATTGAAAACAGGTGAGATCAGGAGATAACAGGAGAAAACAGCATCACAAAAATAGATAGAGAAATATTTAATAAAGATTAAAAAAATACTATCCCTCTTGAATGGAATTTGTTATAATGAATAGGCGGTTAACTGCCTCATGGGAGGATAACTCAGCTGGGAGAGTGCCACCTCGACAAGGTGGAAGTCGCAGGTTCGAGTCCTGTTCTTCCCACCATAAGACCTGAATGACAATTCATTCAGGTCTTTTTCTATGCCATTTATTTTTTTATGAATTTCTCTAATTCATAAAGATAAGGTATGATGAAATCAATAAATGAATTGGAGGGTAATTTGCAATGAAATGTAAATATACTATCGAAACACTCATTGGAGATCTGACGGTTCTTGAAAATGACGGAAAGATCACTGATCTTCATTTTGGTAAAGTATCCATTCTGGGTATGGAAGAAAAGAAGACAGAACTGATTGCAGAAGTTGAACTACAGATCAATGAATACTATCAAGGAGACAGAGAAGAATTCGACATTCCTCTTCGAATAGAAGGTACTCCTTTTCAAAAGAAAGTATGGGAAGCGCTTAGAGAAATTCCTAAGGGAGAAACAAGAACCTATGAAGATATCGCCATTTCTGTTGGAAGCCCGAAAGCTTCAAGGGCTGTAGGCATGGCCAATAACAGAAACCGAATCCCTGTGATTATACCTTGTCATCGAGTCATCGGAAAAAACGGCAAGCTGGTTGGTTTTGCAGGTGGACTTGATGTCAAAGCGAGGCTTCTAGAAATGGAGAAAGATCAGGCATAATTCCTGGGGCTGAGCATAATATGAACGAAATGTTTCAAATGGTTTACTGCCATTTCATCAAATGGTTATAGAATAGTCTCATATAAGCAGTATAGTAATAGGTGACAAAGAAAACAAATTGATACAAAGGAGTGTTATCTGTTGAAAAAACTAGTTGGAACATTTAGAACAGAAGAAGAAGCGATTCTAGCAATCAATCATCTGAAAGAAATGGGTCTGGATCCAAATGAAATATCTGTGGTAACAAATGAACCATACGATTACAAGATCATAAAAGGTTCAACTGATGCTATAGAGAAAGATGAAGTTGTAGTCGGTAATTTCTATCATGGGAAAGGTGTAAATGAATTTGTGGGCTCGCTTTCGCATTATGGTATTCCTCCAGAGAATACATCCATTTATAGTGATAGATTAAAGGATGGTAACATTCTTGTGTTTATCGGTGTTCATGATGAAATCAGACAACATATAGAAAATCCAGGAACCTACAGGGCACCTGATTTATTGATTGATGATATCAGAACACCAGGAACCTATACTATTATTGAGCGATTCAATGAAGACCCGCAGAATCCAGGAACCTATGTAGCAGCAGATTATGGATTCCATAAGACTACACCAGGAACCTATGTGGATCCTTCACTAGATGATGAAATCATGACACCTGGAACCATTACAGAAGATGACGTGATCAATACTCCACACAATATGAAAAAGGTGCATGATGACGTTCAAGTGGAACCTATAGATAAGGATTTTGCTTTGAATGAAAGAGAACTGGAAGATAATGTAAACGCTGATAAAGTAAATCGGAATGTGTCGGTGGATGAAATAAATCCATTAGATCCAAACAGACCCATTCATTAATTGATAATCTTAGGAGAGGAGAAATCCTCTCTTTTTTTGCTTTAAAGAGAAATCGATTTCAATTATTGTTATTTTCTAAAATTTTATCTGAAAAATAACATTTTATACCGAAATTGAGATAAAATATAGTCATACGTTACCAATAATGAAGAATATATTTTATGGCTTGATGGGGGGATTTTCAAAATGCAGAGGACATTGATGTTAAAAGAAACAAGTATGGTGGATGAGCGGAGCAAAATGATTGAAGAGAAAAGGGTACTTCAGGAGTTTCTCTCCAGAAATACGGGGATAAAGAATCTTCTCGTCATAAGAGTATCTGAGTGCAAGGATGAAATTATGGAAGAGATTCTCTCTTTCAGTGAAGAGACGAACAGAGAATTCATTCTACTAAGCGGACATGATTTATCACCAGAAAATATAAAAGAGCTGACGAAGAAAAAAGATCAGCCGATTCTCATCGGTATTGAAAATCTGAGCAGGGCAAGAGAGTTAGGGACGATTGAAGAGGCTGCGGTCTATAGAGCCATCATCAATATGGCGGACCCAGGAAATGAAGATTTCGGACTCCATAAAGATAGTTCTTTTGTTTTTCTTGCAGAAGAGGACTTTCCAAGTCAGGAACTGGCTACAGTGAGTCTTACTTGGGCTTACGAAACGGCTTTTCTGGATTGCAGAGCGTTCAGAAGTAAAGTCCTTGATCATATGAAAAAGTATAAAGAGAAATTCTTAAGAGTGAAGGAAACTGTAAATATAAATGGAAGATTTTATAGCCATATCCTGCCTGAGAAGTACTATGAGATGAATTTCTCCCGTGATGTGAAGGAAAAACTGGTCGGGTCGAAGTATCTGTCTTCAATCCACTGGCACAGATACTCACATCATCTGAACTCGTCACAGGTCATGGCTGTGAATTTCTTTTATCCGCTTTTAAAGTATAGAGAACTGGATACGCTGCTTAAGCTTATGGGCATAGAAGATGAAATTGTCTATGACCCTTCTCATATATCTTTCTCCAAGATTTCTGAAATCGAAGAGACACAAGGGCGTAAAACCTGTTTTGATTTCTACTTCAAGTTGAAATCTGGAAAAGAAGTCTATGTCATGGCAAAATATACCAATGGATGCTATGGGAAAGCTTTGGATGAAGAATTCACGAAGAAATATGAAGAGACTTACAAGTCACTTCTTGAGAAATCTGGAATCATTAAAGAGGAGTATAAAAACGAAAAGTTTTTTCTTGAAAACTATAACTTCATGAGAAGTCTTGTACATCTATCTGAAGACAGCTATCTTCTGGTGATATACCCAAGAGAAAACTGGCAGATCAGAGACAAAGCGTTGAAGGTAGAAGAAGAGATTCTTAACGATGGCTTCAAAGAGCACTACATACCGGTGGTATGGGAGGATCTTCTGGATCATCTTATCGATAAAATGAGAAATTATGATGTTGCCCGTTTTTATGAATCCTGGTTTAAAGATAAGTACTTCAGATATTAAGTAATAAAAGTCCTTTTTCTAAAAGGAGCATCAAAAATGAATAACAATGATTTTAATAAGATAAGAAACTGGATCCATCGGAACGCACGCCCGCTGGATCTGGCCCGTTGGGCATTTCATTTTGAAGATGGAGAAAGTGATGAAGTCATCAGACTACTTTCCTTTTATCAGAATGAAGATGGTGGATTCGGACATTCGCTGGAACCGGATTCATGGAATCCCCATTCAACACCGATCACCACCAATACAGCGGCTGAAATTTTACGGGAAATCGGACACAAGAACAGAAAGCATCCAATGATTGTTGAGATGCTGAAGTACCTTGAATCGACCCATGGGAAAAGTTCCCGAAAATGGCTGTTTTCACTACCGGAGAACAATCTTCATCCACATGCCCCTTGGTGGGAGACTACAGATGAGGGGACGATGACAAAATTCAATCCTACCGCATCGCTTCTGCGATTTATTCTGGATTTTGGTGATTATCAGTCAGATTTATATATGCTGGCATTAAATGAGATTGAAAATATAAAGAAAGATTTTATTGAAACGGATGAACCATCCATGCACGACCTTATCTCTATTGAGTGTGTTCGAGACTATCTGGACGAGGAAAGATTAAACAAGCTGGAAGAAAAGACCATTGAAAAAGATTCCAGAAAATGGGAAGAGTATACCTGTAGACCATCAGCTTTTATAAAAGAAGTACACCATCCACTATTAAAGCATGATGAGGTAAGAGAGTTGCTCAAACTAGAGCTAGACACCATTGAAAATACACTTCATAAAGATGGGTACTGGGAAATCAACTGGAAATGGGATAGTTTCCCGGATGAATTTGCCATTTCAAGAAATTGGTGGAGAGCCGATCTGGCTATAAAAAATCTGCTGCTTCTGAAATCTTTTGGTCGACTGCATAGAAGTGTAAATAGATCAGGAGAAGATTAAACATAGAAAAGTATGGAATGATCAGTGCCAACGACTCTATGAAGTAGAATTTCGATTCGTCATTTACTATGCATATAAATATATTTTATGCACTGATTTCATACTTGGAAAATCCTTATCAAGATAGAATGTCTATGGAGTAAAATGCATATTTTCTTTCGAAATTCCGTAAAAAGACTCAATTATGAAAGAATTCAGTTCAAATGACAACACTGAATAAATACATAAAATAATGCATATACATTTTCAATATCAAACTAGAGAAATATGTATGCCATTACTAAATATTATCCTGTTTTTGTTTGATTTTAAAGACGATTTTTCATAATCTGTTAAACATGTACGAACAGGATTGACAACGGTTTCACCTTTGGTTAAAATAAGTACGAACAGTGAATTCATAAATTGTTCAAAAAATGACAAATAAGGCGAATGGTATCCATTTATGGAAGAAAAAGTTATATTTAGTTTTGGCTGATTTAAAAATGACTGAGAATTTTATAAGGGATAATTTTTTATGCGCCGAATTGTCTAATTAAGAGAGGGGTAAAAAGAATGAAAAAGAATCGTAAACTTGTCATCTTATCTGCTTTACTTTCTAGTATGATGTTACTTTCAATAGGCTGTTCCTCAGGAACAGATGATGGAGACAACGGTGGTACTGTAGATATCGGTATTGTTCTTCCCACAAAAGATGAGCCAAGATGGGTCCAGGATGAAGCCAGATTCATGGAAGCACTTGATGCAACAGATTACTCTGTAGAGATTCTATTCAGCCAAGGATCTTCAGCAAAGGAAAAAGAAAATGTTGAATCACTTCTGACCAAGGGCATCGATGTTCTTATTATCTGTCCACAAGATGGAGATGCCGCAGCGGCCGCAGCAGATGCAGCAGCAGCAGAAGGCGTTAAAGTTATTTCCTATGACAGACTGATCACTGGTACAGAAGCAGTTGATTACTATGTGACATTTGACTCCATAGCTGTTGGTGCAGCACAGGGTCAGTATCTCATAGACAATGCATCCGGATCAGACAATCCACTTTACCTATATGCTGGTGCAGCATCCGATAACAACGCATTCCTGTTCTTTGAAGGAGCATGGAGCGTTCTTCAGCCTAAGGTTGCAGATGGAACATTTGTAATCAAGAATTCACCAGAAGCTGTAAAACTTCAGGACAAAGCTGAACTTACAAGAGACGAAATGTCCAGTATCATCGGACAGATCACAACAAACTGGGATTTCAATGAAGCAAAGAACAAAGCAGAATCACATCTGACAGCAGCAAGCGCAGCTGACAAGGGCGATGTATTTATACTGGCTCCTAATGATGGTACTGCAAGATCTATAGCAGATACATTTGCTACAGACAGTGATGTTACAAGTTTTGTAGTTACAGGACAGGATGCTGAAATGGCTTCTGTACAGTATATTATCGATGGAAAACAGTCCATGACAGTATTCAAGGATGTAAGAACACTTGTTAAAGACTCCATAGATATGGCAGTATCCATACTTAAGGGTGAAACACCTGCTACTACTGGTTCTTATGACAATAAGTCCAAGGAAGTTCCTGCAAAGCAGACAGAAGTAATCACAGTAGATCAGGAAAACGTCAAAGCTTCACTTATTGACTCAGGTTACTATGAAGCTTCCGAATTCACAGGTCTTGAATAACAGACAGTTCTAATTCAATTCTTTAAGAATCATTATAGTGAAAGCCTTTAAAAGGCTTTCACTATTTATGATATTGTGGAGAAATATGATGATTATTTCATTTTGATTTCTATACAGACTAAAGACTTACGCGAAACAGAGGAGAGGGATGCATTATGGAAAAAGCCCTTAAGACAGACTTTATTCTTGAAATGAATAATATAACAAAAGAATTTCCGGGTGTGAAAGCCCTCGATAATGTGAATTTCAAAGTGAAAAGAGGGGAAATTCACTGCCTTGTTGGTGAAAATGGAGCTGGAAAATCTACTTTGATGAAGGTTTTATCAGGTGTATGGCCACATGGTTCCTATGATGGAGACATTGTTCTTAACGATGAAATACAAAAATTCCAGGGAATTCAAGATAGTGAAAAAGCTGGAGTTGCTATAATATATCAGGAGTTAGCACTTATACCAGAGCTTTCTGTGTACGAAAATATTTATTTAGGACATGAAATCAAAAAGGGACGAATTATCGACTGGAATGAAACCATCAAGATGTCCGCAGAGATGCTGAAAAAAGTCAGACTCAACGTCAATCCTGAAACAAAGATCAAGGAACTTGGCGTAGGTAAACAGCAGCTCATTGAGATTGCCAAGGCATTCAGTAAAAATGTAAGTCTGATCATTCTTGATGAGCCTACAGCAGCGCTTAATGATGATGACTCAGAAAATCTTCTAAAACTGCTTCTTGAGCTGAAAGAAGAAGGAGTGACTTCAATCATGATTTCTCACAAGCTGAAAGAAGTCATTCATATTGCAGATACGGTCACAGTATTAAGAGATGGAAAAACCATCTGCTCCCTTTCCAAAGAGAAGGGGGAAATATCTGAGCCAGTGCTTATCCGTAATATGGTCGGTAGAGCCATTGACGATATCTTTCCGAAGAGACTGGAAAAGAAGATCGGGGATATCATTCTTGAAGTCAAAAATCTGAATGCTGTCAATCCGAAAAATGGAAAGAAAGTACTCAAAAATGTCAATATCAACACCAGAAAAGGCGAAGTGGTAGGCGTTGCAGGTCTTATTGGTGCTGGTAGAACAGAACTTGCCACATCCATCTTCGGAAATCCAAAGGGTTTCAGAATCGAAGGCGATATTTTTCTAAATGGCGAAAAAATGAATTTTCATCATCCTAAAGATGCCATCAAAGCCGGAATCGCTTACGTCACCGAAGATCGTAAAGCGGAAGGCCTGATTCTTCTTCAGGACATCAAACATAACATTTCCATGGCAAACCTGAAAGCCATCGCAAGTAAGGGTGTCGTTAATGAAAACGAAGAAATCAATGTTGGTGAGCATTACAGAAAATCACTGAATATCAAAACCCCATCTGTAGAACAGCTGACCAGAAATCTCAGTGGTGGAAATCAGCAGAAGGTATCTATCGGAAAATGGTTGAACACCAGACCTCAGGTACTTATTTTAGATGAACCGACTAGAGGAATCGATGTAGGTGCGAAGTTTGAAATATACACCATCATCAATAGTCTGATAGCAGAAGGCATGAGCATTATCATGATTTCCTCAGAGCTTCCGGAAATACTAGGTATGAGTGATCGTATCTACGTGGTCGCACAAGGAAAAGTCACTGGTGAACTCACAGTGGAAGAGGCGACTCAGGACAAAATCATGGAACTGGCTACAGTCTAAAAGTAGAGGAGGAAATTATATGGAACTATTTAATGATCTCAAAACCATGCTTAGAAAGAATATCAGAGAATACGGAATGTTCATTGCTCTATTTGCAATCATGCTGGTATTTTCCATTTTAAGTGATGGAGTTTTTATGTCTCCAAGAAATATCAGTAATCTGATCAATTCCATGGGTTATATTGCAGTGCTTGCAGTTGGTATGACTCTGATTCTGATTATTAAGCATATCGACCTTTCCGTCGGATTTGTGGCAGGGTTTCTGGGTGCGGTAGCTGCGATGCTGCTTACTGCCTACAACCTTCCTGTACTTGTTGTCATTCCGATTGTACTAGTCATGGGTATCCTTATAGGACTCTTTAACGGGTATCTGGTTGCAAAACTGCAGATTCCTGCATTCGTTGTTACTCTGGCAGGCATGCTCATATTCAGAGGAGCACTGCTTCAGGTTACATCTAGAACCGGTACGATCATTGTTCCCAATAAGTTCTTCAACAGTATCGGTGTCGGTTATATACCAGACCCCATCAAGCTTATTCCCGGTTTCCATACGCTGACCTTAGTACTAGGTGCGCTTTTCATTGTATATGGGATCTGGGCACAGTTTAAGAACCGTAAAAACAAGCTTAAATATAATTTTGAAGTGGTTCCGATTAAGATCTTCTATATTAAAATGGTTTTCGTTTCATTACTTATCGGATATGTCACATACATTCTCTCAGATTACAACGGACTTTCCTGGACCGTAGTCATTGTAATGATTGTAGTTGCTATCTATCATTTCCTGACAACAAAAACAGTCCTTGGAAGACACATCTATGCTGTAGGTGGTAATGATGAAGCGGCAAAACTCAGTGGTATCGATGTAAAGAAAGTAACACTTTTCGTCTTTGCTTCCATGAGTATGCTGGCAGCATTATCAGGAATCCTCTTTACTGCAAGACTTCAGTCTGCAACAGTGACAGCCGGAACAGGATTTGAGCTTGATGCCATTGCCTCCGCTTATGTCGGCGGTGTATCTGCAGCAGGTGGAGTAGGTAGAGTCACAGGTTCCATCATCGGAGCACTTGTTATGGCTTCTCTTACCAGTGGTATGAACCTTCTGAATGTTGGTGCATCCTATCAGTACATCATAAGAGGTGCAATCCTCATACTGGCAGTAATCTTTGATGTTCAGACAAGAAACAAGGCTAAATAAATCATATGGTTTAATCAATATGATAATGAAGAGACCTGGAATTCGTAAAAGAACTCCAGGTCTTCTGTATTCAGGTGAATAAAATTTTCACTGAGTAAAATGAAACAAGAATTGATCTTCTAAAAAGAACAATTAACCTTATATAGGCTACAAAACATCTTTACTGATCTTTTGGTATTTTCCAGAGTCTATAAAAACGGGTGAATTGAGTTCCTGAAACAAGCAACTGATTAGATGGATCCTCATCATCTACAAACAGATAGGCAGAGCCCATCTGGTCAGTCAAGACAAATCCATCCTCAGGAAGTACAGATTCAATGAGCTTCTCGTTCAGTGAACTTTTCGAAACAAAGTAAAGGGCTCGATCGTCATCATCATATTGTATGATTTCAGAATCGCTTATACTGAGTCGTACTATTCCTGATAAAACAGATACTGTATTATCCTCCTGGGTCAGCACGGGTATCGCCCATACAAAGAGGATAAGAATTAAAAGCAGAAAGAAACTAAGCACTACATATTTCTTTTTCATAAGTTCATCCCCCTATAGTATATGGTTATAATTATATCAAATAAATTCTGAAAACAATCTGAATAATTAATTAATTCGTCGGATTTCCAAGTCTAAATGAAGTTGTATTGCATCCGCCTGAAATGGACCCACTTAAAATGGATCAGATAATCTTAACAGATCTATGATTCAATAAAGAAGAAATTCTATATGATTCTCATTGAACTGGATATTGAGTATAATTAATTAGGAAAGAATGATAATCGTGGCCAAAACAATAGCCATCCTTAACCTCAGGGTCAGGATGGCCCGATTATGATTTTTCCCATTGAACAAATGTCGCGGTTTCAGGCGCAAGCCTATGGGGAACCAATGAAGTCCATCCGCCTCGATGAGAGAGTCTTTTGATCTGGCGCAGAAGGATTCAGGCAGAATCGCAAGCATTTCAGCGATAATCTGCATGGCAAACAGCCCCAGATATCTGGAGCGGAAAAGCTATGAGAGGCAGCAGGCTCTATTCCAGTTTCGGACTGGATGGAAGAGTCGTGTTTTTCAGGTGCACTCCACCGCAATGCCTGCATATTCCAGGATCGAAGGCGTAGAGTTTCTTCAGCACTTCCAGTGTGGTCATATCCTTGAACATTGGCTCCATGCGGACACCTCCGACCAGCTGCCTGACCAGTGTCATCTTTTTACCCTTGGACCTGTTGCTGAGAAGTCCGTAATGCCTGATTCTGACGAATCGGTCAGGAAGGACATGCATGAGGAATCTCCGGATGAACTCTTCCGACGAGAGACTAAGGATGGAAGGGTTTCCGGTCCGGTAGTCCTTTATTCTGAAGGAGACGGACTGGTCTGTCACTTTCAGAATCCTGCTGTTGGAAATGGCGATGTTATGGGTGTAGCGACCGAGGTATTCAATCACGTTTGCAGCACCTTTGAAGGTCTCCTTGAGATGGGGGATCCATTCCTTGGCATAGAGCGAGGACAGGAAATCATTGAACTGGGAAGGATATCTGAGCATAGCCTGTGAGAACGGAATATTCAGCTGTCCACTCTGGTAGAGTGATTTCAGGCCATGAAGAAATTTCCCCCTGAAGAGTTTTGAGACGGCTCTGACAGGAAAGAGAAATCCGGTCTTCGCCGCGATGAACTCCTGCTCTGTGCTGAGGCCTCCTCCAAGAACGATGGCATGAATATGAGGATGAAAGGAAAGGTTGCTTCCCCAGGTGTGGAGGATGCTGATGAACCCGATCTGTGCGCCCAGATGCCTCTTGTCCCTGGCAAGCTCTTTCAGGGTCTCAGCACTGCTGTCATAGAGCAGGCTGAAGAGAAGGCGTCTGTTGGCGAGAAAGAGGCTGTTGAGCTGCACGGGCACGGTAAAGACAGCATGGAAGTAAGGTGCATCGACTACATCGGCTTTCCGGGCATCGATCCATTTCTCCTTGTTGATGGCCTGACAGCAAGGGCAGTGCCTGTTGCGGCATGAATTATAGTGAACTTCGGCAACTCCGCAGTCCTGGCAGACAGAAGAGTTGCCGCCAAGAAGAGGCGTTTTGCACCTGATGATGGATACTGCGGCCTTATGGGCTGCGGGACGGACCGGGACAGACTCGCGATAATAATCATAGGATTGAGAGAAGATGTTCTGGATCGCATAGCTCATGACACTCACCGCACATCGAAGGGACTGATGGCGTTACCCATGCCCGTCCGGGCAAGGTGGACGTAGAGAAGCGTACTGTTCAGGGACCGATGACCGAGGAGGTTCTTGATGGTCACAAGGTCCGTGCCCTGTTCATAGAGGTGAGTGGCGAAGGAATGGCGGAAGGTATGGGCCGTGACAGGAAGGCTCCACTTCAGACAATCAAGCTGTCTCTGGATGTAGAGGCTTCCGGTAAGCTTGACAATGTGGGAATCCGGCTTTGTGCCTGGAAAGAGCCATCCTCGTGGTTTCCCATGGGCTTTCCAGTAGCAGGTGAGGATGTCCAGGGCGCTGGTGGAGAGCACAGCGTATCGCTCGGATCTGTTCTTCGCGCTGCGGATGAAAATCCGGAGATTCTTGCGTTGAATGTCTTCGTACCGTAGGGAGCAGACCTCACTGATGCGGAGACCCGAGGAATAGAGCAGAGAAATGAAGGCTTTGTGCTTGAGATTGGGAATGGAATCGATGAACTCGAGAGCCTCCTCCTTGGACAGGACGAAGGGCAGCTTGGTGCGATACTTCATCCGAGGCACTTCGTACTGACTCCATCCCTGCTTGAGGATGTATATCCTGAAGAAGCGGATGGTGGAAGCGTGGGCATTGATGCTGTGGTTGGAGAGCTTGCGGCTGTGCTTGAGATGGAGAAGATAGGTGCGGATGTTATCGTAGGTGGCGTCTTCAGGCGAAACCGCAAGGGTTTCGGAAAGCCAGGTGAGATAGGCTTTCAGAGAAGAGTGATAGTTCCTCCTTGTGTTGATCGAAAGATCTCGAAGATCAAGATAGGTATCCATTTCCTTGAAGTAGGAATCATAAACAGAAGTCGTCATAACAGGTCTCCTTTCAGAATGGCTGCAGGTGTAGCGCACCAGCAGATTCTAGGGAGGATGACCAAATAGTATAAAAGAATACTGCAGAATATTATTGTTGAAAAGGGCCAGGCATGATAAGATAGTCGTACGGATAGTAGTGTCCTCCTTTCTTGTTATTTTGTTTTGTGGTGATTCAATGATAACGCTTGAGATTCAGGAACACTACTATTTTTGCGCAAAAAAATAAGCCTCTGTCAAAACAAGAGGCATTAGTATAGAATTAAGACAAAGAACTATCGCGTAGCGATTTTGTTCAATGAAGAGAGTTATTATAGATTCTTAAGTCTGAAGTTGAGGGAGATAAATAGATGGAACATATGAAATTACTTGACAGCTGCACAATCTGTCCAAGATCCTGCAGTGTCAATCGTAATCAGGGAGAAATAGGTTACTGCGGTGTGGGAAGTGCGCTTCTGGTGGCACGTGCAGCGCTTCACATGTGGGAGGAGCCATGTTTGTCAGGAGAAAGAGGCTCAGGTACAGTGTTTTTTTCAGGCTGCGCCATGGGATGCGTTTTCTGTCAGAATCATGAAATCGCCCTAGGCAAGAAAGGGAAGTATATCTCTATTTCCAGGCTCGCGGAGATCTTTCTTGAGCTTCAGGACAAAGGAGCGAACAACATCAATCTTGTGACGCCCAGTCATTATGTCCCACAGATCATAGAAGCCCTGAGAGCGGCAAAGGAGAAAGGACTTAGACTGCCCATAGTCTATAACAGCAGCGGATATGAGAAGGTGGAGACACTGAAGCTTCTGGAGGGCATGATTGATATCTATCTTCCGGATTTTAAGTATATGGATCCGAAAATCGCTATGAGGTATTCAAATTGTGCAGACTATAGCGTCTATGCGAAGCCCGCTATTCTTGAGATGTTCAGGCAGACGGGGATTCCTGTATTTGATGAAGAAGGTCTTATGTTAAAAGGAACCATTGTAAGACATCTGAGTCTTCCAGGGTACCTATATGACTCGAAAGATATTCTGACTTATCTTCAGGAGACCTATGAGGAGAAGATCTTTATAAGCATCATGAATCAGTACACACCGATGCTGACAATTGATCAGTACCTTGAACTTAAGAGAAAAGTGACACAGGAAGAATATGAGGAACTCGTGATGTTTGCAAAGCTCATAAGAATCAGAAATGCCTTTATCCAGGAAGATGAGACCCAGGATGAGAGCTTTATTCCAGCTTTTGATGGGGAAGGTGTATAGGATGATTAAGGTATGAAATAGAAAGGAGAGGAGTGAGCCAATGGAGCTACTGAAAAAACTGAAAAGAAAAGAAGAGAGAAAGCTCTACCTTCTGAATCTTCCTGAGATTTTAAAAGAACTTAAAAATGAATTTCTGGAAGTGCTGCCTGTAAGTGAAGCACTGGATGAGGAGAAAGCGGACTTTATTCTACTATTTTTTCACTCGCAGGAGGAAATAAGAAAAATGGTACCAGAACTCATGGACCGGATTCATAAGGATACTCTATTTTGGGTATCCTATCCGAAGAAATCTTCAAAGACAATAAAATCAGATATTACAAGAGACAAAGGATGGGAAGTTTTCGGAGAATATTCCTATGAACCTGTCAGCCAGATATCAATCAGTGAAGACTACTCGGCTCTTCGCTTCAGACCATTGAAAGAAATCAAGAACTTCAAGCGGAATGAGAAGATGATCCTTTCCAATGAAGGTAAAAAGAGAGCAGATAAACAGAAAGAACAATAAAATCAGATTCTGCTGGACTAGAGAAAGAGGAGACGTGCGAATACGTCTCCTCTTTCTCTATAGCTGATCATAAACAGCTTAAATCTTCTTATGCATAACGATCTTATTCAGGTCACTGATGATTTCAATGGTGGAATGGCTGACGCGAAGATCTGACGTAAGGGATCTTACTTCATCCTTTATGCTTTCAATTCTTCTCTGATCACCTGTCTTAACAAAAAGCGTCACGTTCATGGCGTTTTCTTCTCCGTCAATGGACCAGATATGAAGGTGCGTCACTGCATGTATATCTTCGATTTTAAGAATATCTTCTTCCAGCCTGTCAAGATCGACGTGGGAAGGAACTCCTTCCAGAAAGATATGCATGGTGGAGATAAATAGTGGCAGTGTTTTGTAGAAAATAAACAGGGAAATCAGAATGGAGAGAATGGGATCCAGAATATACCAGTCTGTATACCGGACTACAATACTTACAACGAGGACGCCTACCCAGCCAAGGACATCTTCCAGCATGTGCACGTTCAGTACTTTTTCATTCTTGCTGGCTCCTCTACTTAGGAGCCATGCAGCATATCCGTTCATGGCGATGGCAAAAAGAGATAATATCAGCATCCCTTCCGCATGAACTTCTTCCGGGTTCATAAGCCTTGGAATGCTTCTACCGAAAATAAAGATGGAACCTACAAGAAGAACAGTAGCCGTGATCAGTGCACCCATGAGAGAAAATCTCTGGTGACCGAAGCTGAAGCGGTTGCTGGGTTCTTTTCTTGAATACTTCTGGAAAAACCAGGACAGTCCTACCGAAATAGAATCTCCGAAATCATGGATGGCATCAGATAAAATAGCCATGGAATTAAAGAGCAGCCCGAAAATCACTTCAAGAATCGAAAAGAAGAGATTCAGGAAAAAGACAATCTTGATGTTTTTCACAGACTTGTCAGCATCGTTAAAATCCACATCATGATGATGTCCATGATCATGACTGTGTCCTTTCTTATGTTCATGGGATTCAAGGGCGCTATGCGCTGTCTTATCTTCTTGTATTGCGATTACTTTCTCCTGGGCAAAGATCAGCTTCACCTCATCATCTTTCATATCGTCCGATACAGTGATTTCTCGTCTTGCAAAATCCACCTTGACGTCTTGACCAGGGGAAAGTTCTTTAAGTCTTTGTTCCAGTCGTTCTCCGCAGTCTCTGCAATGGAGACTCTGAAGTTTATATATTCTCATGGAGGTCACTCCTCTGATTCATTTATTTTCATTAATATGATAAAAATATCTTATCACAAATGAAAGTTCTTTTGCTATCCAATCCAGTTGCTGTATGATGATAAAAAGAAGAGTAGGAGTGCTTATAGATGGAAAAGAGAAAGTATGAGAGAGTAACATTTGATTATATATTGAAAGACCTTCTAAGAGATGAGGAAGTGCTGAAGATGAAAGACTTTATTCAGCATGGGAACCTCTCCACCTATGACCATGTAGTCAATGTGGCATGGACAAGTTTCATTCTTGCAAGAAACCTGAGACTCAGAGTGGATGAGAGGAGTCTTCTTCGTGGCGCACTGCTCCATGACTTCTACCTATATGACTGGCATATACGAGATGAGAACAGAAAAAGATTCCATGGATTCCATCATCCAGGAACCGCATTAAGAAATGCGAAGAAGCATTTTACAATCAACGAGATAGAAAAAGATATTATTCTGAAGCATATGTGGCCTCTGACTATAAAGCTTCCTAAATACCGTGAAAGCTATGTGGTTGTGGTGGCAGATAAAATCTGCAGCATCAAAGATACATTGGGTCTTGAAAAAATATAGTAGATCGAAGAAGAGGAGAGATTCTTCTAAGTAGCGATTAGTAGAATAAGGACAATAGAGGAGGACAAATGACGACGGATAACAGTAAGCGGAAAAAGAGATTGATCAATCATAAAACGGATTTTGCAGAAAGGATTCTTTTATGGTATCACAAAAACAGAAGGACAATGCCCTGGAGAGAAAATCCAGTGCCTTATCACATATGGCTTTCTGAAATCATGCTTCAGCAGACCAGAGTGGATACAGCGATGCCATATTTTCATCGTTTCATAGAAAAATATCCTGATATCCAAGCACTTGCAAAGTCTGATGAAGATGAACTTATGAAATACTGGGAAGGCCTCGGTTATTATAATCGTGTCAGAAATCTAAGAACCACCGCTCTAAGTCTTGTAGAAAATCATGAAGGAAAACTTCCAGAGACATACGTTGAGCTTCTAAAGCTGAAAGGCATTGGAGAATATACAGCAGGAGCCATCGCCTCAGAAGCGTTTGGGGAAAAGGTGCCAGCCGTTGACGGCAATGTCTTTCGTGTCATGTCAAGGCTCCTAGGCGTGAGAGAGGACATCAAAGAGAAGAGCGTCATGGATTTTTTGAAGGATACTGTAAAAGAGCTTCTTCCAGAGGAAGAAACTGGTAATTTCAATCAGGCACTGATTGAAATTGGTGCGCTGATCTGCATACCCAATGGAAGCCCTAAATGCGGTCTGTGTCCTTTGAGAGAATACTGCACAGCTTATGAGAAAGACCTGCAGGATGAAATCCCAAAAAAGAAGAAACCTAAAGAGAAGAAAATAGAAGAAAGGACCGTGCTGATTCTCGAATACGATGGAAGATATGCCATCCGAAAAAGACCGGAAGGAAAACTTCTGGGTGGACTTTATGAATTTCCTCATGAGGAAGGATTTTATGAAAAGAATGAAGTGGAAGCTCTTCTGAAAGAGATGAACCTACATCCGATGTCCATAGAGTCAATGAAAGACAAAAAGTTTTTATTTACCCATATAGAGTGGAGACTGAAGGCTTATCATATTAAAGTGGAAAAACCAGGTGATGAGCTTCTTTTCGAGTCAAGAGAGAGCATTAGAGAGAAGTACACCCTCGCCACAGCATTTCGGGATTATCTTGACCGTCTGGATGAAGACCATCAGCATTCTTTTCTATAGAGATAAGGGTCAGAGTGAACAAGTGAATTTCCAGTTTAAAGAAGGGGGAAAAACAGATGCCTTTTAAAATCGTGCAAGGCGATGTCACAAAAATGGATGTGGACGCCATCGTCAATGCGGCCAATACCACACTGAAAATGGGGGGAGGTGTCTGTGGTGCCATTTTTCTGGAAGCAGGGCCCAGAGAGCTCCAGGAAGAATGTGACAGAATCCATATGTGTCCTGTGGGAAGCGCTGTCCTGACCCAAGGGTACAAGCTGAAAGCGAAGTATATCATTCATGCCGTGGGACCCATATGGCAGGATGGCCATCATCAGGAAGAAATGCAGTTAAGAAGTGCCTATCTCAGTTCCGCTAACTGTCAAGTTAGTTGTCAGTAATTCTATAAATTCTTAATGCGTCATGAAACTGAAACCTCAGCTTCGAATTCCTGATTATTGGATCCTGATTTCTCAGGATTGAGCCAAACCTCATCAACAAGGGTCCAGTCTCTTGTTGTCCCAGACCACCGTTCCGGATTCTTCGCTTTTGCAGCCTCGTAGACCATTCGGCGATGTTCAAGGATTCGCTGGCCTGCTCCGTTGTGCCGTTGGGCAGGTGTGAGGAAGTTGATTCCACTGTGGCGGTGCTCGTTGTTGTACCAATGGACAAACTTCTTGCACCACTGTCGCGCTTCGTCAAGGTCTTTGAAGCCTTTAGGCTGATAATTGCAATTATATTTCAATGTTTTGAACAGGCTCTCCGAGTATGGATTATCATTGCTTACTCGAGGCCTGCTGTTTGATGGAGTGATCCCCAAATGGTAAAGTGTCTCCAGCATGGTCGCTCCCTTCATGGGGGTGCCGTTATCGGAATGAAGGACAAGTGGCTCCTTACGGAGCGCGATCTGTTCAGAAATCACACCTCGACGAACCAGCTGGCTGGCATGTTCAGCCGATTCCTTGGACCATACTTCCCAGGCGACGATCTTCCGGCTGAAGAGGTCCGAGAAGAGATACAGGTAGTAGAACTGCCCTTTGATAGGTCCATTCAAGTACGTGATATCCCACATCCAGACCTGGTTTGGTCCGGTTGCACAATGGGTCGAGATTTGGCGGGGCTTGCTTTCCGCAGTCCGCCCCCGGTGGTGCTGCATGGAATTTTCCCGGAGAATCCGATAGATGGTGGATTCGGAGGCTAGATAGACCCCCTGGTCAGCCAATGCAGGCACAATTTCGCAGGGGGATGAGCTTTTGAATTCAGGAGAGTTAACCACCTGGAGGATTTCTTTTCGCTCATCTTCTGTCAGCTTGTTTACAGGTTCAGGCCGCTCTGCGGTCTGCCTCCGGTCGGCGTAGCCACCGGTAGACCTGTAGAGCTTCATCCAGCGATAGTAAGTGCGTTCTGTTAGACCCAGTTCTTTACAGACATAGGAACGTCTTGCGCCGCTTGCGACAGCTTCATCGATTAACGTCATGGCTTTGCTGCGGTCTGAGACGTCAATCATTCTTCCTCGTCGTCCGTCAAGTTTCCCCAAATCGCATTGGCTTTTTTTCTTAAGACCAGTAGTGCCGCAGTTTCAGCAAGAGCCTTCTCCTTGCGGTTGAGTTCTTTCTCTAGTGATTTGAACTCCTTGTCCTTCTGTTTCAGGGCTTTGTTGAGACGGGATGCTTCCTGGGCAATTCCACCATTTGCCTGAATGCAGGCATCCTTCCAGCGTTCGATCTGCTCTGCATAGAGACCTTTCTTGCGACAATACTCTGCAAGGTCTGTTTCAGTCATGCCTGCAGTCTCTACAACGATGAGAAACTTGTCCTCTGTGCTCCACGAATCTGAACTGGCTTCTGTCGCAGGGGCAGCCTGTCCGTTTGCTCTTGCACCATCTCTCCATTTTCGAAGTGTTGCCTCTGGAATCCCTTCCTGTTTAGATATCCTTGCGATGGACTGATTATTGGGCGGGAGCATCTTCGAAACCATCGCATCCCGTAATTCTTTACTGTAAGCCATTGTCATCATCATCCTCTCATTAATAGTATTTACTATACTATTTTCAGTTGTGACTGACAACTATCCTAACACATAGGGGTTCCCTGAATCTGGCAAAAGAAAAGAAACTGGAATCCATCGCTTTCCCGCTGATCTCTTCGGGGATTTACGGCTATCCGAAGGAAGAGGCTTTAAGAGTAGCAAGAGAGGCGATTACAGATTTTCTGAAAAATGAAGACCTCATGGTCTATCTTGTGCTTTATGATGAGAAGTCTTTTCAGGTCGATGAGAAAAAGCTTGCTTCCATTAGAGAATATGTTTCTGATTACTATATATATGAACAGCGAAGAGAAGTAGCAAAAAAGAGAAGAGACCTTTCAGAGGAGCCTCCTGTGATGATGCAGATGGAGGTGCCTTCCTTGGCGAAGGAACCGTCAGCCATCGAAAGAGTTTCTCTGGAGGATTTTTTCAACACCATGGAAGAAACCTTTTCCAGAAGACTTCTGAAGCTAATTGACCAAAATGGGTATACAGATGTGGAAGTCTACAGAAAAGCAAATATATCAAGAAAACTCTTTTCCAAAATCAGAGGAGACATTAACTACAGACCCAGCAAAAATACAGCCATTGCCTTTGCTATCGCTTTGGAACTGGATCTTGATGAAACGCTTGATCTCATTGGTCGTGCAGGATATACTCTTTCCCACGCCAGTCGTTTCGACATCATCATCGAATACTTTATTCTGCATAAAAATTATGACATCTTCGAGATCAATGAAGTTCTTTTCGTCTTGAAAGAGAACACGCTTGCCTAGAAAGATGTCGCTTCTGAAGCGACCCTTTTTGTCCTGATTATTGATATCCTTACATCATAAAACATATGGAGGGATATCAATGAAGAATGAAAAACGAACAGACCTTGTAATGATCCTGGACCGAAGCGGTTCCATGTCAGGACTTGAAAAGGATACCATCGGCGGCTATAATTCCATGCTCAAAGCGCAGAAGATGCTTCCTGGAGAAGTTTTTGTCACCACAGTGCTCTTTAATCATCGAAGCAGAATTCTCCATGACCGGGAAGATATTCGTTTTGTAAAACCCCTTACCTTACGTGATTATATGGTTTCGGGAACCACAGCGCTTTATGACGCCATCGGTATGACGTTGGACCATATGGAAAATCACTGCAAGACCAGAGGGAAAAGTGAAGACCATGTCATCGTCGTGATCACAACAGATGGCATGGAAAATTCAAGCAGAGAGTATCATCAGGCTGCAATCAGAAATAGAATTGAAAGGTTGAAGGAACACTATGGATTCGAGTTCATCTTTCTTGGTGCCAACATGGATGCTGAGTTTGTAGCAGCGGATTTCGGGATAGAAAGAAATCGTGCTGTGACCTATCATGCTGATGAAAAGGGTACGAAGCTGAATTTTGAAACCATCAGCTCCGCTGTTGAAAACATAAGAATGAACAGTTCCATTCCTGATGACTGGAAGAAAGACATTGAAAAAGATCATTTGGAAAGAAAGAAAAGAAATCCGCATAAATAAGTTGAATAAGCTAAGTTCTATCAAAAGGAGAGGGGAAACCCTCTCTTTTTCATCGATTCTAGTAAAAAGGAGGAATCAACTTACACAATTTTTTAACGTTTCACACTAAATTAATTAAATATTATGCAAATTGATGGTAAGATAAAAGAGTACTATGAAAAACATTTGGGGGTTATCAATAATGACAAAAGTTAAAAGAGTTCTTACAGGGAACGAAGCCATCGCAAGAGGTTTTTATGAAGCCGGAGGGCTTCTGGCTTCCAGTTATCCTGGCTCACCTACGGTAGAGCTTCTGGAATCAGTTAAAAAGTATGATGAAGTATATGCTGAATTCAGCGTGAATGAAAAAGTAGCCGTGGAAGTAGCCATCGGAAGTTCATTTTATGGAGCACGTTCCATGGTGTCCATGAAGCATGTTGGCGTTAACGTTGCCATGGATCCGCTGATGACCTTTACACAGACACCTATGAATGGTGGATTTCTACTTGTAACAGGAGACGATCCTGGTATGGCCAGTTCACAGAATGAACAGGACAACAGGATCATTGGTAAATTTGCGAATATGCCAATATTTTTTCCAGGCAGTTCTGAAGAAGCAAAGGAATACACAAAACTTGCTTTCGATATATCCGAAGAATATGAAACACCAATTATGATGGATATCACATCTAAAGTGTGTCATGCCAGAGGAATCATTACTGAAGAGCCTCGCGTAGAACACGAACCCAAGGGATTCACACCTGATAATAAAAAATACACCATGCTTCCACCGATCACCTATGCAAGGCAGTATGCCATGAAAGAGCGGATTGAAGCAATCTCAAAGTATGCTTATGATGCTCCAGTGAATATTCTTCAAGAAGTGGAAGGCTCAAGAGTTCTTCTCATCGCTTCAGGTCTTGTCTATCATAATCTGATGGAACTCAATGTTCCGTTCAGTATCTACAGACCTGGTATGATCTATCCACTTAGTCGTGAAAGACTCATGGAACTGAATGAAAAGTATGATAGAATCATCGTCATTGAAGAGCTGCTTCCATTCATGGAAAACGAGCTGAAACTGATGGGAATCCAGTGTGAAGGAAAAGAATGGTTCTCATTCACCATGGAACTGAACACAGAAGACATTGAAGAAGGACTATATAAAGCCGGACTCATCTCTAACAGAAGAGTTGTCCAGATTGAGAAGACAAACGCGGTATCAAGACCACCTATGTTCTGTGCAGGATGTCCTCATAGACCGGTCTTTGATATTCTAAAGAAGATGAAAGTGACTGTCATGGGAGATATCGGATGTTATTCGATGTCAGTTCTGCCTGCTTTTGAGGCATCTCATACCATGATCAGTATGGGTGCTACCGTCGGGATCACCAAGGGCATGAATAAAATCATGCGCATGAAAGGAAACGACAAGCCTCTGGTATCAGTCATCGGCGATGGAACCTTTTTCCATTCCGGTATGACAGGTTTTGCGAATCTCATGCATCAGATGGATGAGAACGACAATATGACTTTCATCATCCTTGAAAACGGAACTACAGCCATGACCGGTGGTCAGGGGAACGGTAGTTCAGGAAAATATGATGTGAACGACGACATGCATATAGACATCAAAAAGATACTCAATACCATGGGCATCGAAAACGTCCAGTATGTAGATCAGTTCGATTACAATCTGTTCAGGGACACACTAAAAGCGGAAGTGAAGAAGAAGGGTGTCTCTGTGATCATTGCCACCAGACCTTGTGCACTGAAGTTCAAGATCAATCTGACCAATTACTATGTGGATCCAAAGGTCTGCATCGGATGCAGATCCTGCGTGAACACAAACTGTCCTCCGATCAGAATGAAGCAGTACCCAGGAATAGACAAGCTTAAATCTTCCATAGATCCCAACATGTGTGTTGGTTGTAGTGTATGCGCACAGGTCTGTCCTGTAGGCGCAATCAAAATATCACTGAAGGGAGAAAAGAAATAATGGATGTAAAGAATATAATCATAGCAGGAGTAGGCGGACAAGGTCTAGTCCTTGCCACCAGAATCGTATCCGAAGCCGCTTTTAAAGCAGGACTGGATGTGAAGACCAATGATGTGGTAGGACTGTCTCAGAGAGGCGGAACAGTCTGGGGCACTGTAAAGATGGCGGAAACGGTTCATTCTCCAAATATTCTCCCTGGAGAAGCGGATATCATCTTGGGAATGGAACCTCTTGAAGCTTTAAGATGGACCCATGCGCTGAAAGAAGGAGGCCTGGTCATCCTTAACACCAACAGAGTCTACCCGACTCCGGTGCTACTGGAAAAAGAGGTTTATCCTGAGGATGAGATTGAAAAGCTGAAAGAAAAATTCAAGGTTATTGAGATCGATGCGCAGAAAGAAGCGAAAGCATCAGGTAACAGTAAAGCCGCAAATACAATCATACTAGGTGTGCTTTCCAGCTTTTTACAGATTGATGATGAAGTATGGTATGAAGTTCTGAAAGAGAATGTTCCTCCGAAGGCAGTGGAGGAAAATCTTGTAGCCTTTAGAAGGGGGAAAGAGTATGTCCGAGAGTAAAAGACTGTTTATAGGGATCGAACTGAATCAGATTCACAAAGAAAATCTTGCAGAAACCAACAAGAGAGTGATGATGCATCTGAAAGAGGGACGTCTTACGCCTAGAGACAATTACCATATCACGCTGAAGTTTCTTGGAGAAATGAAAGAGAATCGTATTCCTGTCATTGAGGAAATCATGCAGGAAGTGGCATTGAAGTCACAGCTCTTTCTGACCTATATGGCAGAACTCCATGAGTTCAGAAAAGGAGACAAGTCCACCATCTGGATGGGTGTGAAGGACAATGAAAAACTTGTGGAAATCAGGAATCTTCTGGATGATGAACTGGATAAGCTCTTTCATAAGAAAGACACCGCTGCTTATGTTCCGCATATCACACTGGTGAGAAATGCGGAGTATCATGAAAACATAGAGGGCATAGAAGAGCTGAATCAAAAGATGAAGCTGCCGAAACTGCCTATTCTCATGGACAGACTGGTTCTTTTTGAAAGCGTGAAAGACGAGGATGAGCAGAAGTACATCAATATTTATGAGACACCACTCAATGTCAAAAGAGTGGAAGGTGCTTCCAGGTCAATAGAATAAAATAATTGAAGAGTCCTGCAGTTGATCGATAAAATCTTCCGTCAGGGCTCTACATTATTAAAGAATTTCCCGAAAAGTCACATCGTGTACACAGCTCGAAGGACAAGGTATGGGAAAATGAGAATAAGACATAACAGGAAGGAGATTATTTAATGGGTGTTCAGATATTCATCAACTACAACGGAAACTGCAGAGATGCTGCAGAGTATTACAGCAAGGTCTTCGACACGAAACCACCGGTTTTCATGACTTTCGGTGAAGGGATCAGATCCGAGGATCATAGTGTTCCCTTAGAAGCCATGCATCTTATCATGTATACGGAACTTGAAATAGAGGGAGACCGGATCATGCTGTCAGATGTTTTTCCGGGAATGGAATATACAGTGGGTAACAATATGAATCTCTCTGTCATCTGTAAGGATGTGGAGACAGCGACTAAATATTTCCATCGTATGAAAGAAAAGGGAACGGTGGAGATGGATCTTCAGGAAACTGAATGGAGTCCCTGCTATGGAAGTATCATCGATCCATATGGCATACACTGGCAGTTCAATACGACT
Organism: uncultured Proteiniclasticum sp.; assembly: GCA_964643785.1. Lineage (GTDB taxonomy): Bacteria > Bacillota > Clostridia > Clostridiales > Clostridiaceae > Proteiniclasticum. The sequence continues at coordinate 45,549 of CAZXUT010000014.1, forward strand.
CCTGAAGCAGGAAAATTCAGTATAGAATCCTGATTCTCTCATATAATTCAATGTGGATGGAGTACGATCCAATAATACTACAGATAAAGTGGCCATTTCCTACCGGAAAATGGTCGCTTTTCGATTTACATGTCTTATTCTATGGATAGTATAGTAGATTAGTTCTGAAATTAAGCTAATCTTCATATAATTTCTCATCAGACTAAGTTATAATTGTGAGTAAAGTTATTAATTGAACATAATGATATGAAAACTTTAATTAAGCAAAGAAGAGGTGAGAATTATTTTAGATAAGAAAACGGTAAAAAGTCTGATTTACATTATTTTTTCTGCAATTTTATTTGCGTGGGCATTGAAGCATATTCCATTTATCCTTGGTATTTTCGGAACCATCCTGAAACCCATGGTTCCACTGTTTATTGGCGCTTCTCTGGCTTTTGTGCTGAACATCTATATGAATCTGCTTGAAAAGCTTTTTCATAAGATCGAAAAGCCCAAGATCAGAAGAGCTGTCAGCATCGTTGGTGCACTTCTAACGCTTTTTCTGGGATTAGCGCTGGTGCTTCTAATTGTCATTCCAGAGGTTGCTAGAGCCTTTGAAAGCATAGGAGAGAAGCTCCCTGGATTTTTCGAAGATGCGAAAGTCTGGCTGGAAAACCTGCTGAGTACCTTCCCGATGTTTGAAGAGAGTCTGGCTAATGTAGACCTGTCTCTTGAAAATATCGGAGATACACTCATGGATGTCATTATGGCAGGTGGTAACAACTTAGCGGATCTGACAGTGAATATAGTGACAAAGCTGTTCTCAGGAGCTATGAATATCATCCTTGGACTTATCTTTGCCATCTATATCCTGGCTGACAAAGAGAACCTGGGCAGACAGGTCAGAAGAATACTTTATGCTTATCTTCCTGAAAAACGTGTGGACCAGTTCCTGGGCATCACGTCTCTGGTCAGTGATATTTTCCAGAAGTTTGTGACAGGTCAGCTTACAGAATCAGTGATTCTAGGAACGATGTTCGTGGTTTCCATGCTGATCTTCGGATTCCCCTATGCAGTTGTTGTAGGCGTTCTTGTGACCATTACTGCAATTATTCCAATTGTAGGTGCATTCATTGCTATGGCCATCGGCTTCTTCCTGATCTTTGTAAATAATCCGACTCAGGCTTTCTGGTTTCTTCTGCTGTTCCTTGTGCTGCAGCAGATTGAAGGAGACTTCATCTATCCGAAGGTTGTGGGGAACTCCATAGGATTACCAGCCCTCTGGGTGCTGGTTGCTGTCATGGTAGGTGGAGGACTCTATGGAATATTGGGTATTCTTCTTGCAGTACCGATTTCTTCAGTTTTCTATGTTCTTCTCAAGAGGAATGTGGGCAACAGACTGGAGGATACAGAGGTAGACAATCGAAAATTCAAGTAATAAGATTTTGATGGAGTCCGTAGAAATATGGACTCTTTTCTTATCCGAAAATCGTCTCTAAAGTAAACATACAGAGAGTATAATAATCAAGGTTTTATATGAGAAATAGTAATAATCAATGATATAATAGAGAAAAACACTTGAAGGAGATTCAGCATGTATTTTATGATCATCGGAGAAATCAGCTCTGTAGAATCCATGAAAAGCAGATTCCATGAGAAGGAAATGCTCACAGAAGTTCTGGGAAAGGTCAATGCACGGTATGGAGATGTCATCGCATCGAACTTTACGCTGACGGTAGGCAATGAATTTCAGGGCGTTTTGTCTGATGCCACACCTATCATGGAAATCATCGACTGGATCAGAGTATCCATGGCAGACTCCGGACTTCTTTTCGGCATAGGAATCGGTGACCTTGAGACAAGGATCAGTAAATTAAGTATTGGTGTTGACGGTCCTGCCTACTGGAACGCTCGCGAAGCAATTTTAGCAGTTCACGAGGATGATGATTACGGTAGAACCAATGTATTGATTCGTGCGGACGAAAGCCGAAATCTTGTTCATGTGATGAACGAGACATTGAGACTTTGCGGGTATGTTGAAAGCAGATGGAGGGATACGCAAAGAGAACTAGTTGAAAAGTCCATTTTACTTCATGGACATGACCTCAGCGTCAAACAGATCGAGCTTGCAAAGGATATGGGTCTCACGACCCAAGCCCTCAATCAGAGAATACAAAGCAGCGGATACTATAATTATATCCGTACCCGAAAAGAATTAGCACAGCTACTCCAGGTTGAATGGGGAGAGTGACCAAATCAGGAAATATCCATAGCAAGACATCAGACTTCAGACAGAAAACCTGATTAGAAAGACAATAGCATGGAGAAGTGAATTAAGAATCTTTGAATTTCAAAGTAAATGTAAATATTTACAGGACTGAAAAGGACATGAAATTAGTGTCAATTTCATATTTATCCAGATAACAGGTTGACACAATTTTAGGATTGATATAGTATAAGAGCAACAATTTAATAGTGACCTCATCTTTTGCAGGTGAGGTAGAGGAGCGGTATTTAAGAACCATGGAGCAGCTGAGGAAGCATTGATCCCATGGCAAAGGAAATCTCGCCGAAGTGTAAAGTGGCCTCACTGCTTTATGCTGGGACTGCAGTTAAGAGCTGCAGGACTGTCTTTATGGCTTACCCAGGTCATAAGGTTGAGCTATCTTATCAAGGGAAAGAAAGGGGTTCAAGGGTGCATTTTATGCCTGAGTTCGTCTCGGGTATTTTTTTATTTTCAAAAATTCACTATTAAGGCGTTAGAATGAATAATTATTAATAAAAAGAAGCTGGATTTGCATAATCCGCAAAAAAAAGGAGATAATAATAATGAGAAGAGTTAGTATGATGATCATGGTAATCATGAGTGCGATATTTATTTTAGCAGGGTGCGGTACAAAAATCGACGCTGAAGGTGATGGTGTTTTTAAGGTTGGAATGGAAGCAGGGTATGCACCTTTCAACTGGACACAAAACGATGATGCCAATGGTGCGGTGAAGATTTTAGGAACAGAAGAATATGCTGCAGGTTATGACGTAGAGGTCGCAAAGAAAATTGCAGAAGGTCTTGGAGAAGAGCTAGTCATCGTCAAGGTTGAATGGGATGGACTGGTACCTGCTCTGAAGGCAGGAACCATCGATGCGATCATTGCTGGTATGTCTCCTACAGAAAAGAGAAAAGAATCCATCGATTTCTCTGACAACTATTACATGTCCGATCTTGTCATGGTTGTGGCAAAAGAAGGTAACTATACAGATGCTACGAGTCTTTCAGATTTCTCTGGAGCAAAGGTTACAGCTCAGCTGAACACTTTCCACTATGATGTCATCGACCAGATTGATGGTGTATTGAAGCAGACAGCAATGGATAACTTCTCAGCCATCAGAGTAGCACTGGAATCAGGTGTCATTGATGCTTACGTCACTGAAAGGCCGGAAGCGGTAAGTGCATCTGCTGCCAATGATAAGTTCATGTTTGTTGAACTCACAGACGGATTTGAAACATCTCCTGATGATACAGCCATTGCTGTAGGAATCAATAAAGGAAATGAAACTTTAGTAGAAAGCATCAACAGCATTCTAGGAGAACTTTCTGTTGAAGATCAGCAGAGTATAATGGATCAGGCGATACTGAATCAGCCGTCCGCAGAGTAATTAAGTGATGCCGGGCTTCAGAAATTCTGAAGCCGGTTTTCCACGAGGAGGATAAAATGACACTGGAATCAATTATTGATTTTGCCTCGACGATATTTGATATCGCCGTGAGCAACTGGCCTATGTTCCTAAGAGGAGCCTTGGCAACGCTTGAAATTTCCATCATCAGTACCATCTTAGGAACGATACTGGGACTGATCATCGGAATAATAAGAACCATACCGCAACCGGAGAGAGGGTTCAAGAAATTCTTCCTGAAGCTCATAAACGGTCTTCTGTCTGTATACATCGAAGTATTCAGAGGCACACCGATGATCGTCCAGGCCATGATCATATACTATGGGGTTGCCCAGGCTTACGGCATCGATATGAATAGAACCTTTGCCGCAATTCTCATCGTGACCATCAATACAGGCGCTTATATGTCTGAGATCGTAAGAGGAGGAATCCTCTCCATCGACAAAGGTCAGTATGAAGCATCTCAATCCATAGGGATGAATCACTTTCAGACGATGCTCAGTGTGGTACTTCCACAGGTTGTCAGAAATATTCTTCCAGCCACTGGAAATGAATTCGTCATCAACATCAAGGATACTTCTGTACTTAACGTCATCTCCGTTACAGAGCTTTTCTTTGCAACGAAATCCGTTGCGGGTGTAAACTATATGTATATGGAGACATTTATTGTAGCTGCAATGATTTATCTTGTGATGACCTTCACTGTTACCAGAATCCTCAGATTCATCGAAAGAAAGATGGATGGACCGGAGAACTACAATCTTACTGGAAATCAGATGCAGGTCATGAAGCCTGAAGATATGGCGCAGAAAAGCGCAGCAAGGGGGAAATAGACGATGGAACACATTATAGATATCAAACATCTTCGAAAATCCTTCGGCGATCGCGAAATCCTGAAGGACATCGATTTTAGAGTGGATCCAGGGGAAGTTGTCTGCATCATCGGGGCATCAGGATCAGGTAAATCTACACTGCTCAGATGCATCAATCTTCTGGAAATACCATCCGGTGGAGAAATTCTTTACAAGAACAAGAATATACTTGCTAAAGACAGCAACATCAATTCTTATAGAACAAAGCTTGGTATGGTTTTTCAGCAGTTTAACCTTTTCGAAAATCACAATGTGCTTTCGAACTGTGTGGTGGGACAAATGAAAGTGCTCAAGAAAAACAGGAAAGAAGCCGAAGAGACTGCACTTAAATATCTGAAAGTGGTAGGTATGGACCAGTATGTCCACGCAAAACCGAAACAGCTTTCAGGTGGACAGAAGCAGAGAGTTGCGATTGCAAGAGCGCTTTCCATGGAACCGGATGTACTGCTCTTTGATGAGCCTACGTCAGCACTTGACCCGGAAATGGTAGGAGAAGTGCTGAAGGTCATGAAGGATCTGGCTGAAGCCGGACTTACCATGATTGTTGTAACCCATGAGATGGCTTTTGCAAGAGATGTATCAGACAGAGTCATCTTTATGGATGAAGGGGTCATTGTGGAAGAAGGACATCCCAAGGATATATTTAATGATCCGAAGGAAGAAAGAACCAGAACTTTTCTACAGAGAACACTAAGAGAGAATTAATCTGAAAAACCAGATTTTCTAAAAAGCAGCAGATAATGACTGAGTGAATCAGCAGTACCTGCTGCTTTTTAAATATCTTGAAATGAATACTTTACGGAGTGTTCATTACTTTATGGTATCGTTAACGTAGGATGTGTTGATAATAAATTAACATTCCGTTAAACGAAAGAGGTTGATGAGTAATGAAAATAGCAGTAGTAACAGACAAATCAAGAGAAGAGATTCTTCACAATGAAGAAGGTATTCTTGAAGATAAGTTTAAAGAATCAGTGAAAAGAACAGTGATAAAAGCACTTAAGAAACAATATGAAGTAACCACAATGACTTTTGATGAGCATCTGATTGAGAAAATCCGGAAGGAGAAAGTTGATTTTGTATTCAATCTTTGTAATGGTATTGAAGGAGAATACAGATTGTCTCAACTTCCTGCACTCCTTGAAGAAAACGCGATACCTTACACAGGTTCTGGACCAGTTCCTCATAAACTGGCTTACAATAAGATTTATTCCGCCAAAGCGTTTGAGGCAGCTTCCATTCCAACTCCGAAATTCTTCACATGTACGAGTATAGATCAGTTGTCCTCCATGGACCTTACGTACCCACTTCTAGTGAAACCAAAGAATGAGGGGTCAAGCAGAGGCATCAGAGATGACTCTCTGGTTTATAATTTTGAAGATCTTCAGAAGAAAGTGGAATATCTGCTTACAAATTATGAGCCACCTGCACTGATCAATGAATACATTGACGGAAATGAGTTTACCGTAGGTGTTCTTGGTAATGGACATGAGCTTATGGCGCTCCCTATTTTAGGAATTGATTTTTCGAAACTGCCTGAGAAATTCCAGAAGTTCTATAGTTTTGAAGTGAAACACCATTACGATGATTTTGTTCGCTTTCAGATTCCAGCCATAGTGGACATTTCTGTAGAACAGAAGATCAAAGCTACAGCAAAGGCTACCTTCAAAGCGCTGGGCTTAAGAGACTATGCAAGAATCGACATGAGGGTCATGAATGGAAAACCTTATGTAATTGAAGTGAATTCACTGCCAGGCCTCCATAAGGAAATCAGTGATCTTGTTAAAATGGCGAAAGTGATCAATCTCAGCTATGACGATCTGATACTACAAATTGCTTAAATTCAAAAGTAACTTCCGGTTGATAAGCATTTTGGAATAAGCCTTGA
>CAZXUT010000015.1:0-51487 GCA_964643785.1 uncultured Proteiniclasticum sp.
AATTATGAAGAAAATCGCATCAATTGTTCTATCTGCTGTCATGGTCATGTCACTTGCAGCATGCGGAAGTAAAACAGAGACTCCAAGTGAAACACCAAGTGAAACACCAGCAGAGACACCAGCAGAGACACCAGCAGAAACACCGGAAGCAACAGGCGACCTGGTGATCTACTGTCCACATCCACTTGAATTCATCAATCCACTGGTAAGCGAATTTGAAACCCAAAGTGGAATCAAGGTTGAAGTCATTGCAGCTGGAACAGGAGAACTTTTAAAAAGAGTTGAATCTGAAGCCGCAAATCCACTTGGAGATATCTTCTGGGGTGGGTCATTATCTACAGTAAAACCAGTAATGAACCTTTTCGAGAACTATACAAGTGCAAACGAAGAATTCATTCAGGAAGACTTCAAGAATACAGAAGGACCTCTGACAAGATTCACTGATATTCCAAGTGTACTGATGACGAACACGAATATTATCGGAGATATTGAAATCAATGGATATGAAGATCTTCTGAAACCAGAACTGAAGGGTAAGATTGCCATGGCAGATCCTTCCAAGTCATCCTCATCCTATGAACATCTGATCAATATGCTTTATGCAATGGGCGAAGGAGATCCTGAAAAAGGTTGGGAATATGTAGATTTATTTATTCAGAATCTTGATGGTAAATTATTAAGCGGATCATCAGCAGTCTATAAGGGTGTTGCTGACGGCGAATATGTTGTCGGTCTTACCTTTGAAGAAGGCGGAGCAAAGTATGTGGCTGATGGAGCACCTGTAGAGCTTATCTACATGGAAGAAGGCGTAATCTCAAAGCCTGATGGTGTATATATCATCAAGGATGCCAAGAACATGGTCAACGCAAAAGAATTTATTGATTTCATTACATCTGAAGAAGCACAGACAATTATAGTGGAACAGCTGAACAGAAGATCTGTAAGAACAGATGTGGCAGCACCAAGCTATATGAAGGCAAAAGAAGATATGAATATCATCTATGATGATGAAGATCTGGTTGTAGAGAACAAGAATGCATGGATGGAAAAATTCAACGACATCTTCACCAACTACTAAAAACAAGCGTTAAAACTTAATTTAAGCACACGGAGAAAGGTAAGCTCACAACTTCGTTGTGAGCTTTTCCACTATAAAGATCAGTACGAAAGAAAACAAGTGAAGGAGTATATTATGAGTAATTCCATTGGTGTAAAAAATGCTACGAAAAGATTCGGGGAGATCACGGTAATACCAGATTTGTCTATTGATATCAAAAATGGAGAGTTTTTCACGTTGCTCGGACCCTCTGGCTGCGGAAAAACCACATTATTAAGAATGATTGCAGGGTTTAACAGCATTGAAGGGGGAGAATTCTCCTTTGATGAAACAGTCATCAACAATATTCCAGCTCATAAAAGAAATATCGGAATGGTTTTCCAGAACTATGCGATTTTCCCCCATCTTACGGTAAGACAGAATGTAGAGTACGGACTGAAAATCAGAAAGATGGATAAAGTAACCATGAAAAAAAGAGTGGATGATATCCTTGATGTCGTGAAAATACATGAATATCAGGACAGACTGCCTGAAAACCTGTCCGGAGGTCAGCAGCAGAGAGTTGCTCTGGCTAGAGCCATCGTGATCCATCCCAACGTTCTTTTAATGGACGAACCACTTTCGAATCTGGATGCCAAGCTGAGAATTGAGATGAGAAGTGCAATCAGAGATGTCCAGAAGCAGGTAGGCATCACAACAGTATACGTGACTCATGATCAGGAAGAGGCACTGGCCATTTCAGACCGTATTGCTGTCATGAAAGGCGGAATCATTCAGCAGGTGGATACACCTGAAGCCATTTATTCAAGACCATTTAATGTATTTGTTTCAACTTTCATCGGTCATTCCAATCTTCTTCATGCAGAAGTCAATGCGGATGAAAAAGGAAAGTATGTAAAGTTCAAGGACGAAACAAAAATATATATGGACAATCTGGGTGAGGTTACTCCGGGAATGGAAGTAATTGCAGGTGTCAGACCGGAAGAATTTTCTCTCTCTGATACAGGAATGAAAGCTTCAATCAGAAACAAGACCTTCCTGGGTCGCTACATCGTCTATGAACTCGAATTTGCAGAAGGTATGATACTGGATGGACAGGCATCTATTGAGTTTTCTCAGGATCTTGGCCAGGCGGAGAAACTCTATGATGTAGGAGATACACTTACCCTTACGCCAAACAATAGAAAGATCAACATTTTCACAACAGATGGGGAGAAGAGCCTGATAAAGGATGTGAGATGGAATGGGTAAGAAGAGATCTTTTAACTTCTGGTCAGCAGTTACTATAATCATTGTACTTATTTTCGCGCTATTCATCGTATATCCATTGCTGTCCTTATTTATCAGCGCATTTCAGGATCCTGAAACTCAGGCTTTCACCATGGAGAATTTCCAGAAATTCTTTTCTAAGAAGTACTATATTCGGGCATTGGGCAACAGTTTTAAAGTCACCACTGTAACAACGATACTTGCAGTGCTGATTGGAGCGCCTCTTGCTTATATGACCACAGCTTTCAAAATAAAAGGAAAAGGCTTACTGGATATTCTGATTATCATCTCCATGCTGTCTCCACCTTTTATCGGTGCCTATTCATGGGTGCTTCTGGCGGGAAGAAGTGGTGTGATCACATCATTTTTCAGAGAGACACTAGGCATTGAACTCGGTTCAATCTATGGTTTCGGTGGAATCCTTCTGGTACTCACTTTAAAGCTGTATCCCTTCATCTACATGTATACAAAGGGAACACTGAAGAAAGTGGATGCTTCTCTTATTGAAGCCAGTGAAAGTCTTGGATGTTCTGGCGTCAAGAAGGTGTTTACAGTCATCATGCCACTGATCACGCCTACCATTTTAGCCGGTTCACTGATTGTGTTCATGAACGCATTAGCGGATTTTGGTACACCGATGCTCATCGGAGAAGGATATGTTGTCATGCCTGTACTGATCTATAATGAATTCATCAGTGAAATGGGTGGGTCTGCGAGTTTTGCGGCTGCCATAGCGGTCATACTGGTTATGGTCACATCTGTAATGTTCATTCTTCAGAAGTATGTAGTGAATAAAAAATCCTTTACCATGAGTTCATTAAGACCGATTCAGGCTAAAGAACTTGAAGGATGGAAGAATATTCTTGCACATGTCGCGATCTACTTCATCGTGCTGATATCCATCATTCCACAGGTAACAGTAATCTATACTTCATTCAAGGCCACATCAGGGGCTATTTTCGCAAAAGGATTTTCCCTGGACAGTTACAGAAAAATCTTTTCGAGTTTAGGTGGCCCAATTCTGAATACCTATAAATTTGGTATCATTGCGATTATCATCATTGTCTTCTTATCCATGTTTATCTCCTACCTGACCACAAGAAGAAAAAGTGCAATCACAGATATCATTGATACACTGACTATGTTCCCTTATATTATTCCGGGTTCTGTATTAGGTATCACTTTACTGATCTCATTTAATGACAAGCCACTGATCCTCAGTGGAACCAGTTTCATCATCATTGTCGCCTTTGTGGTGAGAAGAATGCCTTATACTTTGCGTTCCAGTGCGGCAGTTCTCTATCAGATCAGCCCAAGCATGGAAGAGGCAGCAGTAAGCTTAGGAGACTCTCCAGTAAAATCATTCTTTAAAGTTACTGCAGTCATGATGCTGCCAGGCGTTCTATCAGGAGCGATATTAAGCTGGATCACCATCATCAATGAACTTAGTGCTTCCGTTATTCTTTATACAGGAGATACACGTACCATGTCGGTGGCAATCTATACAGAAGTCATCCGTGCAAGTTATGGAACAGCGGCAGCTCTTGCAAGTATCCTGACTTTGACCACTGTAGTTTCACTTCTTATTTTCTTCAAAGTTTCAGGAAAGAAGGAAATCAGTCTATAAATTAAGTGGAAAATTAATGTGAAGTGGATTAGAATGGATAAAGATGTTGAATAGCAGATAAAATAGAAAATTTAGTATTATATACAGGTAAAACTGGAGGAACAAAGCATGAAGAAGAAAAAATACAGTTATTTCAAGGATGACATCCGGAAAATGCTGCTTCTTTATGCTTTTTTTCCTGCCATGATTCTGACCTTCCTGCTTCTGTTTATGTTCTGGGGCTACTGGAAAACGGATGTTGTACGAACCAACAGCAGGGAAAATGAAAAATTATCGATCAGTCTAGAGACTTCCATTGAAGCTTATTCTGAATTCATCGACGAACTCAGTGAAGAATCGGCAATCTACCAGGGGAAACTGTCAAACAGTGAACGGGCAGATGTCTTCAATAGACTATATTCCATCTCCAATGGTATCGATAAATCAGCAGATCTATATATTTTTGATAAGCACCACAATCCTATTGTAGTAGGGAGACAGAATCTGCCCTACTATCTTTCTGGAAAGAGCTACCAGAACTGGGGAATATTCTATACCATGAAGGAAAGCCAGGATGCTATTTCCATTCGAGTGATGGAAGAATCTGAAGGGAATATGCATCTGATTCTAGGGAAGCGGATCATAGAAGAGGGAGAAACCCTTGGATATGTAGTAATCACCATGGACAGCAGACAGTTTCAGATCAAGCTGTCAGAGCTTTCTTCCCAGTCCATCATCACGGATGAGAACGGTAAAGTATATATCACGAACAATTACGCTTTTCTTGATAATCTGAACCGGGTTTCTCTAGGTGAGGCGGATTTTGAAGGAACAGTTAAAAATGATGCGGACAGTTACTATATTACATCGTCGAGTATCCTGAATGACAAGCTGCAGATCTACTCCATAAAACTGATCTCAAATCAGATGCAGTTCTTTCTCTCTATAGGGATTATTCTGATTCTGGTATTCGGCCTCATTATCCTTCTTGTGCTTTACAGTACGAAGAAGCTGGCCATCAAGAAAACAGAGGATTTTTATAAGATCACAAGGGCTTTTGGTACGGTGCAGTCGGGTGATCTGAGTACACGTGTGAGTATAACGAGTAATGATGAATTTCAGACCATCGGTGATTCTTTCAATGAGATGGTGGAGAATCTGCAGAAGGAGATCTCCAGAAATCAGGAAATGACCGAAAGACTTTCCATGACGCAGATCAGGCAGCTGAGATCCCAGTTTAATCCGCATTTCATCTATAATACACTGGATAATATCAGATTCATGGTGAAGTTTAATCCGGAAGATGCAAGCAAGATGATATTGAGTCTGTCCACGCTGCTCAGATACAGTCTGGATAACACCATGGAATCTGTTTCCCTGGTGAAAGATATTGAATTTACAGGAAGCTATCTGAAAATCATGAAGTACCGTTATGGTGAAAGGCTTACTTATTCCATAGACATCCCAGAAGAGGTGGAGAATATTGTAATACCGAAGCTCATCATTCAGCCGTTGATTGAAAATGCAGTGAAGTATGGTGCGGAAGGTAGAGTGAATCTGCATGTAGCACTTTCTGCCTATATAGACGGCAGCGATCTTGTCCTCATATGTGAAGACAATGGTGTGGGTATGGATGAAGAAACACTTGAAAGAGTGAACAGCCAGCTGGAAAAAGAGGTCAATGACAGCACCCATTTTGGTCTTTACAACATTCACAGAAGACTGAGGTTAAGATACGGTCAAAAAGCAGGAGTGTCCATTGAAAGCAGTAATGCGGAAGGCACAAGGCTAAAAATCGTTATTCCGGCTGAAGTTGATTCAGAGGAGAAATTGGGAGGGTACGCCTTATGATAAGGCTCATAATAGTAGAAGATGAAGATTTCATCAGAAGAGGACTGGTTCATACAATGGACTGGCTTGGGATGGAGTGTATTGTGGTTGGTGAAGCGGCAGACGGGAAGGCTGGTCTTGAAATGATCAGATCCCTCAAACCGGATGTGGTGATTTCAGATATCAAAATGCCCTATCTCGACGGAATTGCCATGATCAAAGAAGCTCTAGCAGATCTGGATTTCAAATCTGTGCTTCTGACAAGCTATGCGGAATTCGATTATGCCAAACGTGCCATAGAAATCAATGTCTCTTCCTATCTTCTGAAACCAGTGGCTGAAGAAGATCTTGCAAAGGCCATCTTGAAAATCAGAGAAGAACTGGCTGAAAAGAAGATCCAGAATCAGAACCTGACAGATGAGATTGGAACCATCATCAGGAAGGAAGCGGAAAAAGAGTATTATGTCGTCAAGGCACTGGAGAGTATTGTAGGGCAATATGATAAAAAGTTAAGTATAGAAGGTGTTTCAGAGGAGCTTGGTGTAAGTACAAGTTATTTGAGCAGAAGATTTAAAAAAGTCACGGGAAGTACCTTTTTAGAAATCCTGAATGAATATCGCGTTATACAGAGTGTGAAACTGCTTGCATCAGGTCAGTTTAGAGTTGGTGAAATAGCTGAAAAGACTGGGTTTTCCGATTACAAACATTTCTATAGTGTTTTCAAGAAATATACCGGGATTTCACCATCAGAATATATCAAAGGTTAAATTAAATATAAATCAAAAGATAAATGAAAGATAGACGAAAGGAAGATAATATGTTGGATATCAAGAAAGTGACGCTGCTCAGTGATGTGGATGGAACCCTGTTATCAAGTGACGGGAAAGTCTCCATAAAAAACAGAGAGGCAATCAGTCGGTTTATAGAAGCAGGTGGACACTTCGGCATTGCCACAGGCAGAGGGCACATCAATGTGCTGAACTTTATTGAAGGCGTCGAAATCAATGCACCTTCAATTCTATATAATGGTTCGATGTTATATGATTTCAATGAGCGTAAATCATTAAGAACTGAGACGTTACCTTTACTGAAACTGAAAGAAGTCATAAAGTGGATTCTTGCTACCTATCCTGAAATCATGGTTCACATCTATAGCCCGGATACCTGCTACCTAGTTTCAGAAGAAAAGAATGCGGATGCAAAGACGCTTGCGGATCATCAGCCGGCTGTGTTCTCTGATCTTGAAGAGGTAATCAATGTGCCTTGGATCAAAGTGCTTCTGGCCGGAGAGAACAGTTCCTTGAAGGGGATTGAGGAAAAGCTTGAACATGCATTATCGGGTGAGATGAGATGGGTATATTCAGCGGACATCTATCTTGAAATACTGCCTATGGGCGTTTCAAAAGCTTCAATGCTTCTGAAGCTGAAAGAGATTCATGGGGAAGATCATGAAATGATCGCCGTGGGTGATTTCTACAATGATCTGGAGATGATCAAAGATGCAGACTACGGCATTGCCATGGGAAATGCACCGGATGACATCAAGGACGCAGCTGATGGAATAACTGCTTCCAATGATGAAGACGGCATTGCATGGATCATTGATGCGATACTGGATGATGAGCTGGAAAAGCGTATAGGGAAGTAACTTAACATAGGAAGACTATTCTAAAAATCTATAGAATAGTCTTTTTTTAGGCTCTGTATGAAAGTAGTGTTGAAATAGAGACATTATGAAAGGGATTCGAATGAATCCCTTGTTTCGCAGTATTTTCTATGAAGAACTATGGATTAATCAATGCGTCAATCTCAGCAAGTAATATACTACTATTTTTTATTTTGAATCCATGCTCACTACTTTCATAGGCAATATTCAAATCGCCTAGCAATATATGCAATGAGTCGAATCTACCATATGACCCGTTAATTTCATAACGGATTTCACTTAGCGAATATGGTGCAAAGGATTTTGGGATTCTTCCGTGTTGATAGCGAGATAAAATATCCGATAATTTATCCAAGTCTACTGATTCCGTTATTTCTGTGCCTTCACTGTTCGAATAGCTTACAACACGGTTAATATTTAATAGTTCAGGGTTTTCGACAATCGCTTTTGGTTGAATGATTGTTACTACAATAAGTATAAATATTATCCCACCTATCATACCGATAATTGATGAACCTTTACTTTGTCTTATCCTACCCTTTTTAAACATATCTTTCCTCCACCCTTGTTTTGTAAAAGACTTATTTATTTTATTCTGATTAATATGCAATGTATGATTATTCTCCATAATCAATCATTGGCAAATCAATAGATCTTTTACCGACCATAATGCTTTTCATTACTTCTTCAATCTCTTCTTTGTTTTTATTATATCTATATCCATAACGAATTGGTATCAATTCTTTAGAAGAATATGATATTTTAATGGTTGGCATTAGGATGTTTTCGTATATGTTTATATACCTATATTATACAAATTCTACGAAAGCATTCCATTTTCAACATAGATTTCAGACAGAGCCTTTTTTTATTACAGATCATTTTGTAATGCCCGTTACAGCGTATTGTCATTTTGTAAGCATACTCCCTGACTCAAGCATTAAATACTGTCTAAAAAATAGTTGTATCATTATTAATATGACAATTAAATACAAGAAGCATTTGGTATTTCTTCACCTGAAATAGAGAAATGATCTGAACTTTCTATACGATTAATTCTTTTATCGTTCAACCTTTGGTCATTATCAGTTCTAAAATACAGACTACAATGACTGTATGATAGAAAAGAAATCAATATGGAGGTTGATATGAAACGTATAGTTGGACTATTCAGTAAAGAAGTCAATGCATTGAAGGCCATCGAAAGATTAAGAGCTGATGGATATAGAGATGAAGAAATTTCGGTGATTACAAGTGACAAGGAGAACTATGACCGACTCTCCCGCGTGCTTGGTGATGACATTATGAGTGATTCTGACATCACGACTGAAAACGCAGGAGAGAAAGCTGCATCGGGCAGTGTCATCGGTGGAATCGGAGGCTTTATACTAGGACTAGGTGCCCTAGCTATTCCAGGAGCCGGTCCGGTACTTGCAGCAGGTCCTATTATCGGTGCCATAACAGGAGCCGTAGCAGGTGGGGCCATAGGAGGCGTAGCGAGTCTTCTTACAGACTATGGTATACCTGAAGACGAGGCGAAAACCTATGAGGAAAGAATCTCTGGCGGAGATATCATGATCCTAGTGGATGACGATGAAGAAAGAAGAGAAGCAGTCTATGATAACTTTTATGAGAATGACAGCTACACAAGAGACGGATACAGAAAAGGAGATCCTGGTCTGAATCTGGATGAGGACAAGGTGGATCCCAACGATCCGCTGAATGACCCTAAAAGACTGCTATAGAATAAAGGATTATGAAAGATGATCAGACATAAGATGGATACTCCATCAGAGAGGGAAAAAGCTACGTAGCTTTCTCTCTTTAAGATAGAAAGCCGATGCAATTTTTTGCATCGGCTTTCGTATAGTGTTACCGGGAATCTAGGTTATTACTTGGGCTGTATTCTTCTCACAATCACTTGATAGGATCATAATTCACATTAAGGGGGGCAGTTCTGGCAAGGTAAAATTAATCAGAAGGAGATTTATATGGCCTAAAGCGTTTTGATGAAGAGTGTAAGAAACAGCTCGTAAAGATTTACAATCAAGGTAAGCATAGGGCTAAAAGATTATCTTAAGAATGCGATGCATCTGGACCTAATTTTTAAGGAGCAAAGGAAAACTATAAGACAATTCTTTAAGTTAAGCTGTTAATAAGTCTTTGAAGCTACAATTATATAAAATAAATTTAGAACCTTAGAGCAGTTACCATTAGAATTGGCATCAATATTTATAGGCTTAATAACAAATGAAGTCATGCATTTTTTTACAATGACACAAGGTGACTATAGAAAATACTAAATATTACTTAATAAGGAAAAGTAGTTCAGCTATTAAATAAAATCTATGTAATTAGATTTTCGTCTACTAAAGGTTTGTCGTTCCTTAGACCAGCAATCCGCTCCAATTTAGAAAAAAATAAAGAAAGGTGTAGAGATGTTAGAGCTTAAAAATATAAGGAAATCCTATCGTACAAAAGATTTTGTCCAGAATGCCTTAAATCAAGTTTCCGTTTCATTCAGAGATAATGAGTTTGTTTCAATATTAGGAGCGTCGGGGTCTGGTAAAACCACTATGTTAAATATTATTGGAGGACTTGACCGCTACGATGAAGGTGACATAATCATTGAAGGCATTTCTACTAAGAGATATAAGTCTGCTGATTGGGATGCGTATCGAAACAGTCGTGTCGGTTTTATTTTTCAAAGTTACAACCTCATTCCCCATCAAACTGCTTTAGCAAACGTTGAGCTAGCCCTGACTTTAAGTGGTGTATCGGCAAATGAACGGAAAAAACGGGCTATTGAAGCATTGGAAGAAGTGGGTCTAGGCGACCATATCCACAAGCGACCGACACAGTTATCTGGTGGACAAATGCAAAGAGTGGCCATCGCGCGAGCTTTGATCAATGATCCGGAAATCATACTAGCGGATGAACCCACAGGTGCACTTGATAGTACAACTGCTGACCAGGTGATGGACCTGTTAGTTGAAATTGCAAAAGATAGACTCATCATCATGGTCACCCATAACTCAGAGCTAGCAGATAAGTATACTAATCGTATCATCCAGCTTAAAGATGGGATGATTATTGGCGATACAAATCCTCACACAATTAAGACGAAGGATGCATCCTTAGTGGCTAAAGCCAAAAAGACGAAAATGTCTTTTTTAACAGCGGTTTCACTTTCTGTTAGTAACTTGATGACAAAAAAAGGTCGAACAATTATCACAGCTGTCGCAGGCTCCATCGGAATTATTGGGATAGCCTCCATACTCGCTTTAGCCAGTGGTATCAATAATTATATTGATAGCGTTGAGGAAGAAACAATGAGCGCTTTCCCTCTAAGTATCGACTCTTCAGGGATTGATATCACAAGTTTTTTAGGTGGCGAAGGAAATGCTGACGAAAACACGACAGAGGTAACTTCAGAAACCATTCCAGAGCCTGCTAAAGATGATCAAACCCAAGAAGTTGAAAGACCAGTAGATGAAGTTCCCATTTTAAATACGGTGACGTCACTTTTTTCTTTTCAAAATAAAAATGATTTAAGAAGCTTTAAAGAACATTTAGAAACGAATCAAAGCGAAATTGATCCCTACGTTAAAAATATTCAATATAAATATGGGATTACACCCCAAATTTATTTAGAGAATGAAGCTGATGCTGTTCGACAAGTAAACCCTGATACAGTTTTTTCTCAATTTAATTTTGGTAGTCCGGCTGGACTGGATTTAATCTCAGGGGCAGGTGATTTTGGGAGGCAAAACTTTAACGAACTACCTGGTGATATTTCACTATTTGAAGACCAATACGATGTCCTTGAAGGGAAATGGGCCACAGAAATCAATGAAATCGTGGTTGTCTTAACAGATAGCGGTTCACTCACTGATACAACCATGTACACATTAGGTCTCAAAAATCGAGAAGATTTAAAAAATATGTTTGAGAATTTCGTAAATGACGAAGATATCGAAGTGGAAGAAGATAAGAAAGATAAAATTAATTTTCAAGAAATAATGGATGTGACCTTTAAATTAGTGAATCCAGCTGAAAAGTACACTTATGATGAAAGTTTTGACCTTTGGGTTGATCGGTCAGAGGATAAAAAATATATGGATGCTGTGATTGAATCTGCCTTGGAATTAGAGGTTGTTGGAATCGTAAGAGCTAAATCTGATACGAATAACCCTGTCCTCTCTTCAGGACTCCACTATTCTACTGAACTAACTCAATATTTAATTACAGAAGCTGCCCGCTATGATATCGTGCAGCAACAGATAGAAGATAAAGAATTAAATGTCTTTACTGGGAAACGTTTCGATGATGAACAAGAATTCGCTCCTAGTGAACTCTTCAACTTAGAAGATTTCATTACTGTGGATCAAGAAATGATTCAAAACGCCTTTAGCTTTGATCAATCCGCACTTAATATTAACTTCTCAAATTTCAATATTAATGTGGATGCGTCGGACTTACCTGCTTTACAATTAGATGTGCTTGCTGAGAGTATTGCAACACAAGTTGATGTACCTGTAGAAGAGATCAGAGTCATTTTAGTATCAGTACTCCAAGACTTTGTAGCGACTCAAAATGAGCAACAAGTTACAGAACTCGAGGACTGGGTTGCTAACTTTGACGTTTACATTCAAAGTGAAGAAGTACAGGCTCAGCTAATTCAAGATTTCGAAAAGGTTAACAGCGATGCAAATATTACGCAAACCTTAATTGATATTGTACAGAATTACTTTACAACTTACATCAGTACCAGCTTCAATCAATTAATCGGCAAGGTGCAAGCTGATGTTACTAGACAGTTCCAAGCAGAAATCGGGAACTTAGCTGGTAATATTCAAAATGCTGTGAATTTTGATACCAATGCATTGACAGATGCTTTCCAATTTAACATTGAGGAAGATGAATTCTTTAATCTGATCAGTAGTTTTGGCCAACGGGAACAAATCAGCCAAAATTCGAACTTAAATCTCTTAGGTTATCGTGATTTGGATGATCCTACTTCAATTAATTTATATCCAAAAGATTTTACCACCAAAGAAAGTGTTGTGAAATTCATAGAGGACTATAATACAGAAAAGATAAATGCAGGCGAAGTGGATAAAGTTGTTAATTATACTGACTTAATCGCTGCAATCTTGTCTTCTGTGACAACGATTATTGATACGATTTCATATGCCCTCGTGGCCTTTGTTGCAATATCATTGGTGGTTTCATCAATTATGATTGGTGTAATTACTTATGTATCCGTACTTGAGCGAATCAAAGAAATAGGGATTTTACGAGCAATTGGCGCAAGTAAAAAAGATATTCGACGGGTATTTAATGCCGAGACGTTAATCATTGGTTTTGTTGCTGGGACCTTTGGGATTTTAGTCACTTATGGAATCAGCATTATTGCAAATATTATCGTCTATAATCGTTTTAATATTCCAAACATCGCAAATTTAGAAACTACAGCAGTAGGAGTTTTAATTGGCATTAGCATGTTCTTAGCCTTTATTTCAGGTTTAATTCCTTCTTCATCGGCTGCTAATAAAGATCCAGTAGAAGCTTTGAGAAGTGAATAATTACACGCTGAAATACTAACTGAAAAGACCCAATACTCTTATTTTAGGTGCTAAAAAACCTCTCATGTTGCTATTTATTTATTATAGCCAATATGAGAGGTTTTTCGTAGAAATACAAATACATCAGATAAAAATTGCTCCTTTTTAACGATATGATGAAAGATGATGAGACATAAGATGGATAATCCATCAGAGAGGGAAAAAGCTAGGTAGCTTTCTCTCTTTAAGATAGAAAGCCGATGCATTTTTTTGCATCGGCTTTCGTATAGTCTAATTACATTATTTCTTCTTTTTCAGTTCCCTCATGATCAGAGCGGAGAATCCGATCAGATACGCGGCAAAAGGTATGAATCCTGCAAGGACACCCTTGGTTTGTTTCTTCAATATATTCACCTCTTGGAATCATCATAGCCCCATGAGATAAAAACCAGATTAAATCTCTTGATCTCAGGAATCTGATCATGAAGATCTATGCAGACCTATTCTACAAATAAGGTGGTACCGATAAAGAGCGGTAGGTAGCTTTCCTTATCCACGATGAGATACATGAAAGGCCTGTCCAGATAAACAGTCTTTGGTTCTTCAATGGCTGCAGATTCTTCGGACACTTCTACCACGGTAGCCGCACCTGCTTTGGTCCCTTTTTCGTCTACTTCGATTTTTGTCTTGTGGATGACTCTGCTGATATAGAGATTGCCTTCTGCTGTGCCCAGATCCTTAAGATCTGCTTTGTATTCATCAAATGCATCTTCCATGCCCATGCTGATGAGGATGTCAGACATTTCAACAGAATACTCTGTGGAGAATTTAGGCATTTTCGTATTGATTGTCGTATTCTCTGCGTTTTCTATAAGGCTCTTCAGTTTTTCGCCTGTAAGACCGGAGATATAAGCGGACAGATGAAGATCTTCTGGTGGCAGTATGGCTACGAAAGCATATTCTCCACCTGCATAATTCTTGATGAACCCTTTGGCTCCTTCATCTTCGATGTACTGAGTTTCTTCGGAATACATCATGTCAACATTCTGAATAGTTCCGTCATCAGCAGTAAACAGTTCTTGTTGTATGGCGTTTTCGTTATAGATGGTTTCCCACTCCGCATCAAGGGACAAAGCGTTGATGAGATACATCACAGCTTCATCTGGGATCTCGTCCAGAATGTCTTCAATCATTCCATCGGTTTCTTTGTTTACCCAATCATTGATTGCTTTTAATGTGGTTTCATCAAAGGGAGATCTGTAGATTCCTGCATTGTAGTAATTCGAGTTGGTCTGAAGAAAATCTTTTTTAACATCAATTCTTCCACCTTCTCTGAACCAGATGGAGTTGGCCATGCTGATTTTAAGCTTCTCTTCATCAGGCAGGTTTCTCATATAGAGATTGAGGAGCTGGTTTATTTTATCTGTTGGCAGTCCGAAAACCTCTTCCATCTGGGAAAGAGTGTTTTCTCTTGCACCATTAGCTGTCATGCCTAAGGCCGATAGTACAGATACAGGAGAAATCAGCGTGTTCTGACAAAGGAGATTCATTTTGAAAAGTTCCAGCGAAAAATCTATAGCAGCGATATTATCTTCTTCAACATAGGAGTCTATTGTTTCTACAGATTCAGGTTTGATGTCTTTCATAAGATCCTCACCATCAGCAGCCGCTTTCTGGCTGCAGCCGGAAGAGGTCAAGAGCAGTATGAATGAAAGCATCAGTGCAAATGCAGGAATAAGCGTTTTTCTTCTTATCATTTTATCTATCCTCCCTGGAGAGCGAGTGTTTTTTTATCTTTTTATATTGTAAAGCATTTGGGTAATTGATTCAAATAATCCAAATCAATAGATCAAGTAAGATCAAGTGCATTAGAGAACGGTTTTATTTGTTTTTATTTCAGTAAATAGAGTACTTGGAAGAGCCTGATTGGTGAAGACTTACTAAAGATCATACTATTTTTCTTGTTCTACAGACAATGTGGTGCCCATAAAGAGGGGGAGATAGCTTTCTGTATCAACGATGAGATACATAAAAGGTCTATCCAGAAAAACAATCTTCAGGTCGTCAGGGGCAGCGGATCCGACTAATACTTCAACTACGGTTGCAGCGCCTGCTTTGGTTCCATTTTCATCCACTCCAATCCTGGTCTTGTGGATGACTCTGCTGATAAAAAGATTTTCATCTGCGGTGCCAAGATCCGTAAGATCTGCCTTGTCCACATCAAATGCATCTGCCATCCCCATGTCGATGAGGATATCTGACATTTCCACATTGTATTCTGTGGTGAATTTAGGCATCATTGCATGAACTTTCGTTTGCTCGGTATTTTTCATCAGGTTATGGAGCTTTTCACCATTTAATGTGGCAATGTATTCAGAAAGAGGAAGATCTTCTGGTGGTAATAAGGCAACAAAAGCGTATCTGCCACCAGCATAATTCTTCATGAACCCTATTGCACCTTCATCTTCGATGTATTGAGATTCACCGGAAACCATCATATCAACTCTCTGGACGGTCCCATCCTCGGCAGTGAAAGCGTCTTTTCTGATCTGATAATCAAAATAGATGGTTTCCCATTCAGCATCAAAGGAGAGGGCATTGATGAGATACATCATGGCTTCTTCAGGAATCTCGTCCAGTATGTTTTCGATCATTCCGTCGGTTTCCGTGCTCACCCAATGGTTGATCTTCTTTACTGTGGTTTCATCAAAGGGAGACCTGTAGATTCCTGCATTGTAGTAATCTTCATTGGTCTGAAGAAAATCCTTTTTCACTTCAATACCTCCACCTTCTTTGAACCAGATGGAGTTTGCTATGCTGACTTTCAGTTTCTCCTCGTCAGGGAGACTTCTCATGTAGAGATCAAGGAGCTGGTTGATTTTCACCCTGGACAGACCAAAGACCTCTTCCATCTGTGAAAGAGTGTTTTCTCGTGCACCGTTGGCGGTCATCCCCAAAGCAGACAGTATAGACACAGGAGAAATCAGCGTATTCTCAGAGGACAGATTCCTTTTAAAAAGATTCAGAGAGAAATCCATAGCCGAAATATTGTCCTCTTCATTATAAGAGTCTATTTTTTCAATGGTTCCAGGCTGGGTGTCTTTCATAAGATCTTCTCCATCAGCAGCTGCTTTCTCACTACATCCTGTGATTGTAATGATCATGATGCCCAAAAGGAGTGCAGGTATCAGTTTCATTTTTTTCATAAGAACCTCCTACCTATATATTCATGTAAACGATTGTCTATTGTTCAATATAGTATATACTCAAATACACTCAATATGGTTACAATATCATTGCGAGACATGAATGAAACATCGATACAACTTTACTTAAACGGAAAAAGTGATAGCTTTCCCTCGATAAGGGGCGAGCTCTCACTTTATGTGTTTTACTGTTTTTGGAGTTGATTACCACTTGTTGTTTCGGTATTTCTTCACATAATTAACCTGGCGGGCAAGAAGGTAAAGTTTACGCTTTTAATGATGATCTTTCTCGTAAAAGAGAGGATTACCCCAATTTCCCGATCTGAGTAGGGTGCGTATCTCTTTACGGATACTTGGATTTTCTACGAAGTTCTTCAGTACGTACTTTGGAACGACGGAAAACAGAAAATCTTTATTTAGATATGTAAGAGGTTTCTCTTTTTCATAAATCAGATCATCAACCAGATATCTTGCTATGTTGTGTCCGCAGAATGTCACATAATAGCTGGAACATCCTTGTCGGATATTCACTTCGAACACTTTGAACTTTCCATCTCGCTCATCATATATCAAAACCATCTGCCGGCTGTAAAACATCTCCATGAAGGATCCATTGAGTTTCTTTGCAAGCTGAACAAGGACAGAGGAAAGCTTCACAGCTTGCAGGAACTAAAAGAGATCTACACGAAGAAAGGAAAACTGTTAGAATCTGACCCATCTCCGGATAACATCAAGAATTTTGAATGAATCAAGGATTTAATGGATAATCTGAAAAGAGCACAACTTACAGAGAAAGCTGATCAAGCTGAACTTAAAACTAAAATCAACGTACTTTATATAAACTTAGAAATGAACGAGTAGTTATTTTATCTTGTGCAGAATATATAAGATGAAGTAATATATAGTTACAATGTATAAAAATATTAAAAAGGAGTTAGAAATATGACTTGGAAAATAATAGGTGGAATTTCAGTCGTAATCATGTGTTTTCTGTCAGTATTAAGTTATAAAGGAAAGTACTGGCCCTTAAGAAAAGAATATTTAGATCATCCAAATCGAAGAGAGTGGCAAAAAAGAAATGCTATATTACTTTCTTTAATGGCGATATCTGGTTTTTTCACACAATTTATATTAAAGGATTTAGAAAATAATAAATTTTATGATTTCGGATATATAATAATGAGCCCGGATTATTCAAGTAATTAGCAAATGACATGATTTTTCATTTCTAAACTATTTTTTATGGGAACCTTACGGTTCAATAACCGATAAACCTTCAATCTTACTCGCGTTTAGGTCATATTACAGAGGATTTTCCATTTTAGTGTTCGGTGAATAAGCCCAAAGCTACTTTGGACTTCGAGAAAGGTATATCGAGAATTTGCTTAGCCCAAGGCTAAAAGGTGGATATTCTCTACTATTTTCAACATAGTCTCTTTGTAGGGTGCACTGCTGCAGAGCTTCATCCTCATCTTCTTGGCGTGGGATACGGTTTTCCCTGCAATCTTGATGAATACAGTTCTTAGAGTGGACATTCTGCTTTTAGAAAACTCTTTGGGTAAGACCAGCTGCTTCATAGCATTAACGAGACTATAGGCAACAGCGAGAATCATGGCTTTCGCCTGATTCGCCAAGAAAGAAGTATGGCTTAAATGATCTAGCCCAAAATCAAGCTTGGTTTCCTTGATGTAGTTCTCCATGTTTCCACGTTTGTTGTAGACTTTCAGAATATCAGGAGCATCTAGCATGAGAGAAGTTATAATAAAGCTCTTTCGGGGAACCAGTTCCCCAGGAGAACGTTCAATCTTGGTTACTACGCGTCTACTATGAGACCAGGATTTTGCCTGGTAAGAAAAGTCATCATACTGACAGTGATACTTGCTGTAATCCGTCTTGTAGCGAGTCAGGAATAGTTCTTCCTCATAGCTTGAGAGTTTATGCAGCGTTGCATTGGCCTTCAGCTTGAATAGATAATGGACGCCATATTCCTCACAGAGATCGTATAGCTGAGGGACAGCAAAACCGCTATCGCCTCTCACAAGAATCGTCGCTTCCGGATAAGTTCTCCGCAAGGAGAACAAAACAGGCTCAAGGAAACTCACCACACCAGTGGAAGTATACTCACTTCCTTTCCGGAGAACAAACTTCATAAGGTCTCCTGTAAGTCCATCATAGAGAACGATTGGATGGTATCCTGTGGTGTCATAGTGATAAATATAGGTGCTCTCATCCTGATGTCCATGGGTTTCAACATTAGTTGAGTCCAGATCCAAGATAATATGCGGTTTGTCTGATGGGTTATGTGTCAGTTTATAGAGATGCTCCAGAATATCGTTGAACTTATCGATATCATTCTGATTGAAGGAATTCAGTGTTCTGGAGATTGTGGGCTGGGAGGCGAGCGCCTCCTTGTCCAGCACAGCTGTAAATACAGGATCGTACCGCAAATGATCTGCTGCATCATCTCTGTGATAACCAGCGATATTCTGGTAAATCAGCTGTTCAATGACAGAAGAGATGGAGTGAATTTTCCGATCATCTGTTCCGAAGTACTGTTTAAGAAGGCTGTCAAACCCAATTTTATGGATAAATTCCTTGATGAAGAGCAGTCCGGAATCAGAAGACAAATTCCCACCGCTGAAATCAAAAGAAAATTTAGAGTTGAATTGAAGTGCATTTTGCTGTAAACTCATCATGAAAAGAACTCCTTTTTATGTTTTTGTGGGCTTTAGTAATTTCACTTTAACATAATTTTGGGTTCTTTTCTTTTTTAATTTTCGTCACCCAGTGGGTGACAGTTGGCATTGAATCAAATCATTGGATTCCAATGGTTTGAAGAGAAATAGGTGTGTTTAATGAATAATCCAGGATGAGTATTTTGTTTTTGATATATATTACCGACCACTATTTCTTTGTAAAAAAAAGTAGTAGTAAATGATAAAAAGCATCAGTAGTTATCTAGATAGCTACTGATGCTTTTTATTCTAAACAAATTAAAAATAAAAAACCATACTTATAAAGGGAATATGTCTAATTATCATTTTGGATCATTCTACTACCAACAGTTGTCCAAGATGTAGGAGAATCATCGATACCAAAAACATTAAACATCATTAGTCGTCCCATAGTAGCTTTTCCCCAATCTCTAACTGTGAATCCTTCAGTCTTTAATACAGGACCGCTTCCATAATTCACATAAGCATATGTTCCAGCTAAAAAGTGTGCCTTTCCTCTGCCGACTGGTTTAGTTGGAGTTCCATGAATTTCTTGATTATAGTAATTACAAGTAATTATCTTAGTAAAGGCAATCTCAGATTCATCACCGTTAAATAGAAGTGAACTTATCGATTCATGAAGTCTGAAAAATAACCTCTCTATAATGAACGATAACATGCAAGAAAACGCAAGAAATGATATGATTTAGATAATAAATGAACTATTATGCTCATTCATGATTGAAATAATTGGATTATTTTATGTAAACGTATTGACTTCTCATAAACGTGCATATATAATTCAGTTAATGAGCATAATCGTTCAAGAAAAGTTATAAACGAGCAAAATTTATAAAAAGGAATGATTGATTATGTTTGCAGAAGAAAGACAAAGAAAAATAGCTGAAATGATGGAAGAGAGTTCAAGTCTGAAGGTAGTAGAACTAGCAGAGCATTTTGAAGTATCGGAATCCACGATAAGAAGAGATCTGCAGGAACTGGAAGAACATCAGATTTTAAAGAGAACCCATGGAGGAGCAGTCAGTGTCACGAAAAGAGGGTTTGAGCCTAGTTTCAAGGAGAAGAAAGAAGAGTTTTCCATTGAAAAAGAAAGAATAGGAGAACTGGCGGCAGAAATGGTGGAAGACGGCTACAGCGTCATTCTGGATACTGGTACCACGACTCTTGAAATAGCAAAAAGAATCAGGAACAAAAAAATCACAGTGATTACAAACTCTCTGGATATAGCAGAAGAACTCAGCGATGTGGATAATATTGAACTGATTATGACTGGTGGAACCCTGCGTGGAAATACTAGAGCAATGGTCGGTTATCTCACAGAGGCTATGCTCAGAAATTTCAGAGCGGATATCGCATTTATAGGAGCAAATGGTATAACACTGAAAGATGGTGCGACAACACCAAATCATGTGGAAGCGATGACAAAGCGGTCCATGATTTCATCCTCACACAAAGTATATGTGGTTTCGGATACTTCCAAATTCGGCAAAGTGAGCTTTGCTGTAATCACACCTGTGCTGAACATCACTGGAATAATTATAGCTGGTGAGATGAATGACGAAGTGGTGGCCATCGAGAAGATGAATGAAATTGAAATTGTAAGATAAAGGAGGCGTGTAGATGATTATCACAGTAACACTAAATCCTGCCATGGATAAAACCATGATACTAGATGGAATAGAGATCGGAGAAGTGAATCGTGCAGACTCCGTCAGAAATGATATGGGAGGAAAAGGCATCAATGTCTCAAAAGTGCTGAAAGCTTTCGGAACAGATTCCATGGCGACAGGGTTTCTAGGGGGTATTTTAGAAGACCTATTCCATAAAGAACTCAAAAAACTGGAGATTGAAGATCGGTTCATCTCAGTGGAGGGCAATACGAGAACCAATATTAAACTTGTAGATAGAAAAAATAGTACGAATACGGATATTAATGAACCTGGACCTCTAATCAGCAGCAGTGAACTGGAAAAGTTCCTTCGTATATTTAACGATGCAGTGCATGAAGGGGATCTGGTGGTCCTTTCAGGAGGCATTCCTCAGAACATTCCTTCCGATATTTATGGGACATTGACGAGAAAAGCGAAAGAAAAAGGCGCCAAGGTGGTCGTTGATGCAGATGGAGAAGCTCTATCACATGCACTGAAGGAAATTCCTTACATGATTAAACCGAATGAGAAGGAGCTTGCAGCTTTTCTCGGGAAAGAGGTCTTATCAGAACAAGAGATTATTGAAGAAGCAAAAGCATTTGTGAAAAAAGGAATTCATAAAGTGCTGGTTTCAAGGGGTGAAAAGGGAAGCGTTTTTGTCACAGAGAACACTGTTCACATTGGACGTGGAATAAAAGTTGAAGTTAAAAGCACAGTAGGTGCAGGAGATTCCATGGTTGCCGCACTGGTTTACGCAGAAGTACGAAAGCTTGATGAGTATGAAACGCTGGTAATAGCCCAGGCCACAGGAGCGGCTGCTGTCACTACAGAAGGTACAGAAGCATGCACGAGAGAAGAAATGGAGAAATACCTGACCATTGCAAGAGAAAAAATTGAGGAGGTAAAGAAATGACAACAAAAGAAATGTTTTCAAGAGAAAGAGTCACATTCGACTTAAAATCACAAACCAAAAAAGAGGTGATTAATGAGCTCATCGATATCCTTTTTGCAGATGGAAAGATTAATGATAAGGATGAATTCAGAAAAGCTGTTCTTCATAGAGAAGAAGAATTTTCAACCGGTATCGGTATGGGAATCGCGATACCCCATGGCAAAAGTGATGCAGTCAATGAAGCATCCATTGTTTTTGGAAGAAGCGATAAAGGAATTGATTATGAGAGTATGGATGATCTTCCAGCGCATCTGTTCTTTCTGATTGCGGTGCCAATGGAATCCAGCGATCTGCATCTGCGTGCATTAAGTGAAATATCCAGAAATCTCATGCACAAAGAGATGAGAGATCAGTTAATGACATGCCAGACATTTGAAGAGTTTATTAATGCATTTAAGTAAGTCATCAAAATAAACAATAAAGGAGCAAATTCAATGAAAATTATTGCTGTAACATCTTGTCCAACAGGCATTGCTCATACCTATATGGCTGCTGAAGCACTTCAGATAGCTGCAAAGGAAATGGGCCATGACATCAAGGTAGAAACCCAAGGTTCTGTAGGGGCAGAAAATGTCATCACAGAAGCGGATCTGAAATCTGCAGATGCAGTAATCCTAGCCATCGATACCAATGTTGACAAGTCAAGATTTCAGGGGATCCCTATAGTGGAAGCATCGGTAAAAGATGCGATCAAAGATGCAAAAGGCCTGATCACAAGAGCGCTTGAAGCCAAGCCGTCCGGTGTGAAGAAGGAATATGCTGAAGAGAAAAGTGGAAACGGCGGGAAAGCCAAGAGCGGAATCTACAAGCATCTCATGACAGGTGTGTCCTTCATGATTCCATTTGTTGTTGCAGGTGGACTGCTCATAGCATTCTCATTCGCTTTCGGAATCAATGCTGCAGATGAGGAAGGAACACTTGCCGCAGCGCTTATGACCATTGGTAAAGCTGCCTTTGGACTCATGGTTCCAATCCTTGCTGGATACATTGCATACTCCATAGCGGACAGACCTGGTATCGTACCTGGTATGGTTGGCGGAATAATTGCCAATTCACTGGGAACCGGTTTTCTAGGCGGACTCCTTGCTGGTTTTCTGGCAGGATATACCATCAATCTGATCAGAAAAGTGATCAGACTGCCTAGATCCTTCGAAGGTCTTATGCCTGTTCTGGTTTTGCCTGTTCTGTCATCACTAATCGTAGGCCTTATTATGATTTTTGTTTTAGGTGGTCCGGTCAAGTTGATAAATGACGCAATGCTTGCATGGCTTGACGGTATGAGCGGTACAAATGCAGTGCTTCTTGGTGGAATACTAGGAGTTATGATGGCGGCTGACATGGGTGGTCCAATCAACAAAGCGGCATACGCATTCGGTGCAGCTACCATCGGACAAGGAGAACCTTCAGGTGTCATGGCTGCGGTTATGGCTGCTGGTATGGTTCCACCACTGGCGATAGCTCTATCCACAGTACTTGCAAAAAACAAGTATACTGTTGAAGAAAGAGAAGCCGGTAAAGCAAACTGGGCACTGGGTGCTTCCTTTATCACAGAAGGCGCAATTCCTTTTGCGGCAGCAGATCCGCTTAGAGTTATACCATCCATGATGGTGGGTTCAGCAATAGCTGGTGCGCTGTCAATGCTGTTCAAAGCGACACTTGCGGTGCCTCATGGTGGAATATTCGTACTGCCGATTCCCAATGCAGTAGGAAATCTTCCAATGTATATTTTAGCCATTGTTATAGGGTCAGCTGTCGGCGGACTCATGCTTACAGCATTAAAGAAAAAGATTGCATAGAACTTAGGTCTTCAAAGAGTACTCTATCCCATCCATCGATGAGACAGAGTACTCTTTTTTTGTACTTGCAATAGACAGGAGTGGTTTTCTGTTTTTATGGAACTGTTTCGCTTAGAGCGATTAATATATTTCTACTGATGAAGAAAACTAATCGTATGAAGTCAGAAAATTGTTATTAAAAAAATAATATCTATGAGAAGATTTGTATATATCTTTCAATTATCATATGCTTATAGACGCATGAAGGGGGAAAGTATATGCGTGTACAGATTGATAGGGAAAAGACAGAACTTATGATACGGTTTGTTCGTATTTATCATTCCATAGGGTGTTTGGTGATTGTAATCATTGCTGGACCACTTCACTTTGCGTATGAATGGTCGGGAGAAAATTTTCTTGTCAGTTTAATTGCACCAGTCAATGAGAGCATATGGGAACATCTAAAGATGATTTACTGGCCCACACTTCTATGGTGGGTTATTGGGTACGCTATTTACAGGAAGCGAAAAAAACTGTCTGGAATACGCTGGTTTCAGTCGATGGCTGTTGGTATCATTTCAAGTCTGATGTTTATTGTATTGTGGTACTATACCTGGTCAGGAGCCTTCGGTATTGAAGATAGTTGGGTTAACTATTCCTCCATGATTGCCATATTCGTCGGCCAGCTACTGGCGATACATGTCTATCGGGTTGTAAAGCCCAGATGGATCTATTTCATTCCAGGAGTTTTAATTGTTCTGGCTTTAGCCTTCATGTCTGGATACTTCACCTACTATCCACCTTCATTTCCTATGTTTGTATCCCCATACTGACGATATGGTGATAATCAAAAGGAGATTAATGATTAACCCATTTTTGTCTGGATTTTTATCTGGAATTATTAGAGTCAGTGCTTAACTATTAATAGGATTTTTTGTCAGTTCATTAAAAAATCGATAAACAGCATTAAAGCCCTTGCATCAGTCATACTTTCGACCTGATGCAAGGGCTTTATCTCGTTATGGCTGATACATACAATTCATGTTCCTACTTTTCAAATGGGATTAGAATCTTAATCCTAGCACCGATGTCACTATTGTCTGAACTGATTTCACCATCGAATACTGTCTTAGATGGACCACCAAATAAATTTAATTCAGTAACAAATTCAGTTCTTTTATCCAAAAAATTCTTAAGGGATTCGTTTCTATCTGAAGGAACATATCCAATCATACCCATTTCATTATGATGAATTGCAATCGCATTAGGATCGTACTTATTATCAGGTTCAGAAATAAACTCTATAGTATCATATTCTAGGATCTGCTCATATTTGTGGATAGTCTCATCTTCTAATTCTTTGATTTCTCGCGTAGTCATCCCATTATAAGGGTCACACTGATCTTTCATGTAATTTTCGATTAACTTAGCTCTTCCCTCATACCTTATTCCCACTACGTTAAACTTCATAAGTGTTCTCATTTTTGATCCTCTCATTGAAGGTTTAACTGATGGAGTAGTTTCTAATCTGGATAAGACTGAACCAGTCTTAATTTGAGTATTTCTTTTTTTATTTTCCTTCATTCTCTTCGAAGATAGAAGGATTATAATAGCTGAAGCAAGTATTAATGTCCCTGATTTTTCACCAATAAGTAAAAACAATACACCAAATGCAATAAACACATAAGCTAAAATTTTCATATCTACCTCCTATTCTTAATTATATTGCAATTATAGTATATTAATCAAAATATAATGCAAAAGTACAATTATCAATGTATTATTCATTATGATTTTTGACTTGGGCAATAGAATGTGCAATACTACCTGCATTTATCATTTCTGTTTCTTAATTATCCCTTAATATTTTGATTATCAAAGTATACATATGTATAATGAGGGTATTGAAAAATTGGAGGGTAATAATTTGAATATATTAAATCATCTTCGTATTGGAAATATGGTTTCTAAATGGCCGATCATACAGGGCGGAATGGGTATAGGAATATCCTTGTCTTCTCTGGCAGGTGCTGTAGCAAAAGAAGGAGGCATAGGAATCATATCGGGTGTTCAGATCGGATACAGGGAAGAAGACTTTGTGAAAAACAATCTGGAGGCCAATAAAAGAGCATTAAGGGAAGAAATAAGAAAAGCGAGAGAAATTGCGCCTGAAGGTATCATAGGGGTTAATCTTCTGGCGGCAATGACGACCTATAATGAACTGATTCTCACCGCTATTGAGGAGGGAATTGACCTAATTGTGACGGGTGCAGGGCTGCCTCTTGATCTTCCTGAGATGGTGAAGGGGACAAAAACTAAAATCGCACCTGTTGTTTCTTCAGGAAAAGCTGCAAGACTGATTTCAAAAGTCTATGATAAGAAGTTTGGAATCACTGCGGATCTCTTCATTGTGGAAGGGCCTCTTGCGGGTGGACATCTAGGATTCAAAAAGGATGTCA
Source organism: uncultured Proteiniclasticum sp. (assembly GCA_964643785.1). Lineage (GTDB taxonomy): Bacteria > Bacillota > Clostridia > Clostridiales > Clostridiaceae > Proteiniclasticum. The sequence continues at coordinate 25,772 of CAZXUT010000015.1, forward strand.
TGGAAAATGAAAGCTACATGGACCTCAAGGATATCCTCAAGGAAGTACTGGAAGAAATCAAGCCCTATGAGGAGAAGCATGGTGTCAAGATTCCGGTGGTCGTTGCCGGTGGAATCTTTGACGGGGAAGACATTGCATACTATCTAAATCTAGGTGCATCAGGGGTGCAGATGGGTACCCGTTTTGTTGGAACAGAAGAATGTAATGCAGACATGGACTTCAAAATGGCGTATATCAATGCAAAGGCTGAAGATATAAGACTGGTCAACAGTCCAGTGGGTATGCCTGGAAGGGCAATCGAAAATTCCTTCACAAAGAAAATGGATGAAGGAAAAATCCCTGTGAAAAGATGCTATAACTGCCTTGTTCCTTGTGATCCAAGAACAACGCCTTACTGCATCTCAGACGCACTCATACACTCAGCAGAGGGGACAGAAGGACTTATTTTTGCAGGAACCAATGCCTTTAGAGTAAACGAAATTGTCACTGTAAAAGAACTGATGGAGAAACTGGTAAAAGAAACCAATGATCATATCAATCAATAAACACAGTGAGTTGATGCAGTAAACTACTGCAATCCTATAGAAGAAATAAGCTCAAGAATCATCATTGAAACCGTCATGGTTTATTGATGATCCTTGAGCTTTTTTCATATTATTATGGATACTCTATTTTCCAGTGTCAAGGACAAGGCCGTTCTCATACAGCTGAGTGACATCATAGGGGAAAGTTCTTTCCTGATGTAGATGTCCGAAATACCAGTGGGTATAAGATGTAGTATCCATGACTTCTTGTAGAAAGAGATTCAGCCTTAGTTCCGGAGCATGATTCGGGAATATCATATTCATGATTTTTTCTGGAGCAGCATGGGAAATGATGTAATCCACTTTGAAGGCATGTTTCTTCAGATTATTCCTGGCTTCCTCGAATTCTTCATCGGATGGAATCTCTTCTTTCCACCAGGAGATGCCTTCTTTTCGCAAGAATTTGTCTATGCTGTATCCTCCACCCATGGTGAAAAAGGTTCTGTTTTCTATGGTGAAGATCTGTCCTCTCATGAGATGAAGAATATTACTCCGGATCCGGTGGATTTTTCCACCATGCCACATTTCAACGGGATAGCTGTTCAAGGCATCGAAATTCTCATGATTACCATCAATAAACAGGATGGTGAAGGGCAGACTTTCCAGGTAATCCAGATTTGCCTCTTCTTTCTTGTCTATTCTAAAAAGAAATCCGAAGTCGCCTGCAACCAAGAAATAGTCCTCTTCCTTCAGCTCTCTTATAATCGGCGTATTTTCAGGTTTAAATCGCTCAAGTACGCCATGAACATCACCTGTAATATAAATCATAGAAACCTCCTCATAGAATTATTGTGTCATTCAAAGAATAATCTCAACCAACCATCAATAATGAAGTCAAGAACTATAAAAATCAAAGCTTATCAGGGTGTCATTGGAAATCCTGCTCATGATAATTCAGGAGACGTTTATTTCTTAATATGAACAATGACTGGACCATCATGAGAAAACCCGTCACTACCAGAATGCTTTCTATTGAAACCACTTCTGCCAATGGACCGTATAATAGCATGCCTAAAGGCATCATCATAGATGATGCACTGATCAGGCTGAAGACTCTGCCTAGCTTATCTTCAGGTACATTCTCCTGCAAAAGAGTAATTATTGGTGCATTGAAATAAGGGATGACCAGGCCAGTAACGGTCATGGCTGAAATATATAATGTAAACTGGTTCGTCATACCCATGAAAAGAGTCAGTAAACCTAAGACTATAAGCGAGGTGGAAAATGTTCTGACTTTGTTTTTGAATCCTTGCCAGATGGCGATGAGGAAACCGCCGATGATGGAGCCGCTAAAAAATGATACTTCATTTAATGTAAGTCTCCAGTATTCCTCTCCATAGCTTCTAGCCACGAGAAGAGGTGTAAGCAATGCTATTGGAGCGACGAGAAAACTAAGAATTAGCTGGGAAAGAATCAATGCCGCGATGAATTCATTGCCACTGGCATACTTTATTCCGCTCGTAAGATCTGATAAATAGTGACTCTTCTTTTCTGATAAGACGCTCTTATATGGTGAAACACTTAGGTTGAGCAGTAAGATGATTGCTATTACAGCTGTTATGACGTCGATGAAAAATATCACCGGAAGATCTGAGTAAGTAAGAAGAAGAGCGCTCAGAGCAGGAGAAAGAAGCATCATAATGGAATGAACACTGGAATTGATACCGTTCACCCTCATGAGTTTTTCCTTGGGAACAATCTGTGGAAGCATTGCAGAAACTGATGGCGTCTGAATACCTGCGCCAACAGAACGGATGAATGATACGACAAAAAGCACTTCAAGCCCTCTATATCCTGACAAGAAGATAATGGCCAGAATAAATGTAGAAGTCGCGATTCCTAGGTCTGAAAGAATGATCAGTTTTTTTCTGTCGTATCTGTCAGCCCACACACCAGCAAAGATCGATATGATGAGCTGGGGCATAAATCCGAACAGCGTTGATAAGGTCAGCATGATACCGGAGTTTGTGGTCAAGGTAATATACCACATGATCGCATACTGAACCAGTGATGAGCCAAAAAGCGAAATAGCCTGACTGGAAAGAAAAATCACTGTATTCCTTTTCCAGTTGGAAGGATATGATCCGTCTTGTTCTGGTATCTGAGTTGTTTCCTTTACCATAGGTATTACCTCATTGCATTTAATGATTTTATTATATCGAATGCTCCATCAGTGGTTGTAAATAAATGATGAATTCTAAAACGTTTATTAAACGAGGTCGTCAAGGGTGGATAAGATGATAAGCAGGTTAATCGGAGAATTTCATAATGATAAGTGATGTCATATTTAATATAGACTTACTGACACTGTCTTTCGAATGCTTTTGCCACGATAGGGTGATTCCAGTAGGCTGATAAATCATCACTTTGTTAATTAATTAGACTGTCATTCACATATTGATAAATATGAACCGATTCTTCCACTAATCGTTGTAGTAATATTCTGTTTATTATATAATATGTATAGAATCCGAGTCATATCCAAAGGGGATATGACCATTGGGTATTAACCGTTAAATTAATGCCTCCCGTATTTGGAAAGGATTCCTTGTTGCAGGTATTGTTATTGCGCTTAACAATGCACGCTTACATGGAATGCGTGCGCAAATTTAAGGAGGAAGGTAATCATGCAAACAGCTTACAATGGAAAAATCGCAAGAATCAATCTTTCCACAGGGGAGATTAAGACAGAGGCTCTTGACCTTGACATGGCAAAAAAATACATCGGAGGAAGAGGCCTGGCTAGCAAGATTATTTATGATGAAGGTATTGCAACTGTTGATGCCTTATCAGCGGAGAACAAACTTGTTTACGTCACAGGAGCGATGACAGGAACGAATTCACCAACAGCAGGCCGCTACATGGTGGTCACAAAGTCGCCACTCAATAATATGATTGCAAGCTCAAATTCTGGTGGCAAATGGGGAGCAAAACTTAAATATGCTGGATGGGATGCACTAATTGTTGAAGGGAAATCGGACAGACCGGTTTACATCAACATAGAAGATGAAAAGATTGAAATACTTTCTGCAGAGCCGCTTGTCGGCATGTTGACAGAAGCAGTGGATGATATGCTCAAAGAAATACATCCAAAGTGTTCTGTACTTAACATCGGACCTGCAGGAGAGAATCAGTCGTTATTGGCTGCTATCATCAACGATAAGCATCGTGCGGCAGGTCGAAGTGGTGTAGGTGCTGTTATGGGATCAAAGAACCTGAAAGCAATCTCTGCAAGCTCAATAAAGAATATGAAAGAATCCTTCGATACACCAAAACTGAAGGAAGCGAATTCGGAATGCCTCAAGAAAATCAGAGAGAATGGCGTAACAAGTGCTGGACTTCCTACATATGGAACAGCGGTTCTAGTTAACATCATCAACAATGTAGGATCATTCCCGACAAACAACTGGCAGGGATCCTATTTTGAAAAGGCAGACGAAATTTCAGGTGAAACTCTGAAGGAAAAATATCTGGAAAAGACTTACTATTGTCATCGATGTCCGATTGGTTGCGGCCGTGTCATCAGCATCAATGATAAGGAGACAGGCGGTCCTGAGTATGAACCTTTATGGGCATATGGAAGCAACTGCGGAATAAGTGATCTAAGTGCAATCAACATGGCAAATTATCTATGTAATGAATATGGTCTAGATGCGATATCTACACCTTGTACAATAGCTGCGGCTATGGAACTTTACCAGAAAGGGTATATCAAAGAAGAAGAATGCGATGGAATTCCATTGGCATGGGGCAGTTCTGAAGCGGTAATTGAATGGACAAGGAGAATGGGAGAAGGGAAATTGGCATTGGCAAAACTGATGGCAGACGGATCCTATCGACTATGTGAACACTATGGACATCCTGAAATTTCAATGACCGTTAAAAAACTGGAGATGCCTGCGTATGATGCGCGTGGTATCCAGGGGATAGGTCTAGGTTATGCGACAAGTAACCGTGGTGGATGCCATGTGCGAGCATATACGATTTCTCCTGAAATACTAGGATTGCCAGTAGCTTTGGATCGTACTACAACAGAAGGAAAAGCAGGTTGGACCAAAACATATCAGGACCTGACTGCTGTTATTGATTCTATGGGATTATGTTTGTTCTCCTCCTTTGCACTGGGTGCACCTGACTATGCGAATTTACTTAATGCAGGTACAGGGACGGAATATACACCTGAAGAGTTGCTTTTAGCAGGAGAAAGAATCTACAATCTTGAGCGTCTTTTCAACAAGGCAGCAGGTATGAAATCTGAAGACGACAGACTACCAAAACGTCTGACTGAGGAACCTATTACAGACGGCCCATCCAAAGGTATGGTAAGCAAGCTAAGTATCACTTTGCCTGAATACTATGAAGCTCGTGGATGGGAGAATGCATTCCCGACAGAGGAGACTCTGGTGCGTCTAGGTCTGGATTAGAAAGATTTCATTAAAAAGATGGACAATATCTTTTCCATAAGTAAATAGAAATTACCTTTGATATATCCTGACATCCTCGTGGATCTCTGATGAGATCTGCGAGTTTGTCAGGATGTTTTTTTTCGAAAGATGTATTGAACAGAAATATAGGGAGGGGATAAAAAATGATTGAGGTAAGGTTATTTGCTACTTTCAGAGAGGGTAGAGAGAAGGTGCTTTTTCTGGATGCGAAGGAATACACGAAAGCCGGTGATGTTCTGGACTATCTGGATATCCCACAGGAAGAGGTTGCAATATACCTGATTAATGGCCGTCATTCCAAATTCACCGATAGTATCAAAGAAGGGGACGTTTTAGCAATCTTCCCACCAGTTGGAGGGGGCTGATATGAGATATGAAAGGCAGAGGATGATGGAGCAGATCGGAGAGGAGGGGCAGAAAAAACTGGGCAAATCCACTGTAGCCGTTGTGGGCTGTGGGGGTCTAGGAAGTCCTGTGCTCACCTACCTTGCTTGTGCCGGAATCGGTAAACTGATCATCATCGATTTCGATGAGGTAAGTGAGACGAATCTGAATCGGCAGTTTCTGTATGGCATAAAGGATGTGGGCAGACCCAAGGTGATCTGCGCAAAAGAGCGACTTTTAGATATGAATGATGAGATTGAAATCGTCGGGTTTCATGAAAAACTTACCGAGGAGAATATGGGGAAGATCATCGATAGGGCAGATGTCGTCATCGACTGTGTCGACAATTTTGAAACTCGGATTCTGCTGGGCAGGGCGTGTCTGAGAAGTGATATTCCTCTGGTGGAAGCTGGGGTGCAGGGTTTTTATGGCTGGATCATGAGTATTGGACGCAGATCAGCTTGTCTTGAGTGTATGGGGTTTGAAGAAAAGACAATGAAACGACCTGGACCGATTATCGGAACCACGGCAGGGGTCATTGGGAGCCTGCAGGCAAACGAATGCATCAAAATCATTCTGGGAATGAAAGAAACACTGTTTGGTACGATGCTGCAATATGATGGAATCAGCGGGAGCATTGATCGCATAGAACTTCAAAAAGACGATTCCTGTAATGCTCATCGGGAATCAGTAAAGGGGTAGAGAAAATGGAAAAGAAATTCACACATTTTGATCAACAGGGGAATGCCGTCATGGTGGATATATCGGAGAAAAACACAACGACCAGAGTAGCAATAGCTACTGGACAGATCAAGGTCAGTCAGGAAATCATGGATGCTGTTGTAGGGGGAACAGGGAAAAAAGGAGATGTCCTGGGCGTTGCACGTATTGCAGGGATCATGGCCGTGAAGCAGACAGCGCAGCTTATTCCGCTGTGCCATACCATACTGATCAGCAACTGCAGCGTGGACTTCGAACTGGATATGAAAAAATGCGTGATTACCGCCAACTGCGCGGTGAGGACAGATGGAAAAACAGGTGTAGAAATGGAAGCCATGACAGGAGTCAGTGTGAGCCTACTTACCATCTATGACATGTGCAAAGCCATAGACAAAAGAATGGTGATGTCTTCGATTCATCTGGTGAAAAAAACGGGCGGAAAGAGTGGTGAGTTTAATTTTGATTGATACACAGGGAAGAACGATCGACTATGTCCGGATCTCGGTGACAGATCGGTGTAATTTGAGATGTGTATATTGCATGCCTGAAACAGGAATGAAGATGGCAACCCATGAAGAGCTTCTGAGCTTTGAAGAGATCGAAAGGCTCTGCAGAATTTTAGCCGATGTCGGTATCAGGAAGGTGAAGCTGACAGGAGGAGAACCTCTTGTCAGGAAGGATTTTGTGGAACTTGTCAGAAAGATCAAAGCCATCGAGGGGATTGAGAAGGTGACGGTGACGACAAATGGTGTGCTTCTTGCAGAGGTAATGGATGAGCTGGCAGCGGCTGGAATAGATGGAATCAACATCAGCCTGGATACCTTGAATCCGGATAAATTCAAGGAGATCACTCGAAGGGACCTGTTTTCGGAAGCGTACAGAGGAATTCAAAAAGCACTGACCTATCCTGAAATTCCACTGAAGCTTAACTGTCTGCCATTGGGATTCAACGGGCAGAATCTGGTGGATATCGCGGAGCTGGCTAAGGACAACAAACTACATGTCCGCTACATTGAAGTTATGCCCATCGGTATGGGAAAGAAATATGAATTCCTGGGTGAAAATCAGATCATCAAGATTCTTGAAGAAAGATTCGGGGAAATGGTACCCTTCGGAGAAAAGCTTGGTTTCGGGCCGGGACACTATTATTCAATTGATGGATTCAAGGGGAAAATCGGATTTATCAGCTCCATCAGTCATAAGTTCTGCAGTTCATGTAATCGTATACGGATGACCTCGGAAGGATATCTGAAAAGCTGTCTTCAGTATGAAACTGGAAGAGATCTGAGGAAACTTCTGCGCTTTGGCGCTACGGATGAGGAAATCAAAGAAGCCATCATCCAGGCCATAGAAGAAAAACCTGTAGGGCATATGTTCTTAAGCGATAACATTGATCAGGAAGAAAACCATACGATGTCACAGATTGGAGGATAGGAGTGAAGATGAAGAGAACAGCAATTATTACTGCCAGTGATTCAGGATATAGGGGAGAGAGGGAAGACCTCAGTGGACCGGTGATTAAAGAAATACTAGAAGCCAATGGTTATGAGGTTGTTCATGTTATTCTGCTTCCTGATGAAGAGGACAGACTGAGTGAAGAGATGCGTCGCATCGCCGATGAGGAGGTGGCGGATCTCATTCTGACCACAGGTGGTACCGGTTTTTCTGCCAGGGACTGTATGCCGGAGGCGACCATCGCCATCACCGAGAGAATCGTACCTGGAATACCTGAGGCAATCCGAGCATTTAGCATGAAGTTCACAAAGAGAGCCATGCTCAGCAGGGCTACCGCGGGGATCCGGAACAAGACACTTATTGTCAATCTACCAGGAAGTCCTAAAGCCGTAAGGGAGAGTCTTGAATTCATTATCACTGAGCTGGAACATGGACTGGACATTCTAACAGGGGAAGCATCGAATTGTGCAAGAAAGTAGAAAGGGGATAAAAACATGGGAAAAGTACTGGCAACGAATATCAGTGAGATCAAAGGGGTCCAAAAGAGAAATGTCCACACCGTTAGGCTCATTGAGGAGTTTGGTATTGAACATGATGCTCATGCCGGAAAATGGCATCGGCAGGTGAGCTTGCTCTCTTATGATAAGATCGAGGCTTTCAAGGCGAAAGGAGCGCAGGTCATGGATGGAGATTTCGGTGAAAACCTGATTGTGCAGGGATTTGACTTCCGGAATCTGCCCATCGGTACCAGGTTCAAGTGCAATGAAGTGATTCTGGAACTGACACAGATCGGGAAAGAATGTCACAATGGCTGTGAGATCTTCCAGCTGATGGGAGACTGCATCATGCCTAGAGAAGGAGTTTTCACCAGAGTATTAAGGGGTGGAACCATCAGTGAAGGGGACGAGATGTCGATTCTGGAGGAATCAAAGATGTTTTATATTGAGTAGTGATCGAATCAATATATTTACTGAAGGAGATCTGATATGAAGAAGACTATAGCAATCTTACTTACAATACTGATCACAGCAACTCTCTTTGCGGGGTGCAGCAACAAGGCGGAAGCTGAAGATAAAGGAAAACTGATGATGGCGACAACGACAAGTACCGCAGATACTGGGCTCCTCGACTTTCTGGCTCCGCTGTTCAAAGAGGCCACAGGGTATACTCTTGAATGGACGGCAGTAGGTACAGGGGAAGCTCTCATGATGGGTGAGGATGGACAGGTCGATATTGTATTTGTCCATGCGAAGGAAAGTGAAGAGACCTTTGTCGCGGATGGATTCGGTGTAGAAAGATTTCCTGTGATGTATAACGATTTTGTGGTCGTAGGTCCCACAGAAGCCATCGCTTATACAGACGATATCGCCTCTGTATTCACGAGAATTATGGAGGAAAAACTGCCGTTTATAAATAGAGGTGATGATTCCGGAACAGACAAGAAAGAAAAGAGTATCTGGAAATCCCTTGGAATAGATCCTGAAGAAAATCCCAACTATACTGAGTCAGGTCAAGGTATGGGCGCGACCCTTACCATGGCAGATGAAAAAATTGCCTATTGCCTGAGTGATCGAGGAACCTATCTTAAACAGAAAAGTGATGCGACGCTGAGTCTGGAACTGGAAGTCATCTGTGAAGGTGCAAAGGATCTTCTTAATCAGTATGGCATCATTGCCGTCAATCCAGCGAGATATCCTGAGGTCAACATTCTAGGGGCGAATGTCTTCATAGAATGGATCTGTTCTCTGGAAGGCCAGAAAGCCATAGGAGAATTTGGGGTTAAGCAATATGGACAGTCACTGTTCATACCTAATGCTGGAGAAGATCAGTAATCTTATATAAATGAAAATCTGAGATGGGAGTGTAGGAATGAATCAGATATTATCGGGAATTGAGGGCTTTTTTTCGAATATTGGCGCACTGGATGCCATAAGAGTGACCTTTATCATGGCCATCTCTTCCACTTCAGTATCAGCAGTACTGGGCATTACGCTTGGTCTTCTCCTGGAGCGCCATGATTTTAAGGGGAAGAGAGTCATCATAAGGATCAACAGGACACTTATGGGGGTACCTCCAGTTGTCATAGGACTTGTGGTGTACCTCCTTCTTATGAGAAGGGGACCGTTGGGTTCCTTGTCCCTGCTTTTTACAGTGCAGGGCATGATTCTCGCGCAGACGCTGATCATCACCCCCATCATATGCGGAATGGTCTATTCTCATGCGGCACGCAGTGCACCATCCATAAGGCAGTTTGCCAGGACCATGGGTGCAAGCAAGTGGCAGACGAACCTGCTGATGATCAAGGAGATGAAGCATGAGATCTATTTTGCCATCGTAACAGGCTTCGGCAGGTCCATCAGTGAAGTGGGTGCAGTGATGCTTGTCGGAGGGAACATCAAAGGCAGTACAAGAACCATGACTACGGCGATTTCCCTCTTGAAAAGTCAAGGGATCTTCACTGAAGGTGTGACGCTGGGTCTCATTCTGCTCCTTATGGCCTTTGTTCTCCAGTGGATGGCTGATTACTTCCAGAAGGAGGAGATATCAGATGAAAATTACTGATCTTGTAAAGAAGACAGGGGACTTTTGTCTTCAGATTGAGGATCTCTCCATTCAGGAAGGATTCATCCATGGATTTGTCGGTGGAAACGGCTGCGGGAAGACCACACTTGCTAAGCTGATCATGGGTATTCTTCCAGCGGATGGAGGGAAGATCGATCTTATGAACCTGACACCCCTGGAGATGACGATGACTTCTCAGAGGCCTTATCTTCTCCACATGTCGGTTTATGATAATATCATCTATCCCCTTAAAATCAGAAAGAGCAGAATTGATGAGAAGAAGATTGATGAGATGCTGGACCTTTGTGGTCTGTTGGAGAAGAAAAATCAGTATGCGAGGAGCCTGTCCAGCGGAGAAAGACAGAAGGTATCTCTGATCAGAGCGTTGATTTTCAATCCGAAACTGATTATCATCGATGAGACTTTTTCCAATATGGATATGGACAGTGTAAAGCTGTTTGAGAAGATGATTCTTGACATGCAGATGAATAGTCCTGTGACCTGGATCATGATCAGTCATCAGCTTGCCCATATCTATAAGATGTGCGACTATGTCCATTTCTTCTCAAAAGGAAAGCTGGTGGATAGCGGGACTGCAGATGATATTTTTCTGAAGTCTCAAAATGAGATCATACGAAGCTATATGGAAACCCAAATAATAGAAAAGAGGGAAAGCGATTGAAATTATTGGTTGTAGATACGTTGGAAAGTGCTCGTGAGAAAATGATGAAAGCCATCGGGGACTGGGTTATGGATTCAGAAAGTGTAAAAATATCAAAGGCGATGGGAAGGGTACTATCAGAAGATGTTTTTTCCAGACATCCTGTTCCCGAATTCAGGCGTTCCTCCGTGGATGGCTATGCGGTCAGGGCGAAGGATACCCAAGGAGCTACGGAGAGCCTTCCTGCTTTTCTGGAAGTTGTGGAGGAAGTGCAGATGGGCCAGGAGGCTAAATCGTCCATCATCAGTGGCCAGTGCGCCTATGTCCCTACAGGGGGAATGCTCCCAGAGGGTGCAGATGCCATGGTCATGGTCGAATACTGTGAATCCTTCGATGATGATCATATCGCTGTTTATAATGCGGTATCGCCGGGCAGAAACATGGTGGGCATCGGTGAAGACATGCTGGCAGATACGATTCTTCTTTCCCGAGGTGTGGTGGTCAGGGCTCAGGAGATTGGGGCGCTTGCTTCTGCGGGGATCTGCGAAGTTCGTGTATACAAGAAAATGAGACTGACAGTGATTTCTACAGGAGACGAGCTGGTGGATGCGGATGAATTGCCAAGAGAAGGGCAGATCCGGGACATCAACACCTATGCATTGGAAGCACTAGCAGAAAAACATGGGTTCATAGTGGTCCGTACCATGGTCCTAAAGGACGAGGAGATGCTTCTGAAAGAAAGCGTCCAAGAGGCCATGAAGTTCAGTGACATGGTCATCGTATCTGGTGGCAGTTCTCAAGGGATTAAAGACGTGACAGCCAAGGTCATTGATGAGCTGGGTACTCCAGGTGTGTTCACCCATGGACTTGCACTGAAGCCTGGGAAGCCTACCATAGGAGGATATGACACGGAATCCAGAACCATCCTCATCGGATTACCTGGGCATCCCGTGGCGGCGATGATGGTCTTTGAACTTTTCTGTGTATGGATTCTGGAGGAACTGACTGGAAAGAAGAAGAGAAAGAAGATTCCTGCCACCATGGAGACCAATGTGGCCAGTGCGCCTGGAAAAGCCACATGCCAGCTTGTAGAGCTCATCGAAGGCGAAGAGGGATATATTGCGCGGCCTATATTCGGAAAGTCCGGACTCATCACAACACTGACAAGGGCGGACGGATATACAATGATAGACGTGAATAAAGAGGGGCTGAAGCCAGGAGAAGTGGTGAAGGTTCAATTGTTTTAAGGAGAGAAAAATGGGAAAAAGAAATCTGTATTTAAGCACAACACCGGTAGATGAAGCATTAAAGATCTACATGGAAGCAATAAAGAAAGTCCTTAACATCAGGTATGAACGGATCCATGTCGTCGATGCACTTCATCGCGTGACGAAGGAAGCGGTCTATGCAAAATACTGCTCCCCACTCTTTAATGCCTCTGCCATGGATGGGATTGCGGTCATTGCGGAGCGGACCTACGGGGCCACCGAAGTGAATCCTGTGGAGCTCAGTGAAGGAGAGGACTATGTCGTGGTGGATACCGGAGATCCCATCAGGCATCCATTCAATGCGGTGATCATGGCAGAAGACCTCATGGAGGCAGAAAGCGGTAAGGTGCGGATTCTTAATTCCGTAAATCCCTGGCAGGACATCAGGCCTATTGGGGAAGACATCGTGGCAGGTGAAATGATTCTACCAAGCGCTCATAAGATCCGTCCCATCGACATTGCGGTGCTTCTATCAGCGGGTATTGTGGAACTGGATGTGGTCAAAAGAGCGGAAGTGGCAATCTTTCCGACGGGGACAGAAATTATTGAGCCCACAGCGATTCCTGAGGAAGGTGACATCATCGAATCCAATTCGAGGATGTTCGAGAACATGGTCACCGTTGAAGGTGGTATAGCGCATCGCTTCATCACCATTGAAGATGACTACGAGAAAATCAAGGAAAAGATCAGGGACGCGGTGAACCTTTATGATATGGTCATCGTCAACGCAGGGTCCAGTGCGGGCCGAGATGACTATACTGTGGACATCCTGAGAGAATTAGGACAGGTCCTGGTGCATGGAGTTGCGATCAAGCCTGGAAAACCTGTCATCCTTGCCATCGTAGAAGGAAAACCCGTCATTGGACTGCCCGGGTATCCTGTATCAGCTTATATCGGATTTGAGAATTTCGTGAAACCTGTTCTGGCACTGCTTAATGAAACGGCAGGGGCTTCTCGAACCACCATCGAAGCGGTCATCTCCAAAAGAATGGTCTCCAGTCTGAAGCACAAAGAGTATGTTCGTGTGAAGGTCGGACGAGTGGAGGACAAGATTGTGGCGGCACCGCTGGCAAGAGGGGCAGGTGCGGCGATGTCACTGGTAAGAGCGGATGGTTTCTGCGTGATCGAGCAGAACTCAGAAGGCGTTGAAGCGGGAGATAACGTGCAGGTGGAACTCTATAAGGACAAGGAAGAGATTGATAATACGCTGGTGCTCATTGGCAGTCATGACCTGATTCTGGATGTCATGGCGGACATGATGCCTAATCACTATAGACATATGTTTGTCTCCAGCACCCATGTGGGAAGCATGGGAGGCCTGATGGCATTGAAGAGAAAGGAAGCCCATATGGCACCCATCCATCTTCTGGATGAAGTCTCCGGGGAGTACAACGCTTCTTATGTCAGAAGATTATTCAAAGAGCCTATGGCAATCATCAAAGGCGTGCACAGAGTGCAGGGACTGATGGTGAAAAAGGGAAATCCACTTGGCATTCATTCCATTAAGGACCTGAAGGGACATCGCTACGTGAACAGGCAAAGAGGAGCGGGAACCAGGATCCTCTTCGACTACAAGCTAAAGACATTGGGGATGAGTCCTGATGAAATCAACGGATATGATCGGGAAGCGACGACACATATGGCTCTTGCAGCACTGGTGAAAAGTGACAGTGCAGATGCAGGGCTTGGGATTCTGTCGGCAGCAAGAGCCATGGGACTGGATTTTGTGGAAATCGGTGTGGAGGAATATGATTTCGCCATTCCTGCAAAATATCTGGAATTACCTCATGTTCAGGCATTCATATCCATTCTGAAAAGCGATGAGTGGAAAAGGCGACTTGAGGATTTGGAGGGTTATACCTGTGAGCAGTGTGGAACGTTTAATCTGCTATAGTGAAAAAGGGATGTCAGGTCAAAGGCTCCAGCAGGCAAGGCTGATCAAGGATTGCGGTATGCTTGGAGACTATCATGGGATCGGTGGAGATCGGCAGATCACCTTGATCTCTCAGAAAGCGAAAGACTGGATGGGATCACAGGAAATCAAGGGATTGTGTTTCGCGAAGTTTCATGAAAATATTGTGATTAAAGATATCATCCTAGATGAGCTGTCACAAAAGACGAGATTGAAAATTGGAGAGGTGGTACTTGAACTGAGTCCAATCAGGAAAAAATGCTTTCCAGAGCTTTGTGAACTGGACCAGAGCAGAGAAGAATGCTTACTGGTTCAGGAGGTGAGATTTGCAAAGGTCATTACAGGCGGGGATATTGAAGTAGGAATGGAGGTGGACATCTGCGGTGGATGAATAAATGGAAATAACATTACACCGTGGTGAGTTCAGTATTTCTCATAAACAGAATAGTATAGTTGAGACTCAGACCCGTAAATGTCGAAACTAGATGTGAGACTCAATAACTTTCTGCTGCAAATAGATAATGAGGGAATGATTAATCATTCCCTCATTATCTATTTATAGAACCTATTTATTCAATTCTGTGACGCAGTATTAACTAAACTGCTTCTTCCTGTTCTTCCAGGTATTCATTATTGAAGAATTCCTTTGTTCTCTTGATCACAATTGGGCTAAGAAGAAGCAGACCTATTAGATTAGGTATAGCCATCAAGCCGTTCAGTGTATCGGATAGATCCCAAAGAGTATGCAACCCACCGACTGCACCGACTGCGATTAGAGGGATGTATACGAGTCTGTAGAAGAATATGGATTTTGGACCTGCAATGAATTCAATACACTTCTCACCATAGTAAGCCCAGCCTAATATTGTTGAGAATGCAAACAGCAGAATTCCTATGGAAACGATGACTCCGCCGAAGGGCATTGCACTGTCAAATGCGGCTGTTGTAAGAGCAGAACCTGTGGCTCCACTGTTCCAGACACCAGACATCATGATTGAAAGAGCAGTCAGAGTACAGATTACAATAGTGTCCATGAATACTTCGAAGATTCCCCAAAGACCTTGTCTTACAGGGTGGTCAGTAGTAGCGGCTGCATGGGCGATAGGCGCTGATCCAAGACCGGCTTCGTTGGAGAAAACTCCTCTTGAGATACCACGTCTCATAGCCATGGCTACGGTTGATCCTGCAAAACCACCAACAGCTGATGCTGGTGAAAATGCTGAAGCGAAGATCAGTGAGAAAGCTTCTCCAACTTGTGAGATATTACTTAATACGATAAATAGTGCTCCGAGAATATAAAATGCTGCCATAAATGGGACCAGTCTTTCTGTAACTACCCCAATTCTTTTGATTCCACCTAGGATGACGAATGCTGCAAGTGTAGCAAGTATAAGACCGGTGGCAATCTTAGGCATACCAAATGAATAGTTTAATGCATCAGCAACGGAATTAGACTGAACCATGTTACCGATACCGAATGCAGCTAGTGCTCCGAAACCCGCAAATGAGTAAGCAAGCCATTTCTTGTTCTTAAGACCCTTATCAATGTAGTACATCGGTCCGCCGACAAAGTCGCCTTTCGCATTCTTTTCTCTGAATTCAATGGATAAAACAACTTCAGCAAACTTTGTCGTCATACCAAATATAGCAGAAACCCACATCCAGAAAATTGCACCAGGTCCACCAATAGAAATAGCGGTAGCAACACCGGCAATATTCCCTGTTCCAACAGTAGCAGCCAGTGCTGTAGATACAGCCTGGAAAGCGGTGATGTCGCCTTCGCCCTTCTGATCTTTTTTGAAGATTTTGAGAAGCGTATTTTTAAGAACATAACCGATCTTTGTTATTGATATGAACTTAGTTCTGATGCTGAAGTATACACCTGTACCTACGAGAAGCAGGAGCATTGGTGGACCCCAAACAATTTCATTGATAATGCCGTTGATTTCTAAAAGTCTTTCCATATATTCCCCCCATATTAGTCTCAATGTCTGGCCAGACTTTATTGAGATAAAGTTGTATCAATATCAACGAGTTAAAATCATTTACAACTTTTCATGATAATAAGAGAAATACTTTGATAGCGCAAGTAAAATATTTTATCAATATTCAGAATTATAACTATGGTAAGTTGTCTTTAATTGTGATGAGAGATGAATAAATTTTCTGTAAATTCATTGACAGTTATTATATAAACCATGCGTTGTTTTTAGAGGATATTGTTTAGGAATTATCAATATCAGAGTTAATGGAGCCCTTTCTCCTGACAAAAAATAAAAAATCCAGAGTGATATAAATGTATCTCTCTGGCGAAAAAACTCTTTAAACAATTCACTTAATTGATTATCTTTCAAATCTGCTTTGTTTCAATTATTAAAAAGAGTTATTATATAATTATTAGAGATTAAAAGAGAGACCGTCGCAACAGTCTCTCTTAAGTGGGTTCCGAGGAAACACCACCGCTATTCTTATGCTATAAAATATATCATAATTATTGTTGATGTGTCTCATCAATTTAAAGACTATGGTCACCGTAGCCGATGTCAACGGAAATTTCTGGAAGATCGTATGTAATAACTTGGAATGGGAAAACACATCACAAAAAGACTGCTTAAGATTAAGAAAAACACTTACCTGTATAAGGACGAATCCTCACTGATTGAGGACCGGGAGAACCTGGGGAGAAGGTGCTCACCTTTCAGTGATGAAGCTTATGCTTATAAAGGCAGGTTTCCATTCGACAGTACGATCATCTTCTTTGAAATTGAAAAAAACAACGAGGTCTTTGAGCGAGAAGAACGTGAATGCCATCAAACCGGACATTCTGATGCCAGTATCCTGTTTAAGCGATGGAAAGGAGAAGACTAGACATGAAAATTGGTGTATTTTGGAGGAAATTCAGGAATGTGGAATTTCAAAGAAAAATTGAATCAGAAGAGGTAAAGGATGATTCATATAATGAGGCGTATCTGCATTATACGGGTCTGAAGAATGCAGGGTATGATGCAGTTCTGATCGAGTGGACCTATGATCCATTGATGACCTACAACCAGATTCTTCTGGAGAATGTAAACCTGGTTTTCAACGTCTCTTCGGCCGAGGAAATCATCTTTCTGGAGACGTTCAATATACCCTATACTGGCTCCCATATCAATATCGTCGGTGCTGACAAGGTCTTCAGGAAAAATATTGTCTCCTGTTACGGGGTTCCGACACCAAAGTTTGCCATTGCCAGAAACATGGTGGATATCCCTGATATCCCCTTCGGATACCCTCTTTTTGTCAAGCCACTGAATGGCAGAGGAAGTGCAGGAATCGATGATTCGAATATCATCGAGTCACCTGAAGCGTTGCCAAAAGTCGTCGAGAAGATCACCGAAGGAATTGGGCAGCCCGCACTGATTGAAGAGTACATCGAAGGCAGGGAGCTTACTGTGGGGATCATTGGATACAGAAATCCGGAAGTGCTGCCCATCCTGGAGATCGGCTACAGTTTCAGCAGAACCAACACCTTTGAACATAAGATGATTGATCAGGAAATGATCACCTGCCCCATGGTCCTTCAAAGAGACGTTGAAGAGAGAATCAAGGAACTGGCACTCAGAGTCTACGAGGTGCTCGATATCCGGGATTACGGAAGGGTGGACATGATCCTCGACAAGAACAATGTCCCTTATTTCCTGGAGGTGAATACTTTTGCAGGACTCAACATGCCGGATGAAAATGTTGAGAAGACCGCCCATTATGGCTATATGGGCTACATGGCAAAGGAAAGAGGCTATAGTCGGGCACAATTCATGGCGAAAATCGTCGAGTCCACCATAGAAAGATATCATCTGGAGGAGAAGAAAAGCTTCTAGGCTTTTCCCGAGTCATATCAAACTCCAGAATGAAATCCACTTCGTTGCTGGACAGCATATTCAAGTAAGATTTTTGTGGTAGTTGTAATTAAAAACAAGCAAAATATGAGAACATAAGAAAACCCCTCAAGTATTCTAATATAATACTTTGAGAGGTTTTTCTATATCCATGATAACCATAGAAAATGCTATAGGGTTCCCTCAGTGGGAATAATTATACATATTTACTTATTCACCGTAAATCACTCAATGGGAAATAATTATAGAATAAAAATAAAAAATCCTGGATGATATATAAATATCTCCAGGCAAAGAAGCTCTTAACCTCTTTTTTCATCATCATAATTATATGGTTTATTAGAAAGAAAATCAACAATTTTTACAATAAATTCATAATTGTCTTTTAAAGCCTCGTTATCGGTGTAATAAACTTTGTTTTGGATTACTCTACTAGAAAGCAAGTCTTTAAGATCTTCGTATGTATGTTGCTTTATTTTATCCGAGAAGGAAACGGTATCAAATAAATATAAAGTAGCGATAAAATCGTGGATTACAGTATTTTTCAATTTTGTTTTTGGTTTTAAATGCGTTATATCAGGGATTGACTTAACAAGACTGTTTAAGCGGTAGTTCAGATTGAAATCAACGTGATAAGGAGTTCTTAATGTGTTAATCAAACAATTACTATGTGCTGCTGCATTCCTCAGTGATTTTACTGGAAAGAGTAAATCTGAATATGAGTGATTTGAAGGATAGCAATTATAGTAAAATTTATATAGCATAATAAAATCACCAAAAGTTAGTATTTCCACGATATTCCATATAGCAAAGTTATTTTCGAATTTATTAAAAAGATCACTGGTATAGGATTTATTGCTTTTTTGACTTATTCGAGAACGCACTTCAGGGTAAACTCTCAAGAATTCAGTAATGATAGAATAGCCATCTTCACGCTGGTTATTAACACAATCTCGTAATACCTTAGTTTTAAGAGTATGCTCAATATCAAGAGCAATCCTTATAATAAATCTTCTTAAGTGCATATCGATAGTAGATAAATCTTTTAAATATGCGAATTCTAGATTGATGTATTTCCCATCTGAGTTTTTTTCATAGTTTTTAGCGTAAGCTTTAAGTTTAAAGTAATAATTATTATCGGATAGAAATTGTCTGGAGTATTTCTCATCAAGAATATTAAACTTTATACCCTTGGACTTCATATGATTAACTTGTTCAATAACGGATAATTTTCTATTCTCCATCTTTTCTCACCTTTCCCATCAGATCATCCATCAGATCCGCAGTCGTTGATTTGCTCATGGCATTACTTGAGCATATGTATCCATAGTTGTTTTTATTGATCTATAGCCCTGTCGCTCAGAAATCAATTTGATATTCTCATTATTATTAGATAGAATTGTAGGCTTGCATGAATGTTCTCTGTTTCCTTTAAATCAGTACTATCACTTTGATTAATTGCTGTAAACTCTTCAAGCTTTATGTATCCCCCGGGAGGTTGTTTAATATATTTAATTCTTTGCGTTACTGGAAACAATATTTAATTACTCCTTTTTATATTTATTCGTTATTAGATTATGTTAAATAAATACTATTATATACAATTATTATTTACAATAAAAAAAGCACCTCAAACGTGATGCTTAGATACATTATAAAAGAGTTTTGTTCTCCTTTTGTTCCATTTATAAAAATAAAAACCTTCAAAACCATTCGGTTTCAAAGGTTTTCAATATATTAATGGTACCCTCAGCGGGAATAATTATATAGATTTACACATATTTAGATAGATTAACAAATCAATATCAAATCATTTTATATCAATGCTCTCAGGGTTTTACTGTATCCTATAGAATACTCTCAAATATGCTGATTTTAAAAAATTTGTTCACCGTAATGTTCACCGTAAATCACTTAGTCAGACACAATTCAAGTTTTATTCATAAGTTCATCCAGGAGATCCGCTGTCTTTGATTTGCTTTTAGGCATTACTTGTGCGTAAGTATCCATTGTTGTTTTTATGGATCTATGACCAAGTCTCTCAGAGATCACTTTTATATTTTCATTGTTATTAAATAGAATTGTAGCATGAGTATGCCTTAAATTATATAAAGGAATTTTCTTTATAATCACTTCTTCAACTTCATCAGGAGAATAACCTTCTTTGATGAGGTTTATTTTTTGTTCTTTTCTCAGTTTAAGCAGGTATTTATTAAACATAGTTCTAAAGGTGCTGGGAGAACTCTCAGAGCCTTCTCTAGTGGTTACTACAAAGTTATTAGGCCTATTGAATGAGGTAATAGCTTTATGCTTTACAAGAGCTTCTACAAGGTGCTTAGGGATTGTTATAGTTCTATATGATGAATCTGTTTTAAGTATATCAGTCAATACAAGTTCCTTTGATTCTTTATCTTGTATTATTTGAGCGGTTACTTCCATAATTCTATTTTCAAGGTCAATTTTCTTCCATTGTAAACCCATTAATTCAGCAGGTCTTATTCCGGTCATACCCATAATATAAACAGGGATATATAACCAGGTATTTTTTACATAGTCCAGGAACAAGGAAAATTCTTCAATAGTCCAATAGGTTATTTTTTCTCTTATAACCGATTCTTTTTCAATATCGGTAGGTAAGTATGGAATTAGTTTAAGTTTTAAAGCATATCTCAGGGCATTACTTAAAGTCTCCATGATTTTTTTCTTGCTGGATGCTGCAAGATCTTTATCACTAAGATTATTATAGAAGTCTTGAATTAGTAAAGGTGAAAGCTTATTGAGTGGAATATTACCAAGATCCGGTATAATGTGATGCTTCATCCTCGATTTAGAATTGTAAGCGGTGTTAATACCCTTCTTTGACCCTACATCTTTATACCATTTAAGCATGAAGTCTTTGAGCTTCATCCTGGAATCTTCAAAGCTTATCATAGTATTATTTGAAAGAAGTTGTTCAGCCGCCCAGCGTTCAGCTTCTTTTTTCGTTTTAAATGTCTTTGAATCTCTTATGTTTTTGCCGTCCTTGTCTCTTCCTTTGTATACATAGGCTTTGATTCCGTATGGAGTTTCTTGATAACTAGCCATAATTTCACCTGCTTCACTGTAGTTTAACAATTGAATAGTTTATTTTGTTGGTTTGTTTATATGATCTTGTACATCCTCATAATATCCAGCAAAATCATCCGTTTCTGATCCACCTTGTTTCAAATATTTTTTGTTTAGCTCGTCCATTTCCTTGTATTTCTCATGCTGATCTATTTTAGCTTGAAAATACTTTTTAAATTGTGCTGGTATTTTTTCTATAAACCAATCTTCATAGTATTCCAGGACGGCTTCTTTTAAATAATCTGTAAGCTCAATGTCTTGAGACACTACTTTATTAGCTTCATGAATGTAAGGAATAAGTCTTTGTTTACTTTCTTCTTTTAGATCCTTAACGTAATTTTTTTTCAGATGTTCATATAGAAAATGCTGATCTACCGGCTTATCATTCAGAACCATAAAAAGAGTAGATATATTCTGCTCGGGGTTCATATTCAGTTCTGATCTGGCATCATATTTTGCAATGACATCAATTAGTAAATTTCTGACTATATCGGTATTTGTGAAATATTTATCTTCAAACACTTCATTAAGCTTATTTCTCCACATCATAATAAAATCTTGCACATAATCACCAAGCTCAGAAGTATTGAAGTCATTTTTAAAATCCTCAGATGTTCCCAATAAATCAGTTATTGGTATTTCGAGAATTTCTGAAATTTTAACAAGGGTTTTTTCATCGGGAACTCTATTATTATTTTCATAATTCGAGTATGTCGATCTAGGTAAGTTTAGTTTTTTTGAGAACTCTGTTTGATTCATTTCTAACTCTAGTCTTATTTTCTTTAATTTATCTCCAATTTGAAAATAACGCTTTATTGATTCAGACATAATATCACCTCTAAGTATATTTAACCATATCCGATTCATAAACGCAACAATATTTCATAATAAGTGTTGACAGATTCATTAATGAAACTTATAATGATGTCAGAAGCGAGTGATTCGATAATGAATCAAATAGACAAGGGGGGGGGTGAAACAATGAATACAGGTTTAAAAATCAAAATTGCTAGGGTAAGCGCTGACAGAAAGCAACACGAAGTAGCTCAAGAGGTTGGTATAAGTTCTCAGTATCTAAGACAGCTAGAATCTGGAAAAGCTAGTAATCCATCCAGAGAAGTTATGGAGAAATTAGCAAAAACTCTAAATTTATCTGTACAGTATTTATTCTTTAATAATGAAAACTAAATAACCAGCATCGTAATGAGAGTTGTTAACGGTACTACATGAAAGGAGTTTATTTTGTTATGGGCAATCCACAGAGAGAGAAAGGAGCGAAAACAATGAAGCTAAATAGATATGAGTTGATGTTATGCAAGATTACAGATTTATTATATGTCGCTGGTGGGTTAATCATATTCGGAACAGCATTGGTTTTTGCTTACCGGTATCTATAGGAAAGGAGAAATAGTTATGTTTCCAGCATTGGAAGGATTAGAAGTTTTTTATGAAATAGCACTTGATGAGTTCATTGAAGAACAAATGAAGCATGATTATAAAAAATACTCAGAAAATCCATATTATGAACAGTTAAAAGCATTTGTTGACAGCATGAATCCACTAATAAAATATTTCGGACTTGCTACAATTCGTCTTTCAGATGAAGTAAAACGAGGAATCAAAAGGAGTAAAGCAAAATGAAAAATATAAAAGAGATATATAACAATCTGAAAATAATAATCACAGACAAAAAAGAAAGAGAGGATTTTAAAACCGTATATGATCTAGCGGTCAACGAAGAAGGGTACAGAGAAAATATTGTAGTCGCAAATATTCTTTATTCATTCGGAAAAACTCAAGGAATAAGAGAAGAAAGAGCCAGGATTAAAAAGCTTGAAGAAAGGCAGGTATTTGAAAATGCTTAATATTGAAGAAAAAAACCTCTATAACGTATCAGATTATGCAGAAATTGCAGGAATCCCTCAGCAATCAGTTACCAGGATGATAAGACAAGGTAAGCTGCAAGCTCAGTTAGTAGGAAGAAATTACAAGATCCCTTCAAGTGAAATCCAGAAGCTTCTCATGGTGGATAAGAAATCATCAACAATGGCCCATCTTGAAACTAGTAGAGAGTTAGAACTTGAAAACAAAGCACTGAGAGTGCAGCTTGAATTACTGAAAAATATTCTAAATTCTGCTAATAGTTTTTTGAATAGTGAAATGTAAGTAAAAATTATATTCTTGAGGAGGAAGGTTGAAAATGTATAAGTTAACAAACCGCTTGATTCAGTGCATGACAATTACACCATCTTGGTGATGGCGTAGAGATCGCTATTATAGGCGGATTAAGATGCTGACTTGATTCTATAACCCTGCTGTTTTGCAATTAATATGGCTTGCTCAATTGAGATCTCACGATCTATGGGGAGAATATCAGACTTCTTGTATAATTCCGCATTATAGACTTCATTGTTTTTCAGCATATTGTACAATGCGGTTAGAAGCATTCTTGCGATGGCAATAATTGCTTTCTTGTGACCGCGTCGTTTCTTGAGTCGAAGATAGCGGTTGCGAATCTCGGGGTGTTTTTCGCTTTTCACGACAGCGGTAGCACATTGTACAAGAAGTGGCTTGATATAACACCCGGCTTTGGAAACCCGAACAGATTTTTTCTTTCCCGCACTTTCATTATTGGTCGGGGTAAGACCTGCCCAGGAGCACAAGTGCTTAGCGGAAGGGAAGACCTCCATGTTCACACCGATTTCCGAGATGATCTTGATTGCGGATAAGGTGCTTCTGATACCTGGGGTCGTTAGAATGAGATCTATTTGAGCGCTGTAGGGAACTGCGATTTGGTAGATCAGTAATTCCAACTCATCTTTTCGGGTTTTTAAGTTGTCCAGATGATTCATGATGACTCGAATTTTACCTGCTTGTTCTGGAGAAAAAATTCCATCTACTGCAAGCGACAGCTCAGGCAGTTTCTTTTTGAGAGAGCCATGAATGAGCGATTCGAGTTCAACTGGCCCGTCCGGATTTGCCAGAATCGTATTGATGATCTTCATCGAACTTATCCCCAATGTGTCTGTGAGGACATTGGCCAACTGTATATTTGAGACTGTGAGGCTGTTCTGGAAGCGGTTTTTTTCGCTGGAGACCATATTGGTGAGTTTGCTGTGATAGCGGACAAGATCTCGCAGCTGACGGATGTCAGCAGGGGGCATAAAACTGCCGGAAACCAGATCATGCTTAAACAGGTCAGCAATCCATTTAGCATCTTTCTTGTCTGTTTTTTTACCGCGTATTGCTTTCACGTATTTGGGGTGAGCAAGAACCACCTTGCATTTTTCCTCAAGAATGTTAAAGACAGGAATCCAGTATTTACCTGTGGATTCCATGCACACATCAGTACATTCATGATCAAGAAGCCATTGTAACAGCGATTTCAATCCGGATGTATAGGTTGAAAAGCGATGGCTTTTATAGGTGGTGATCCCTTTTTTATCAGTCTCTGCAATACAGGCGATAACGAAGGTTTTGTGGACATCCATACCACAACAGATAGGGTACACAATTTTCAGAGCCATAAGGTTCTCCTTTCTGAGCGTAAGCTCGAAATCTACAGAAGGGAGACAGTGACTGATTATCTAGTCTTAAACGAGAATTGCTTAACAAAGATAAGGTTCCGTGCTCCTTAGCACACTTATTTGTACTTGCAAAGATAATCTACACATATAACAATTCGGGCTCTTTTGTTATCAAAAGTAACCACTCACCTCCCCGTGATTTGTAGTATGTCATCACTTCTGTGATTGAATTATAGAACTAAAATAAAAGCCAAGGCAACATTTTAATGTCGTTTTGTGCCTTGAGCGATGCGAAAGGAATGATTATAACAATGATGAAAAATATTGAAGAAAAAAGAAGAATCCTAGCAGATAAATTTCCGGACATGCTAGAACGTACGGTTCAGGTATCGGACAAAGTCATTGAAATAGCTTATGAAATGTTATCCCTTGATAATAAAGAGCTTGAAGCGTTTGAGAAGCACCTGGAACAAATGGTGAAGTAATGCAGGAGATCTTCACAGAAAAAGAGGTGAAGAACATGACAAATAATAATCGTGGTGGTGGTGAATATGGTCAGTAAGGGTTGGTTTAAGTTCCATAGAGAATTATTTGATAAAGCAATATGGACTACATCAACAGCTGAACAAAAGGTGATACTCAGGACTATCCTAGCTATGGTTAATTTTAGAGAAAATGAATGGGAATGGGAAGGTAGAAAATATAAAGTGAAGCCTGGTCAAGTGATAACTAGTTTGGAATCAATACAGAAAGAAGCGGGCAGAGGTATTTCAATTCAGAATATCAGGACTTCTATAAAAAAGTTTGAAACTTATGGATTTCTAACAAACAAATCAACAAACAGAAATAGACTTATAACCATTGTGAATTGGGAGTCCTATCAGGCAAATGAAGAAGAACTAACAAGCCAGTCAACAAGCTACCAACAAGCTACTAACAAGCTACTAACAACTATAGAAGAATATAAGAATGAAAAGAAAGATAATAAAGAGATTTTTGGGGAATTTTCCAACGTGAAGCTTTCAGAGATTGAACATAAAAAACTTATAGATCAGTACGGAGATAAAGTAAGTAATGATTTTATAGAAAAACTAGATAACTACATAGAAAGCACAGGTAGGAAATATAAATCACACTATGCAACAATCTTAAACTGGATAAAGTGTTTTTGCTAGATTAAAATGACTAAAATAAGACGGAGTTGATTGTCCGTAA
>CAZXUT010000016.1:0-51393 GCA_964643785.1 uncultured Proteiniclasticum sp.
AACGTATAGAATTTTATACTGATGCTGCAATTTTTTATCGATTTCAAATCCTTTGTTTGAATAAAAGGCGATATGTATGAGGCATAGTTCTTGTGGTATACTAATTTCTGG
Source organism: uncultured Proteiniclasticum sp. (assembly GCA_964643785.1). Classification (GTDB taxonomy): domain Bacteria; phylum Bacillota; class Clostridia; order Clostridiales; family Clostridiaceae; genus Proteiniclasticum. The sequence goes on from CAZXUT010000016.1 coordinate 112, forward strand.
AAAATAAAATATAATTTAAAACTGAAAATTGAAAACTGAAAGTAGAATTAGGTGAAAGAAATGTCGATCAAAGAACATGAAGATTATGAAATTGAAGTCAGTAGACTAGAAGAAACAAAAGAATATATACGCACAATCATTTCATTAGTAGTAGAAAAAAGGTTGAAGTACAGGCATGATATGCGTGAAGCCTTTACAGAGCTGGATGATATGGACAACAGTCTGAGTTATGCCACAATTCTACTCAACACAAAGCTTCTGGATAGTCTGGAGCAGAACTTTCCAATGCTGAAAAAATCTGAGAATCATCCCTATTTCGCCCGTATGGATATAATGCAATCTGATAAAGATAAAGAAGAGAAAATATATATCGGAAAGATTTCACTTTTCGATGAATCCATGGATACACCGCTTGTAGTAGACTGGAGAGCACCTATTGCAAGTGTCTATTATGACGGAAGGCTGGGGAAAGCCACATACAGATCCTATGGAGAGGAATATGAAATTGACCTGTTCAGGAAAAGACAGTTTACGATAGAAGAGGGGGAGCTGAAGCATTTTGTGGATGTGGACATCTCCATGTCAGATACATTTCTTCAAGCCGCGCTGGAAAATCATGCGAGCGATAAATTGAAGGACATTGTCTCTACAATTCAATCTGAACAAAATGACATTATAAGAGCAGACATCCATAAGCCTCTTATTGTACAAGGAGTGGCCGGTAGTGGGAAAACAACCATTGCACTACACAGAATCGCTTATCTTATTTATACCTATTCTGATTCTTTCAAGCCTGAGGATTTTATCATCATTGCACCTAATAATCTCTTTCTGGACTATATTTCCAGTGTATTACCAGAGCTTGGTGCTGAAGATGTGAGGCAGACTACATTTACAGATTTCATGCTTGATATTATAGGAGAAAAATACAAATTATCCGATCAGAACAGTAAACTGAGGCTCCTTATTGAAGACAGCACCGGTGATGAGTATGGAAAGGAATTGACCATCAGAGCATCTGCCTTTAAAAACAGTATGCTGATGAAAAACATCATAGAAGATTATACAGATGCTATAGAAGAGAATTTCATCCCGCTAACTGATTTTGAAGTGAATGGAGAAGTGATCTTCACGAAAGAATATCTGGATGATATGTTTCTTAACAGTTACTCTTATTTACCCTTCTATAGAAGAATCGATCAGCTCAGTAGCTACCTGGATCGATACGTGAAGGAAGCGGTGGATGAAATGACGGCTAAAACCATGCGCGTCTATGACCGTAGAATGGATAGAGTAAGAAAGTCGGATTTGGATAAAGAGTCGACAAGAGAGAAACTGAAAAGTGCAGCTACGGAACGAGACAAAAAAATAAAGGAACTTCTGAAGAGCGGAAAAACGGCTGTGAAGGACTACATTAAATTGATTGATAGAAAAGATGCCTTATATTTTTATAATACACTCATGACAGATGAAGCGCTTTTAAAAAGATATTCCGATGATGACGATGTTATTGAGTTTATTACAGAGGACCGTATAAGGAGAATCAGTACAAAGGAACTGGAGCTGGAAGACCTGGCACCTCTCGCTTATCTTCATAACAGGCTTTATGGTATCAGTAAATCAGCCAGAGTAAAATATGCTGTGATTGATGAAGCACAGGATTTCAGTGATTTTCAGTTTTACGTATTAAGAGAAATACTAAATACTGACCGATTTACGATTCTTGGAGATCTGTCTCAGGGGATTCATATGTACCGTTCAGTGAAAGACTGGTCCTTTCTTCAGAAGTCGATTTTCAAGGAAGAAGTGAATTATCTGACACTACGCCAGAGTTATCGTACGACCATTGAAATCATGAATGCAGCAAATAAGGTCCTCTTGATGTCACCGATAAAGGATCTGGCATTGGCAAATCCTGTGGTCAGGCACGGAATAGAGCCAGAGATCATTGAACATCTCGACAAAGAAAGCCTCATAGAGGGGATTCTTGTCTGTATAGAGCGCTGGATAAAAGAGGGCTATACAACCATTGCGGTTGTGACAAAGTCAGGAAAAGAGGCAAAAGCGATCCATAGAGCGCTTTCAAAATCCGATCGGTATTCTGTCGGACTTGTAGAGGAGAAAATCGCGCATTATGATGAAAGGATTGTGGTGATGCCTGCGCATCTCGCCAAGGGGCTGGAATTTGATGCGGTGATTGTGGTGAATTCACATGATGAATTCAGTATAAACGCATTGGATGCAAAGCTCTTATATGTTGCAATGACAAGGGCTATGCATAGATTATCTCTTCAGTTCATTGAAGGAAAGAACAGATACTTTACAATCCAAAACAGTTAAAGACATGAGCCTGATTCTAACATCATAGAATCAGGCTCATGTCTTATTCTTATTTTTATTTTTTAATCAATGTTGATTTCTGTCACGGTGGTCAGGGGCACTTCTACAAATCCCAAGGATTCATATAATCTCAGCGCTCCAGTGTTTTCCACTGTGACATACAGATAAAGTGAGTGATAACCATTTTTATAGAGTTCGTAAGCTGATTTACAGATCAGTAGTGTGGCATAGCCAAGTCGCTGGTGTTTCTTCCTTGTGAATGTATAGGTTATGGTTGGTTCATCTCGATAAAGACAGACAAGAACGCCTGCTTTTACGACATTTTCATCCATGAGAAGAAAGGAAGCTTCATCCATAAGAGGACCATAAGATCCTTTATAGACACGTTTCAGTTCGTCTATTGTCTGTTCCAGGTCTTCTCCCTCGTAATCGATGGTATCCTGATAAGCATCAAGTATTGCTTCAGCCATGGCATAAAGATGCTGTTTCTGTGCTGGAACAAGTTTTTCAGGGAACTCATTATTCTCATCATTTAACCTGAGACTCATACGGATTCTCTTTGGCATAACACACACCCCCTAAGGATATTTTACTACATTTTAGGGTCTTTGCGTTGTATTGTCAAAATATTTCAGCTAAACTTTAAGATAAGATATGAAAGGAGCACTTAGCGTATGAAAATACTACATGTAGCGGATTTACACATTGGAAGATACTTTAATGGCATGTCCCTTCTAGAGGAACAGAAGAAGATGCTCAAGCGCATCATTAATATAATCAAGGAAGAAGCACCGGAAGTGGTGGTTATTGCAGGCGACCTCTATGACAGGTCGATCCCAAGAGAAGATGCGGTGAAAGTCAACGATGAGTTTCTCACTGAACTTGTGAAACTAGGAAAGAAAAATATCCTCATCACAGGAAACCATGATTCACACGAAAGGGTAGGATTCTTGAACTCTCTTTTAGAAGATCGGGGACTTACGGTGGAAAACAATGTGAAAAGACCACTTCGATGTATTACGTTAAAAGACGAGTTCGGTCCCGTGGAATTTTATCTTTTTCCTTACAGAGACACTGCAAACTTAAAGACCATTTATGAGCTTGAGAGTTTCAGAGATGATACTTTAATTTATGAGCGTATTTTTAAAGAGAGCGTCCGAATGAATCATAATCGAAAAGTGCTTGTCTATCATGGATTTGTAGCAGGATCTGCAAGAGACGAAGTGGCAGAAAGTGAATCCGAAAGAATTATTTCTGTCGGTGGGCATGATTTCATCAGAACCACAGTCTTCGAGCCCTTTAATTACGTGGCATTAGGACATCTTCATAAGCCACAATGGGTAGTGGAGGGAAAGATAAGATATGCAGGGTCCCCGATGAAGTACTCTTTTTCTGAGGAAAAACATGAAAAAAGCGTCAGCATCATTGAACTGGATGAAGAGGGAAATGTGACGCTCAAAGAAGTGCCGCTGAAACCGGTTAAAGATGTGGTGACCATTGAAGGATCCTTCAATGAAATCATGAATATGGACTACAAAGGAAACAATGAAGATTACATCAGAGTCATTTTAAAAGACAAAGAAGAGATTCTTGAACCGATGATGAGACTGCGTACAAAATTCCCCAATATACTGGAACTGCAGAGAGAACGGGACCAGAAAGAGATTCTGAATGAATACTCGGACTACAGCATCATTCAGAAGAATGATATGACAAAGCTTTTCAAGGATTTCTATAAACTGAAAAATGACAGGGAAATTGAAGAGAAGAATCTTGATATCATTAAGGAACTTGTGGAAGAACTTGAAGGAGGATCTGTAATATGAAGCCGTTAGATTTAAAGATGAAGTCTTTTCTAGGCTTCAAAGATAGTACTGATGTTGATTTCAGGCCATTATATGAAGATAAGATTTTTCTTGTCACAGGTCCCACGGGAGCAGGTAAAACATCGATCTTCGATGCAATCTGCTATGCGCTATATGGGGAAGGCAGTGGATCAACTCGAACGAAAGCGAAGTGCTTCAGAAGTCAGCTTGCGGATGAGAAAGACGATATGGAAGTGTCCTTATCCTTTGAAGTAAGAGGGGATTTATATCATGTTAGACGCGTTGAGACACCGAAAGGCGTGAATAAGGCATATTTTTACAGTGAACGTGATCCTGAAAAAATGCTGGTTAAAATCAAAGAAGTCAATCAGGAGATTGAGCAGATCATCGGGTTGAACCTGGACCAGTTCAAAAAGATTGTCATGATACCTCAGGGAGAGTTCAGAGAGTTTCTCACCGCAGGGACGAAAGATAAATCGGACATTCTGAAGAAGCTGTTTTCTACAGAACAATATGAGCAGCTGCAATTAAGAATCAAGGAAAAATTCGATGAATCCAGAGCTTACGATAAGGAGCTTGTCTTACGGTTCAATGAAATAATCAGAGAAGCGGGAATGGAAGGCAAGGACATCGAAATGGGACCGGATGCTCTTCTTGAAAGTCTTGAGACAGCAGAGGATGAGATAAAGCATCTTGAAACCGAAATTGCAGAGCTTGTGAAGAAAGAAAGACAGATAGAAAAAGTGATATCTGAAACAGAAAAAAACAATCAGGATGTGGCTGTTTTTCAGAAAGCTTCTGATGAATACACTAAATTCAAAAATCTTAAAAGAGTATATGAAGACAAGGATAAAGAGCTGAAACTGTTGAGAAAAATTTCATCCATAACACATACTGAAAAACAGCTGATGGATAAGGAGACCGAAATCAGAAAGCTTCAGACTGATCTACAGATACTTTCTGAAGATCGGAAAAAGGTTTCCGGATATATGGACAGATGCAGGAGAACTTTGAATGCGGTGACTGATGAAGCAAATCAATTGGATGATAAGAAGACGGAAAGAAACAGACTTCAGAATCTTCTTGAGAAATCCAAAAGACTTGGTGAAGCAAACGCCTTGGCAGGGCAGCTGAAAATCAATGGTCAGGAGATTGAAAAGAAGATCACCTATCTCAGAAAAAAAGAAGTTGAACTGAAAAAGCATATAGAGGATGAAAATGCGGCATCAAGAGAGCTTCAGGATGTAAAAGTGAGTCAGATGGAAATAAAGCTGAAGCTGCAGGAATCTAATTCGAGATTGAAAGCACTTGTGACTTTATATAACAAGGCCCAGAAAAGAGATGAACTTGAATCGAATATAAAGCTTTTCAGAAAAGAAGAAGAGAACATAACTCGAAATATTGAAGTGGCGACTAATGCTTATGAACATGAGCTGACAAAACGAAATCAGACCTACGCGCATATACTTAGGTCTGAGCTTCATGAAAATGAGCCTTGTCCAGTCTGCGGATCCTATGAACATCCTTCTGCAGTAAAAGGCACAAAGAGCTTCGACGAAGATCTGCTCACAACGCTGGAAGAGAAATTGAAGGCACTTTCAAAATCATTACAGGAGAAAAAATCTGATATCAGAAATGGTATAAGGCATTATGAAGATCTGGCTGAAGAAATCATGATTCTCGGTGATGAGAGTGAAATCAATATTTTTAAAGTGGATGATCTGAGAATCATCGGAAGCGATGAGAAAGAAAAATATCGCAGACTTGAAAACAAACTTGCAGAAAATATGTCTATGGTCAATAAATGTACGACAAGACTCGAAGGGATTCATGTACGGGCTGATCTTTGCAGAAAAGAGCTGGTGGCAATGGATGAACTGATGAAAGTCTATGATGAGAATAACGCTCAGCTTCATGATCTGCAGGGAGAAATACGTTCACTTATGACGGAAGGGGTTCCGAAAGAATCACTTGGCCTTATCCATCAGATCAAAGAACTTGAGAGGGTGATTCAGGATATCGTGAAAAGACTAGAAGATGCCAAGAAGGATTATGAAGAATGCGCTAATCAGGATCAGAATCTTACCGGTCAGGTAAGCGCGTTGAATCAGACCCTCAGGACATCTTCTGAAGCAGCGGAAACCTTGAAGGATCATTTCTTGACAAGTCTTCAAAAGGCGGATGTGGCAAGAGAAGTCTATGAGCTCAACAAGCATAAAGTGCCTGATACGGATTCAATTGAAGAAGAAATCACTTTATTCTTTAAAGGATATAATGCTGCAAAAGGTGTTCATGAAAATCTTCGAGAATATGGTGAAAAACTCAGCTACAGAGATGTAGAACCCTTGAAATTGAAGCTTCAAGTATCTCAAGAGGGATTAACAGTGAAAAATCAGGATCATAAAGAAAAGGGAATTCTTGTCTATAATCTGAAACGATCTCATACAAGACTCGGAGAGATCTATGAAAGTTATCTTGAAAATCAGAAAAGGCTCACAGTCTTTCAGGATCTTTATGATACTGCAAATTTAGGTATGGGATTTGAAACCTTCGTCCAATCCTATTATTTCGAAGGAATACTTATAAGAGCCAATGAAAGGCTCAGGAAGATGTCTGAAGGAAGATATAAGCTAAAGAGAAGAAATGAGACTGAGAACAGAAGAGAGAAAATCGGACTTGGCCTCGATGTGTTTGATGAGTATACTGGAAGAGAAAGAGATGTGCAGTCCTTATCCGGTGGAGAGAGCTTTAAGGCTTCTTTATCCCTGGCACTAGGCTTGTCAGACTTCATTGAGAGTCATAAGGGCAGTGTGAATCTGGAAACGATATTCATCGATGAAGGATTCGGATCACTGGACCAGGATTCTCTTGATAATGCTTTAGAAAGTCTTATGGAACTGAATGTATCTGGTAGAATCGTAGGCATCATCTCTCATGTGACAGAGCTCAAAGATCGAATACCTGGGAAAATTGAAGTGATATCTATCCCCGGTAAGGGAAGCACCATAAAAGTGAATGGAGGAATATAATGCAGATTGTATGTTACAGAAAGTGTGGGACCTGTATGAAAGCGAAGAAGTTTCTTATGGCTCATAATCTGGAATTTGACTATCGTGAAATCACGGAGGATCAGCTCAGTTTTGAAGAGCTGAAGGAAATACATAAGAAAAGCAAACTTGGTATTAAGAGATTGCTGAACACCAGTGGTACAGTGTACCGAGAACTGGAGATGAAGGAAAAGGTAAAGAGTTATAAAGATGACGAGATCCTGAAACTGCTTTCAGAAAATCCTATGCTGGTAAAAAGACCTGTCCTGATCAAGGATGATCTGATTCTGGTAGGGTTTAACGAAGCAGAATGGAATCAGCTGATCTAGTTAATTGTCTATACTGAATCAGGGAGGGGACAAAATGCCGAAAAACAGCAAAGAGAAGAATTCACTGTACTGGAAGATAGGCGTGGTATCCATCGTGTTATCGATTATCTTCTTTGTCATATCAGCACTATTGCCTTAGTCTTGCAGGGTAGAAAGAATTGAATATTAAAAAACGGAGTAGAGAATCAGCAGAATCTCTACTCCGTTTTTTCAAGCTCAACTGTGGTTAAGCGTAAATAGATAGTGTATGATAAGACTATAAAGATGATAAATGATATGGAACTTATTTTGAAGGAGATGCGTACAATGTTTTATCTCATATTCGGCGGTACAATGCTTATATTAGGACTTCTAGTTCATAAAGCAAAACTCTATTTTCTTATCTCAGGCTACAATACCTATTCCAGTGAGAAAAAAGAAAATGTGGATATCGTTTCTACAGCAAAACTCATCGGTTACTATGGATACAGCAATGCAGCTGTTTCGTTTCTTGCTGGGATACTTGAATATGCTGGAGTCAAAATAGGAATGGTCGTTCCGATTGCTTTTATGATGATTACCACAATCATCCTTCTCTGGAAGATACAGAAGTATGACCACAATATGTATGATGAGAATGGACAGATGAAGAAAAGCAGTAAAACCCAGATTCTTCTTGTCATCATCATCCTGGGTGGGACATTTCTATTTGTCGGCGCCATGATGTTCACATCCTCCAGAGACACCAGTGTGGTTTTAAATGAGGAAGGGATTAAAATTGAAGGGATGTATGGATCCTCTTACACCTGGTCTTCTATTGAAGAACTCACTTTAATGGAGGATCTTCCAGAAATCACAATTCGAACAAATGGTTCTGCTATAGGATCCAAGCTCAGAGGTAACTTCAGAATGGAGGAACTCGGCGCAGTAAAGCTTTTTATGGATGCTGATGTACCACCTTATATCTATTTTGAGCATGAAGGAAGAATTGTGATCTTCAATCTTGGTGAAGAGCAGAAAACAGAGGAATTCTATGAAAAAATGTATGATATGAAACCATGATGATAATGTACTTTACTACTTAATGAGAAAGGGGAATATTGAAATGGCAGATATTAAAGTGATGGAACACTTGTCCAATGCTTTCGGTCCGGGGGGATTCGAGGAGGATGTGGTGAAAGTCGTTCAGAAATATACAGATGAATTTCAGCTGTCCATGGATTCCATGAACAATCTATATATCGGCTTGAAGGGAAATACGGGAGACAGGCCAATGATCATGCTTGATGCCCATCTTGATGAGGTGGGATTCATGGTCCAGTCAATTGATCAGAAGGGCCTTTTGAGCATTGTTCCGCTGGGTGGATGGATTACGAACAATATTCCAGCTCACAGTATGATCATCAAAAACAGAAAGAATGAATATATCAAAGGAATTGTTGTTTCGAAGCCTCCTCATTTCATGACACCAGAAGAAAAAGAAAACACTAAAATCCATATGGAAGAGCTGCGTATTGATGTAGGATGCACCAGCAGAGAAGAAGTGATTGAGATTTTCGGCATCGAAACAGGAGATCCTGTGGTGCCTGATGTGCGCTTCAGTTTTAATGAAAAGAATGGGGTAATGTCAGGAAAGGGATTTGATAATAGAATAGGATGCCTGGCTGTTGTCGAGACATTGAAAAAACTAAGTGAATATAAGTTGGATTATGATGTTGTAGGCGCACTGGCAGCCCAGGAAGAGGTCGGAACAAGAGGCGCACAGGTCACGACCCAAGTGGTTAAACCTGATTTTGCGGTCGTATTTGAAGGCTCACCAGCTGATGATATGTATTATGACGAATATAATGCACAGGGAGCTCTGAAAAAAGGTGTCCAGATCAGGCACATGGATCAGAGTTATGTGAGTCATGCAGGATTTATCCATCTTGCTCAGAAAATCGGCAAGGAAAAGAAGATTAAATATCAGAGTGCGGTCAGAAGAGGTGGAGGAACAAATGCCGGAAAGATTCATCTCGGCAATCAGTCCGTACCAGTTCTTGTTCTTGGAATTCCTTCGAGATATGTACATACTCATTATTCCTATGCGGCAATTGAAGACTTGGATTCAGCCATAGACCTGGCGGTAGAGACAATCCTCGCTATGGACAAGGAAACTATGGATACACTGCTGAAGAGAAACTTTTTATAAGGCGGAAGATTGTATGATGATTTTTTCTTTATTAATGACACTGATGCTGACTTTGACCATGATTGTATTCGGATTGGTTTTTCTGAAAAGGCCTCCAAGGAATATCAATTCTCTGTATGGATACAGGACCAGAATGTCCAGTAAAAATCAGGAGACATGGGATTTTGCGCATGAATATGCTGGAAGAGTATGGCTAAATACAGGTCTTCTTGTATTCGCCTGTTCTATGGCCGTGATTATACTTCTGAAAAACTCAAAGAATTATGAAAGATACATGCTGACTTTGTTCTATATTCAGATGGGTTTTTTACTGATGGTGATTCCACTCACCGAAAAGGCTTTGAGAAAAAGTTTTGATAAAGAAGGGAATAGACTTCAAAAAGAGAATTGAAACAATCATTGAACTGATTGAAATCAAAAAAAAAGACTGGCTAACTTGTGTTAGACAGTCTTTTTAAGTACTAAAGTTTCATGTCACCAAATTTTATATAGCCTTTCTTACGCATGAATTCTGAAATGATGAGCGTAAGAATCGCAGGCAGAATGAGATGCATGAGGATAATGAGCAGGATGGTTTCAGTTGAAGAACCCATGACACTCACAGCGTCAAATTGTCCTACAAGGCCAGATGTACCCATACCTGCACCTAATTTTGATCCTTCCATCTTGAAGACAGCACTGGCGATGGGACCGAGTATTGCCGATGCCAAAGTGGGCGGAATCCATATTCTCGGATTTTTGACGATATTTGAAATCTGGAGCATAGAAGTTCCGATTCCCTGAGAAAGGAGTCCGCCAAAGCCGTTCTCTCGAAATGAAGCGACTGCGAATCCGACCATCTGTGTAGCACAGCCAACGGTGGAAGCGCCTGCAGCAATCCCAGACAGACCCAAAGATACGGAAAGGGCTGCAGAGCTTATGGGCAGTGTCAGTACCATACCCATGGAAGTGGATACAATGATCCCCATTGGGACTGGTTGAAGCTCCGTTGCACGGTTAATCAGGCTTCCTAAAAATGTCATGAACGAGGCGATGAATGGTGCAATGTAATATCCCACCAGACCACCAGTAAGAATTGCAGCAAGAGGCAGAAGAACAATTTCTACTTTTGTCTTGCCTTTCAGATACTTTGTCACTTCAGCAGAGACAAGAGATGCGATCAGTGCGCCTACAGGCTCACCGATCTTAGCTACCATGGCACCATCCACAGAGGTGAAGGTACCAGCACCGATTGCACCTACTATGACGGATGCGAAAATGCCTAAAGGCGGTGCGCCGACACTGTAAGCGACAGCGGCGCCTATGGCAGGTCCCATGAGGGACTGAGCCATGCTGCCGAAGAGAACGAGAACTTCTATATCCAGAAGCGTTCCCAGCTGTTTAATGATCAGCCCTATGAGAAGGGATGCGAATAATCCCTGGGCCATACCGTTTAATACCTTTACTACATAATTTGTGATTTTATTTCGTTCAGACTTCTGTTCTGTTTTTTTATTAACCTTCGTCATGTTTTTACTCCTCATAAGCTATTCTTGTCTAAGAATTCTTGGAGCCTCCGGATCCACATATAAGGTTTTATTTGTTGCATATATTACCATACCAGGCTTAGCACCATTGGGTTTTTTAACGTGTTTCACCAGGGTATAGTCAACAGGGACCTTGGTGGATTTAGAGGCTTTGCTGAAATAAGCCGCAAGATTTGCTGCCTCTAGTAATGTTTCATCATTAAAATGATCACTTCTTATTATTACATGGGATCCTGGAATGTCCTTGGTATGGAGCCATGTATCGTGTCTGTTCGCAAATTTCGTGGTGAGGAAATCGTTCTGGGTATTGTTTTTACCCACATAGATATCGATACCTTCACTTGATTTGAAATGCAAAGGTTTTGAAACCTTGTCCTTCTTTTTGCCCGCTCTTTTGAATCGCAGGTATCCTGCAGCCATCAGCTCTTTTCTGATATCCTGGATCTCATTCTCATTCTCCAGGTTTTCAAGGGACAACAGAATGGAAGTCAGATAATTTTCCTCTTCCAGGGCAAGTATTTTCTGTCCTTTTGCCATGACCTCTGCTCTTTTTTTCTTGTTGTATTTGTTATAATACAGCTCAATGTTCTGGCTTATGGTTTTAGAAGGATTGAGTCTGATTTCGATCTCTTCATCTGTGTAGTAGTTCAGAAGTGTTGCCTTCTCCATACCATCTTTCAAAGCATACACATTTGCTGAAAGGATTTCACCTTTCAGTTTGAACTTCTCTTTGTCCATAGAATCTTCTATGGATTTATCCAGTACCTCAATCTTCTTTCTGACTCTTTGAAGATTATTGTTTATGATCTTCTGCAAGTCAGAGGTCTTTGATTTCATTCTATCTCTATCATCTTTTTCATGAACAAAGGTTTCCAGAGCCAGGGATGGCGAATCGAAGTCCAGATACGTTTCCTTAAAGGGGTAACTGGTCACGTCGTCAAAACCTTTCTCAGATTTAAGAATATAGAACTTTTCGCTTTCAGCAAGTTTCTTTAAAATATCTCTTGAAAAAGCGAGTGGATCTTCTTCCTTATAAATGGTGAAGATAAAATGGGAAGTCCTTTTGGACACCCCTGCAAATACATTACTGAAGAAATCTTCATTTAAATCCTTAAGCGCGAGAGCCTGATGAAATTCATCATCAGAAAAGTGAAGCGGATCAAGCTTATTGCTTTTCGGCGGCGCGATATAGGATTTTCCTGGAAGCAGGGAACGATAAGAGTTTTTCAATGAGGAGACGTGCTTTATGCAGTCCACTATGGTTCCTTCCTGGTCCCTGACAAGGATAATGTTTGAATGTTTTCCCATCATTTCGATGGATAAGGTAAATGCCTGGTCGTAACCGAACTCATCATAACCAATAAAACTGAGGTTTATAAGCCTGTCACCATCTACCTGGTTGATCTCGATTAGTTTTGATCCTACGAGATGTTTCCTTAAAACCATGAGAAATAAAGGAGCTTGCATGGGGTTTTCTTTTGGAAGATCTGTGAAGTGTATTCTTGCATAGGAGCTGTTTGATGTGAGGAACAGTTTTTTGTTGCCACTCAAACCCCTCATACTAAGAATGATTGTATCTATCTCAGGTTGAGAGATTTTATTCACCTTAGCTCCTATGAGATCTTCTTTTAGTTCATTTACGATATTTGTAAAAAATATACCATCTAATGCCATCTTCTTTTCTCACGGATAACATCCGTGTTTCCTCCTTGTTGTCCTTCCTTGCATAATTGATTTGCATTCATTACTGATTATATCTTATTTTAGCTATCTGACCAAATAATGTATAGGGAAAATCTTAAAGGACATAATATTGGTATGAAAAGGAGTAATGAGCATGAATATAGAACAGATTATTGCCGATGGAATGGAGAAGGATGCGTCTGATATTCATTTCATTCCAAGTGGAAAAAATGTAAAAATCATGATGAGAAAAGAAGGTGTACTGGAATTTTATAGTGATCTGGACAGCTTCTATTATCAGAGTATTCTTCAGAAGGCGAAAGCATTGGCTCAGATGAATATATCTGAAAAAAGACTTCCACAGGATGGTGTCCTGAAAATGGAGGGATTGAGCATAAGAGTAAGTACACTTCGATCCGTTCAAGGAGAATCATTGGTTTTGAGACTTTTTACGCGAGAGCTGATCTCACTGGAAAAGCTTGGACTGAACAATGACACAATGGATGCTCTGATGGAACGTGTAAGAAATAACATGGGGATCCACCTTATTTCTGGAGAAACAGGAATGGGGAAAAGCACAACAATGTACGCACTTATGATGAAACTGAGGGATCTTAATCAGAAAATCATTTCTATAGAAGATCCTGTAGAGAGGGAAGTGGAGGGGATTATTCAGAGCCAGATCAATGAGGTTTCAGGATTTGGTTATGAAAAGGCTATATTCGCAGCACTGAGGCAGGACCCAGACTATATATGCATAGGAGAAATCAGAAATGCGGAGACTGCCAATGCTGTCATTCGAGCTGCGCTTACAGGACACAAAGTCATTTCAACGATTCATGCAAAGAAATACAATAACGTGATGCAGCGAATGACGGATCTGGGGATCAATAAAGAATATCTGGAAATGACATTATCATCCGTCATCAATCAGAGATTACTCATAGTAGAAGGGAGAAAGAAACTGGATGTCAAACTGGATTTCGCGGAAAATTTCAGATAAGATTCATTCAATCATTCATAAAAATATGAAATTCAAAAGTGAGAAGTTTTTCTATGAAAAAGGAAATTATCTTAAAAATGGAATTCCTTTAACAGAAGCACTGCTTCTCTCAGAGGATGATGTAGACAATAGACTTAGAGAAAATATTTTAAATGGTATGCGGTTATCTGAAGCAATGAAATCTCTGGAACTATTCAGCAATCGCGAAATCAGTCTGATCAGACTGGCAGAAGAAACAGGTGATCTTGCCGGGACTTTTCAATCTATTTATGTATCGCTGAAAGAACAAAGAGAATTAAGCGGCAAGATTATGACAGTACTGATTTATCCTATGATTCTTCTCGGAACGGCCTATGTCTTTCTAGTCTCTGCGATCTATTATATTGTTCCACCGTTATATGAAATGCTGAAAGAGTTAGGCACAGAAAATATGTTATTAAAATACATTAATTATATTCATTTAACTATACCAGTCTCAGCGCTGCTGGTTCTTACAGCAGCTTTGATCATTTATCTTTTAAAGACCTCTTTGAGAAGAGAGAAAATTTTCAGGATGGTATTAGGAACGAAGACAGCTAGATACGAAGAGATGATCTTTATAGAAGAGTTCACATTACTTTCTAAAGGAGGACTGGATATCATTGAAATTTTTCGTGTTCTGGAAGGAGAAGGATATCCTTGTGCAAAACTATTGTCATCCATAGAAGATGGTGTAGGGCTGAAAGATGCATTTAAGCATGAGGGATACTCATCAGGACTTTTAAGTTATCTCACTATGGCTGAAGAGACTGGAAACTATACTGATGCTTTTCAGTCCTATCTCAATCTTCAGAAAGTGTTTTTCAAGGACTATCTGAAACGAAAGACAGCGCTGATTGAACCTGCTGCGATCATTATCATGGGTCTGCTGGTATTTTTAGTTGCCTATATCATTATGATTCCAATGCTTGGTGCCTATGAGAACCTGTAGAGGAAGCCTTCTTTTTGAAGCGTTGCTGGCTTTTTTTATCTTGGGAATACTACTGATTATGACCTCTACAAGTTCACCCAAGACCTTTCAAGGCAGTCCCGAAGAATCCCCGGTGATTCTTTTAGGACTGTTAAACGAAGAGATGAGAAGGGCAGCCGAGAAACTGAACTTCACGCATATTAGTGTTGAGGAGCAGACATTGACTCATTCAAACCACAAGTTAGTCGTAACAAAAAGAAGCCGCATAGACGAAGAGGTGAGAATATTCTTTGGCACATCCTTTAATCCTCGATTTATGGCGAGTACGAGCTTTAATCTTGAAATCAATGGGAAAATGGCGCAGAGCGGAAAAATCTCATTTTACAGAAACAAGAAGATCGAATCTGTCATTATGATCCATTTAGGCACTCAGACGATGGATATCAGGAAACCTTAGGGTTTGAAATGGAAGGGGCTAGCAGATTGATAAAGAAAAGAAGAAGTAAAAGAAGTGGATTCATGAACATATTTTTTATGGGTGCGCTCTTCATTGTTTTGTTTTCATTTCTGGTTTTAACAAAAGAAGCATCTGATATGAGGTTAAGAAGAGCGGAACTTGAGCATATGCTTAAATTTGATTACAGAGTTGAAACGTACTATTTACTCCTTGTAACTGGGCAGTTAACCATGGAGAAGGAAAAAGGATACGGAAGCTTCAAGGAGTTCATGATTCTTGATTATTTCGAGGAAGATCGGTTCATAGAGATCAGAACTATGGAAGACACCATTGTGATTACCGGTTCATTGTATGGCGTTGAAAGAGGCTATTATGAAATCAGGAAGTAGAAGTGGAAGATTTATGATCGAACTGATGATGTACATCGTGCTTTCAGTTTTTTTGATGAGTGTATTTGCCAGATTATATAGCAGTATTATTGTAGATTACAGGAAAAATATTACTTTTCTGAAACATACTGATTATGCATACCATGCGTTTGAACTGCTGAAAGTGGATTTCTATACGCATACAGAATCTTTTGCGTTAGTGGGAGATGTTCTCCATATCAGAAAAAATGATTATATAATTGGAAAAGAAATCATCTTAAAACAAAGAGATCATCGACTCGTATATCAGTTCGGCACAACAATTCAGGAGGTTTGTCATGATCTGGTGGATGTGAAGATGAGTCTGGCAGGTGATATTCTGCTGATAGAGCTTATATTTTCTGATGTTTCCTATGAGAGGGGCTTTGATATTGGAACGTAAAAAAGGGAGTATCCTATATTCAATCATGGTACTTATATTATGCAGTATGCTTCTGATCAGCAATTACAGGTTGTTCAGAAGTCACATCTATATTGAACAGGGAATCTATTCTCTGGATGTACGTGTAAATAATTTCCTTGTTGAGCTGAAAGACATTGAAAGTTTTCTCGCTGTTTCTTACGAATCAACCGATCTTCTGATGGGATACCTTAAAACGGGCAGAAAGATTAATTATAAAGATTACACTCTTTCATATGATTCAAGTTATAATAGAGAAGATGTGAATATGATTACCATCTTCGACAATAAAATCAGATACAACCGGAAAGTGATTGCGATGGATGGTGAGAGTGGAATCAAATTGGTCAATAAAGGGGTTTAGAGTTTGAAAAACATCTATTTGATTGGAATGCCAGGAAGCGGGAAAAGTACACTTGGAAGGAAGATTGCAGAAATACTTCAAGTTGAACATCTAGACACCGATGAGATGATCACGAAAAGAGCCGGTATGTCACCAGAAGATATCATTCTTCATCAGGGTGAACTGGAACTTCGTAAACTTGAGCATGAATTACTTCTGAATCTCTTGACTCGAGAAAATCTTATCATCTCCACTGGCGGAGGATTTCCAGTTTATGATGATAATATGCTCCTCATGAATGAGCGAGGAATCACGTTGTATATAAGATATTCAGAAGAAATATTGTGGAGCCGTCTTCAGAATGATCGAGTACGTCCTCTTTCAAGCTCATATGAAGCTATTGTTGAACTCCTAGGAAGAAGAAAAGGTGTATATGGTAAAGCCAGTATTATCATAGATGGAGAAGATGACATCCTAAAAAACACCAATAACGCCATTAATGCCATAAGTATGGAGTTTCAGCTGGAAACTCCTGGATGTGACTGAGACATATAAATTCGATATTTATTGCCAAACACAAGTCAATCTGGTAAAATATCATTGGTTAATTACAGGAAATATTATTGTTAACGTTACAGAAGGAAATCCTTTTATAAGAACCCCTACCTTCTGTTTTTTAAAAGCCGGAGTATATCTGGCACATGGTATTTATGGGGAATTTTGGAGGTATAAAAATGATTTCAGCTAGTGATTTAAGAAAAGGAACAACATTTGAACATGAACATAACGTATATGTAGTGATGGATTTCCTACATGTTAAACCTGGAAAGGGTGCTGCTTTTGTAAGAACAAAGCTTAGAAATGTAATTCTAGGTGGTGTTACTGAAACCACATTCAATCCTACTACGAAGCTCATGGAAGCCGTGATCGAAAGAAAAGAAATGCAATACCTGTATAATGATGGTGAATTATACTACTTCATGGATCAGGAAACTTTTGAACAGATTCCACTTAATTATGAGAAAGTTGAAGAAGCAATTAAATTCCTGAAGGAAAACAATTTTGCCGTAATCAAGTTCTACAAGGGTGAAGCGTTCTCAGTTGAAGCACCAAATTTTGTTGAGCTACAGGTTACTGAAACGGAACCAGGAATCAAGGGGAATACTGCAACAAACGCTCTTAAACCAGCTACAGTTGAAACTGGCGCGATGGTTATGGTACCGTTCTTTATTAATGAAGGTGATTCAATCAGAGTGGATACTCGTTCCGGCGATTACATGGAAAGAGTATAAAATTATTCTAATAGGGGAATCCGGTTTACTGGATTCCTTTTTTGATGCAAGTAAACGTGTTTGATCTTGTTAATCTTGATAGATAGAAGATAGATGCAATTATATTGAATAATAGTGATATCAAATTTTCATTTAAACCTTTACAAGAAAATAACATCGTGTTAACATTAGTTAGCTAGAAAAAATACAGAGAATATGTTATTAGGCGCTGGTGCGTTATTTCTCAAAATATATGAACCCAGCATCTGATTATATTTTTCTCTGCATTTTTATTTGCAATAAAATAAAAAATATAGGGGGATACTTCATGAAAAAAATCGCAATGTTGCTTGCAACTGTTTTGATGGCAACTTCCATAGTAGCATGTGGAAGCAAAGAACCAGCTGAGACTCCTGGAACAGAGACTCCTGGAACTGAAACACCTGTAGCAGAAGCTCCTGCAACTGAAACAAAGGAAATCACTGTCAGCACAAAGTTTGTTGATGACGAACAAACTGCAATTTCTCTTAAAAAGGTAGTTGAAGCTGTAAACGAGAGAAGTAATGGTTCACTAGAACTTAAGCTTTTCACAGGCGGAATTCTTCCAATCGGTAAAGATGGTATGGAACAGATCGTTTCAGGATCAGATTGGATTCTAGTAGATGGTGTAAATTTCCTAGGAGACTATGTACCGGATTATAATGCAGTCACTGGACCTTTCCTTTATACAACATTTGATGAATATTTTGCTATGACGAAGACTCCACTGGTTCAAGAACTGAATGCGAAGATCGAAGCCGATCATGGTGTAAAGATTCTTTCTCTTGATTGGGTATTCGGATTCAGAAGTATGATGACAAAGACACCTATCAACACTCCTGAAGACATGAAGGGACTTAATATCCGCGTTCCTACCAGTCAGCTTTATACATTCACAATTGAAGCTATGGGTGGTAACCCTGTTTCGATGCCTTACCCAGATACATATGCTGCTATTCAGCAGGGTGTAATTGATGGTGTAGAAGGTTCAATCATGACTTATTATGGAACTCAGCAGTATGAGAATGTCAAAGAATATTCTCAGACAAATCATCTGTTAGGTGTTTCTGCAGTAAGTATCTCTGATGACCTTTGGGCAGAACTTACAGAAGAACAAAGAACAATCATCTCTGAAGAATTTGAAAAGGGAATGCAGGACAACTTAGATGAGACAGTCAAAGCCGAAAGTGAGTTTGCAGAACTTCTTAAAGCTGAAGGAGTCACTTTCCATGATGTTGATGCTGAAGCATTCTTAAAAGCCGCAGAACCTGTTTATACCAAGTTCCCACAATGGACACCAGGAATTTATGAAAGAATTCTTGAAGAACTTGAAAAAATAAAGGCTGCACAGTAATATTAAATTCTGATTTTAGATAGCATTCCTCTTCGATGAAGAGGAATGCTATTGAAAATTATACTGCATTATATGCTAAAAACTGAACTAAAGACATTAAATTTCGAGTAACAGGAGGACGAGATGAAAAATAAATGGAAAAAGTTATTTGTTAACTTTGAACTTTATATCGGTGCAGCATTCCTTTTAGTAACTACAGTACTAGTTATTGTTAATGTGTTCACCAGATATTTTTTAAGTTTCACCTATCACTGGTCCGAAGAAATTGCTGTAGGCGCTTTTGTCTGGGTTATTTTCTTAGGATTCGCCAATGCTTATAAAACAAAAGGTCTTATCGGTGTTGAAGTACTTACCAATCTGGTACCTGAAAAGTATCAGGCAGTTGTTCTGATGTTGACCTCAACAGTTGTTACAGTGCTTTCAGGAACAATGTTCTATTTAAGCTATTTATATTTCAGTAATTCAACTAAGATTACTTCTGCATTGGAGTTTTCTTATAAGTATATTTATATCTCAATTGTCATTTCATTTGCACTGATCACGATTTATTCAATTTACTTTTTGATACAGAGTATCAGAAAAGTATTCCTTAAAAAGGATGTAAGTCTAGAAATCGGAGATCCAGAAGACCAGGGGGTGGAGGATTAATGGAAGCTTTATTACCAGTTCTGGTCTTGTTTATTCTGTTTTTCATGAACATTCCAGTGGCATTTGCACTCATGGGATCATCTCTGTTTTATTTTATCTTTATAAATAATTCAATGCCGATGGAGATGGTTATACAGCAATTCGTCACGTCGGTCGAATCGTTTCCTTATCTTGCAGTACCGTTCTTTATCATGGTGGGATCTGTCATGAATCATTCCGGTATTTCAGGTGCACTTATGGATTTTGCAAACGTACTTGTAGGTCACACCAAAGGTGGATTAGCACAGGTTAACGTACTTCTTAGTGCGCTTATGGGCGGTATTTCAGGATCTGCTAACGCGGATGCTGCAATGCAGTCAAAAATTCTGGTTCCTGAAATGGTGAAAAAAGGATTTTCAAAGCCGTTTTCAGCAGCAATTACTGCTGCCTCATCGGCGATCAGTCCTGTAATACCGCCAGGAACTAACCTTATTTTATATGCACTTATTGCCAATGTTCCTGTTGGAGATATGTTCCTGGCTGCTTATATGCCTGGAATAATGATGGCGATTGTTCTTATGATCACAGTACATATAATCGCTGTGAAGAGAAAATACACTCCATCCAGAGATAGAATGGCTAGTATCGGAGAGATATTCAGACAGTTCATTAAATCAATCTGGGCTTTATTCATTCCATTCGGAATCATCATGGGAATGCGTATGGGTATGTTCACACCGACAGAAGCCGGTGGAGTTGCAGTTCTATTCTCCGTCATTGTAGGATTCTTCGTTTATAAAGAACTGAAGCCGAAGCATCTTCCGTTGATCTTCATGGATACAGTCAAGGGAACAGGTGCTGTTATGTCAATCATCGCCAGTGCGAAAGTATTCGGCTACTATCTTACACTGGAACAGATTCCTCAGATGATTACAGAGTTCTTAGTGAACATGACTGATAGTCCAATCGTCATTCTGATGGTAATCAATCTTCTTCTTCTGTTCATCGGTATGTTCCTCGAGGGTGGTGCTGCACTTGTAATTTTAGCGCCACTTCTAGTACCAGCAGTTGTAACATTTGGTATCAACCCACTTCATTTTGGTATGATTTTTATCGTCAATATTATGATAGGTGGACTGACACCGCCATTTGGTTCGATGATGTTTACTGTTTGTTCGATTGTAAATGTCAAGCTCGAAGACTTTATGAAAGAAGTATGGCCGTTTATCATTGCCCTTCTTGTTGTATTGCTTGCTATTACTTATTCTGAGGGAATTGCGCTGTTTACATTCAATCTCTTCAGTTAGCCGAAAAGGAGTATCAATTTGAGTATTTTAAAAGAAAAAGATACGTTCCTATTGGATATGGACGGAACCATATTCCTAGGTAACGAATTGATTGATGGAGCATTAACCTTTCTTGATACATTGAAGCAGAAAGGAAAAAAATACATTTTTCTTACCAATAACTCATCAAAAAACAAACTGATTTATGTGGAAAAATTAAGAAAGCTGGGCATCATCGCTTCACCTGAAGAAATCTTCACATCAGGAGAAGCCACAACCAGATATCTGAAGCGTAATCATGAAGGGGCTAAGATTTATTTACTAGGTACACCTGCTTTAGAGGAGGAGTTTGAACGTGAAGGATTTATGCTTGTGAAGGAACGCGGTGCAGAGGTTGATTTTGTCGTGTTGGGTTTTGATACTACACTTACCTACGATAAAATATGGGGAGCCTGCGAATATATCGCTGGTGGCGTAGAGTATATCGCTACGCACCCTGATTTCAACTGTCCTTTACCAAACGATGCCTTTATGCCTGATGCTGGAGCAATGGCAGCGATGATTGAAGCCTCAACTGGAAAAAAACCTAAAGTCATCGGAAAGCCTAACAAAGAAGTGGTTGAAAGCATCGCACACAAATACAGTTTAGATAAAAGTAAAATGGCTATGGTTGGAGATCGTCTCTATACAGATATCCAGACTGGAATCAATGCAGGAATTACTTCTGTGCTTGTTTTTTCAGGAGAGACGAAGGAAAAAGACTATGAGGAAAGTTCCATCATTGCAGATTTTGCATTCTCATCTGTCAAACAGATGATTGAAGAAGTATAATAAAATCATAGAAAAGTCTCCTTATTTTGTGTAAGGAGACTTTTTCAACGGGGAAAGAACTCTGAATCCTCAATGAGATGAAGAAGTCATCGACTTAGAGAATGGATACTGGTTACTAAAAAAAACAATAAGTGGCCAGCTTTGAGAGATGTGATATTTCGAGGTGAATATGGTTTTATCTTTAAAGGTATGTATAATTATTAAGCATCTGGTTTAATTCTGGTTTAGTTTTTGATTTGTATTAGGCTTTAGTAGTGTAAGAATAAATTGAAAGATAAGAACAATCATAAAGTGCATATACAATCTAAGTGTGCGAAAGGTTTTCGTTTAATTTCTTGTATTAATAGCTACATATGCTCTGAATAGAGTAAAAAATATAGTCAATGAAAAGTTGTTATTTGGCTATTCAATTGCTTATAAAAGGCCAATTTGGTATAATTATTCCAAATAGACCTACAGTATCGAGGAGGATATAGAATGAGTGAAAATATGAATAAAACCCAAGGTCACGGTGTGGTGAAGATTTCTGAGGATGTAGTGGGTGTAATAGCTGGGATTGCAGCCAGTGAAATTGAAGGTATACAAGGCCTGCATCCTACACTGACCGGTGGGATCACCCAGGTGGTAACTGGAAAGAGAAATGTGACCAAAGGAGTAAAGGTGACTGTGGGTGAACATGATGCAATCATTGATATGGTTGTCAGCATCGAATATGGTTTCCGGATACCAGAGGTTGTCCAGAAGGCACAGGTTAATGTAAAAGAGACAGTTGAGACAATAACAGGATTAAAAGTTTCTGCGGTGAATGTCTATGTGAACAACATCTACGTGAAAGACAAAGAGACAAAGGAAAAGTAAAACCTAACCCTCTGATACCAGAGGGTTTTTTATAGTGAATTTATTCAAATTAAATAAGCAAGGAGGGGGCAATTAAGCCCTTAATGATTATGAGAAAAAGAACAAGAGAAATAGCGATGGAGCTATTATACCAGAGCACAATGAATCAGAAAGCAGCAGAAGAACTAATGGATGAGTATTTTGAAGACAATCATGACGATCTGCGTGAAGATACGGATATGGACTACTTAGGAACAGTCTTAAAAGGTGTAGAATCCCATAAAGAGCAGATTGATAAGATTATTGAGAAGTATCTTGTTAAATGGAAACTTCCTCGTCTATCAAAAATTAATTTGAGCATTCTGCGACTAGCCACCTACGAGATTCTGTTTATTGATAACATACCAAACAATGTTTCGATTTTTGAAGCAGTGGATATGACGAAAAAATATTCAGACGATGTATCCGGATCATTTGTAAACGGTGTGCTGGATAAGATATCTCATATGGAAACCAAGACGTCATTTACAGCAGACACAGAAACAGAAACTGTAACAGACACAGACACAGACACAGAAATGGAAACAGAAGCTGAACCGGAAAAGGAATAGATCAGTTTAAAATCAAGGAGGACACTATGTCAGAAATCATCAATGTATCAGCAATCGCTAAAGTGGAAAAAGACAAGACAAGTAAACGTATAGAAGCTTTCAGAAACATGGGAAAGGCAACACCGACACTAGCCACAGTTTTAGTGGGAGAAGATCCAGGTTCTGTATACTATATGGATATGCAGAAAAAAGTGCTGGAGTCTTTAGGTGGAACCATGCTCAAGATTACCTTGACCGAAGATGTGAGTGAAGAAGAACTGCTTTCCACCATCAGTGATCTGAATAATGATGATAAGGTTCACGGGATCATGGTGCTGTTTCCATTGCCTAAACATATAAGCAGCAACAAAGTTGCGATGAAAATCAGTCCTTCCAAAGATATCGATGGAGTAAATCCCATGAATATAGGCCTTCTGGCATCCACATCAGGCGGGATAGCACCATGTACTCCCTCCAGTGTAGTGGAGATTCTGAAAGACACTTTAGGAGAATTGAAAGGCAAGTCTGCTGTTATTATAGGAAGAAGCAATATTGTCGGGAAACCGCTGATTCAGCTGCTACTTCGTGAAAATATGACTGTCACTGTCTGTCATTCCAGAACAAAGGACCTGAAAAAAGTGGCAAGAGAAGGCGAAGTGCTTATTTCAGCCATGGGAAGACCTAATATGATTACTGAAGAGTATGTCGGTGAAGGTGCTGTGGTTATTGATGTCGGTACATCGGAGCTTGACGGGAAAATTGCAGGAGACTGTGATCTTGACAGTGTCATGAAGAAAGCTTCACTGGTTACCAAAGTTCCAGGAGGAGTAGGTACGTTAACCACGACAATCCTGATGAGAACTTTGGTTGATCTCTATGAGAAAATCGAAGAGTAAATACAGAAATGGAGGTCACAGATGAAACTTAAAACCATGAGTGTTACAGACCTCAATGTCTATATAAAAAGAAATTTCGATCATGACTTTATTCTGAATAATCTGACCGTTATGGGTGAGATCTCTAATTTCAAAGCACATTCATCAGGGCACCTTTACTTTTCGTTAAAAGATGAAAATGCGAAAGTGAACTGTGTGATGTTTAGAAGCGATGCGTCAAGCTTGAAGATCAATCCCAAAGACGGAATGAAAGTGGTCATCAAGGGCAGAGTAAGTGTTTATACCAAAGAAGGAAGCTATCAGCTCTATGCCACGATGATTGAAGAAGTAGGTCTCGGCGAGATCCACCAGGAATTTGAGAGAAATAAGGAAAAGCTCCAGAAAGAGGGGCTTTTTCGTGATGATATAAAAAAAGACCTACCTGAATACCCTGACAAAGTGGCTATAGTGACTTCTTCTACAGGTGCGGCTATTCAAGATATCATTAATGTAAGTCGAAGAAGGAACAAAGGAATTTCTCTCATTGTCTATCCTACACTGGTCCAGGGAGAAGAAGCGAGAAGCTCTTTGACGGAAACCATAAAAAAAGTGAACAAGAGAAAAGACATCGATGTGATCATACTCTCTAGAGGGGGAGGTTCCTATGAAGATCTTTCCTGTTTCAATGATCTTGAACTGGCTTATGCCATAAGAAATTCAAAAATTCCTGTGGTTACTGGCGTTGGTCACGAGGTCGACTTTACCATTGCTGATTTCGTTGCGGACTTGAGATGCGCGACGCCTTCTCAAGCGGCAGAAGTGGTCATTCCGTCCATGGATGAAATGACAAGAGCTGTCAGAGAAAATGCCCAAAGGGTTAAAAGTGCCTATGAGATAAAGATCAGACTGGAGAAAATCAGGATGAAAAGTCTTGTCCAGTCGTTATACAAGAATAATCCTAAAATGATGATTGCCAATGGATATATTGAAATAGATAAAAAAAGAAATCAATTAAATGGTATAATTATACAGAAACTATCGCGAGAAAAAGAAAGACTTGCATCCAGATATAGTTTAATCAAAGCACATAATCCACTCAATATCCTGGAGAAGGGATATGCTCTGATTTACGATGAACAGAACCATCTGGTCAAAGAAATAGAAACATTGGACCATTTAAGAAAAGTGAAAATCAGATTGAAAGATGGAGAAAGGATGTTGGAGGTACACAGACATGGCGAAGAAAAAACCGACTTATAAAGAACTCATGGAGAAACTTGAGCATATTATTGAGCACCTGGAAACAGGAGAAATTTCAGTGGAAGAATCCATGGAAAAGTATGAAGAAGGGGTGCAAATCACGAAAGACCTCCTGGAAATTCTAAGTAAGGCAGAAGAAAAAGTGAAAATCATGCAGGACCAGGAAGAAGTGGAGTTTTAGATGTTAAAAAAGTATAAAACAATAATAGATGAGATCATATTGAACTATTTTGAGGGTTTACCGGAAAATATATTGAATAAATCAATGGCATACAGCATGAATCTTGGAGGAAAGAGATTGAGACCAACCCTTGTGCTTCTTTCCAGCAGAATCTTTGGGGGCAAAGAGAAAGAAGTCTACAAAATGGCGTTGGCGATGGAGATGATCCATACCTACTCCCTAATTCATGACGATCTGCCCTCTATGGATGATGATGACTTGAGAAGAGGGAAACCCACAAACCATAAGGTTTTTGGAGAAGCAAATGCCATATTGGCAGGAGATGCGCTTCTCAATGAAGCGTTTACTGTTCTGCTTTCTAACTATGCAATAAAAAGCAAAGAGGGAGCAGAAGCCACTCTTTTCATTTCTCGTGCAGCCGGAAGAGAAGGTATGATCTTAGGACAGGTATATGATTTAGAGAATGAACAAAAGAGAGCAAGCCTTCAGGAGCTTATGGATTGTCACAATAAAAAAACTGGTGAGCTGATTGCCGCATCATTGACAGCACCAGCGATTCTATTTGGCGCTGAAAAAGAAGAGACAGATAAAATGTATGCATTCGGTATTCAGTTAGGATTAGCTTTTCAGATACAGGATGATATTCTGGATAAAACTTCCACGAAGGAAGTGCTGGGCAAAAGCATAGGAAAAGACAAAGAGTCAGGTAAAAGCACCTATGTGGAACTCTTTGGCATCGAAAGAAGCAAAGAGATGGCTAAGGAGGTAACGGATTCCTGTTTGAAGATCCTATCCACCCTGAACAGGGATACCACTGATCTGGCCGAATTAACAACTATGCTTCTGGATAGAACTTATTAGGAGGGAAGAAAATGGGTATACTGAGCGATGGCTATAAGAAGCCTGAAGATATTAAGAAATTTACCCTGGAAGAACTGTATCAGCTTTCTGATGAAATTCGAAGCTTCCTTGTGGAATCCGTTTCTAAAACGGGTGGCCATCTGGCACCGAACCTTGGTGTAGTAGAACTGACAGTAAGTATATTTAATGTTTTCGATTTAGAAAAAGATAAAATCATATACGATGTGGGGCATCAGAGTTATGTCCATAAAATTCTGACAGGACGTAAAAATGAATTCAATACGCTGAGGCAGTTTAAAGGTCTTAGCGGATTCCCTAAAAGAGATGAAAGCAAGTACGATGTCTTTGATACAGGTCACTCCTCCACATCCATCAGTGCCGCATTAGGCATAGCCAGAGCAAGAGATCTCAAGGGAGAAGACTTTGAGGTCATCGCAGTCATCGGAGACGGTGCGCTTACAGGTGGAATGGCTTTAGAAGCCTTAAACGATGTCGGAGACAAGAAAACGGATATGATCATCGTACTAAATGACAATCAGATGAGCATTTCAAGAAATGTCGGAGGGATCAGTACTTATCTAAGCCAGCTAAGAGGAGATCCTACTTACGAAAAGGCCAAGAAAGAAGTTCAGGATCTGGTCGGAAGAATGCCTCTGGGCAAAAGCATCAATAAGTCTGTGGATCGTGTAAAGGTCGGCATCAAGTCCATGGTTATTCCAGACATGTTATTTGAAAATATGGGACTGACCTACTTAGGTCCTGTAGACGGTCACAACATTAAAGAAGTATCGAAGATTCTGAAGATCGCAAAAGACATGAAAGGCCCTAAAGTTGTTCATGTGATCACAAAAAAGGGTAAGGGCTATAAGAACAGCGAACAAAGACCGGATAAATTCCACGGGACTCCTCCCTTCAATAAATCTGACGGTTTACCAAAAAAAGAAGGCGCACTGACCTATTCCAGAGTCTTCGGGAATACACTGACAGAAATGGCTAAGAGAAACAAGGATATCGTCGCAGTTGTTGCGGCAATGCCTGATGGTACAGGCCTGACAAGCTTCAAAGAAATATTCGGTAAAAGGCTCTTTGATGTGGGCATCGCAGAGCAGCATGCCATGACACTCGCTGCAGGTCTGGCTGTCGGAGGATTAAAGCCTTATATAGCACTTTACTCCACATTTCTTCAAAGAGCATACGATCAGCTCATACACGATGTATGTATACAGAATCTGGATGTGACGATCTGTATTGATCGAGCTGGAATCGTAGGGGATGATGGGGAGACCCATCAGGGATTACTTGATCTTTCCTTTCTTACACCAGTACCGAATCTTACAATCATGGCACCGAAATCACTGGAAGAGTTAAAATATATGATGTATTACTCGGAGGATTTCAAAGGACCACTTGCAATCAGATATCCAAGAGGTACGGATGATCTGGGCTATGCTCCTCAACCGCTTAAAGAGTTCACGCCTGGGAAATTTGAAGTCATGCAGGAAGGTGGAGATGGATATCTTTATGGTACTGGGAAGATGGTGGCAAAAGCTGTGAAGTTGTCTGAAATCCTTAAAGTAAAAGGGTATGATTTTGGAGTAGTGAACGGCTGCTTCATAAAACCTGTGGACCATAAGCTTATAAAGAGTCATCTTGATAAGGGACAGAAAATTATTACGTTAGAAGACAACATGCTTCATGGTGGATTCGGAAGTATGATACTGGAGAGCGCAATGGGTCATTTCATGGCAGGTAATATCATGAGATTCGGATTCGATGACACATTTGTGGAACAAGGAACGGCAGAGCTTCTCTATGAGGCATACGGGCTCGGATACGATGAAATTGTAAAGAAGATCATCAGTTTTACAGGAGAAAAGTAATGAGTGATAAAGAAAGGCTGGATGTGCTTTTGGTGGAACTTGGTTTCTTTGAAACCCGTGAAAAGGCAAGAGCACAGATCATGGCCGGAAAAATATATGTAGACGATCAGAAATCAGAAAAACCCGGGACCAGAATTTCAAGAAGTTCAACGATCGAAGATCGTGGTGAAAAGATGCCGTTTGTATCAAGAGGTGGCTATAAACTTGATAAGGCGATCAAATCCTTTGGCATTGATCTGAAAGGGAAAACCTGTCTTGATATAGGTGCATCAACAGGGGGATTTACGGATGTGATGCTCCAGAGTGGAGCTGCAAAAGTATTTGCTGTGGATGTGGGTTATGGGCAGTTTGCCTGGAAATTAAGGACAGACCCTAGAGTGGTATGTATGGAAAGAATGAATTTCAGGTATGCTACAAGAGAAGAGATCAAAGATCCGATTGATTTCTCTGCAACTGATGTTTCTTTTATTTCCATCATGAAAATCATCCCTCCAGCTCTGGAACTAATGACAGAGGATGGGGAAATGGTTGCACTCATAAAACCTCAGTTTGAGGCTGGACGGGATAAAGTAGAGAAAAAAGGTGTTGTCAGAAAAAAATCCACACATAAAGAAGTGCTCACCATGATCGTGGATTTTGTCAAAGAAAAAGGACTGTTCATCTATGGACTTGATTATTCACCGATAAGAGGTCCTGAAGGCAATATAGAGTTTCTTATCTACTTTGGTAAGAAGGATAAAGACATCATGTTTGACACAGACAAAATTATCGATCAGATGATTAATGAAGCACATGACATCTGATAATGATAGGGGGAGACTGAGTGAAAAAAATCGGAATCTTAAGCAACCAGGAGAAAGACCCGAATGGGATCTATCTGAATAAAACGCTGGATTCACTAAAGAAGACACTTCCAGAAGCCAAGACAATCATGATAGAAAACTCTTTGATGGTGGAAGGTCTGGAACTTCTTATTGTCCTTGGAGGAGATGGGACGCTTCTTTCTGCAGCCAGACTGGCCTATGGATATGATGTGCCTATCTTAGGGGTTAATATCGGAAATCTGGGTTTCATGACGGCCACAGATATTCATGGGCTGGAAGAGTGCCTTTTGAGGATCGAAGAGGGGAAATACTCGGTTGAAGATCGGATGATGCTAGAAACCACTTTAGACTGCGCAGATGGAAAAAGAACGTATCATGCACTGAATGATGTCGTGGTTCATAAAGGCGCCCTCGGGAATATCATCAATTTTGAACTGTATGTGGATCAGGATTTTGCCAACAGTTATCGGGGAGATGGAATCATCATAACAACGCCGACAGGGTCAACGGCGTATAATCTTTCTGCCGGGGGATCCATTATGTATCCGACAGTAGAAGCCATTGGTGTAACATCCATCTGTCCGCATACCTTTGGAATCAGAAATCTGATTTTAAGCAGCAGTCAGAAAATCATGATCAAGGTAGGAAAAAGCAATGAGGAATACTTTCTTTCCATGGATGGTCAGATTAATCTGAGACTGACTGATGATGCGATCATCACTACGAAGAAAGCGGAACATTCCTGTAAAATTCTGAGACTGGATGATTATGATTATTTCAATGTGTTAAGACAAAAATTAATATACAAGGCAATGAATATTCAGAGGGGTGAATGATTATGAAAATTGACAGACGTAGCAAGATGTTGGAGATTATATCCAGAAAAGAGATTGAAACTCAGGAGGAACTGGCGCAGGAATTAAGAAAAGAAGGGTTTAATGTAACTCAGGCAACAGTATCAAGAGACATCAAAAACCTGCAGCTGATCAAAGTATTAAGTTCAACAGGAAGATACAAGTATGTGGCAAACAAAGAAGATACAAAGGATGCCATCGGGAAGCTTGTAACGCTATTATCCCATACAATCATATCAGTAGAAAATATCGACAAGATGGTTGTTGTAAGAACAATAACAGCCGCTGCATCCACAGCCGCAGAAGCGATAGACCAGCTGGCACTGGCTGAAATCGCAGGAACCATAGCAGGAGACAATACAATTTTCATGATGGCCCGTTCTGATGATATGGCTGTTGAAATCGCGAAGAAAATCTCTGAATTAGTAGGTAAGTAGGATGCTCATACAGCTTAATGTACAGAACTTTGCACTGATAGACCATCTGGAACTTGATTTCCAGAAGGGGTTCACCATACTGACCGGAGAGACAGGAGCAGGTAAATCCATACTGATTGATTCCATCAACTTTGTTCTAGGTGAAAAATTCAACAAAGAATTCATAAGAACCGGAGCAGATTCGACCTTTGTGGAAGCGATATTCACACTGGAGGACGGAACTTCTGAAATGCTTGATAAGCTAGGAATTCCTTATGAAGATACGGTGATCTTTTCTCGTGAAAGTTTCATAAGTGGTCGAAATAATGCTAGAATAAATGGCAAAAGTGTACTGGTAGGGGTTCTGAAGGAAATCGGCAGAGAGTTCCTTGATATTCATGGGCAGCATAACAATCAGAACCTGCTTGACAGCACGAAGCATATGGACTATCTGGACAGCTTCATTGACTTGTATGATTCAGACGAATTCAAATCCTACAGCAACGAATTTTCAAACCTGACAGAACTGAAGAATAAGCTTCAGAAGCTTTTAGGAAGCAGAGACCGTGAAAAACTGATTGATTACCTGAAATTTCAGATTGAAGATATCGAGAAAGCGAAATTGACCATGGATGAAGAAGCAAATCTGACCGAAAAATTCTCCATGCTCAGTCATGCAGAAAAAATTTCAACAGGTCTTGTGCAGACACATGAACTTCTAGGAAGTGAAGAAGGAATACTTACAAATCTATCCTCCTCACTCCATTTACTTAAATCAATAGAGAAATACTTTGAAAAACTCAGAGGACCTATAGAGAGTATTGAGAGTACATATTTCACCTTGCAGGAAACTTTCAGAGAAATCACTGATTATAAAGATTCCGTCTATTACGATCAGGATGAGCTCAATGAGATAAATGAAAGACTTTATACATACAGCAATTATAAGAAAAAATACGGTGAGGAAGTAAAAGATGTTTTAGCGTATTATGAAAAAATTCGTAAAGAGTATGAAGACCTGATCAATGCGGAGGAATATATAACCAGAGTCAAGCTGGACATCGAGACTGCAAAAAAGGCACTGCTGAGAATCGGAAAGCAATTAAGACAGATGAGAGTTGATGGTGGACGAAAGCTTAGTGACAAGATCAATGCGGAGCTTAAGTTTGTGGGACTTGAGAAAGCGGAGTTCAAGGTAAATGTGGTAAAGACCGAGATTATTCATGCATATGGTACTGACGATGTGAATTTTCTTATCTCGACCAATACAGGAGAACCGATGAAACCACTGGAGAAGATTGTTTCCGGAGGAGAGCTTTCGAGAATCATGCTCTCCATGAAGGTTGCTTTTATCGACAAAGATAGAACCCCTTCTGTGATCTTTGATGAAATCGATACAGGAATCAGTGGAAGAATTGCAGAAGCGGTAGGAGAAAAAATGTATTCCTTGTCTCATTCTTTTCAGGTGTTTTGTGTGACTCACTTACCACAGATTGCAGCGTTTTCGGACCAGCATTTCGTTGTTTCCAAGCATGAGGATAAAAAGAGGACACACACAAAAGTCCAGTCAGTGGACTTAAGCGGCAAAACTGAAGAACTGGCCAAGATGATCGGGGGAAGCGCAATTTCTGATCCGCAGGTGAGAAGTGCAGAAGATATCATCCTGAAAACAGAGGACATCAAAAAGAAGTATGCACTTATTAAAAGCTGATCTTTGACGTATAATGGGTTTACATGAAAAAAAAGAGAATAAGATGAATGATACGAATGAAAGATAAAGAGGTGAAGTATGAATAAGAAGATCAATATTGTCATAGCAGATGACAACGCAGACATCAGTAATCTTTTAAGAGAATACTTGGGAAGTGATACTGAATTAAATATTGTAGGTGTAGCAAAAAATGGAGTGGAAACCTTATCCATAGTGAATAGTGAAAAACCGGATGTACTGCTTTTAGACATCATTATGCCTGAATTAGATGGATTAGGCGTTCTTGAGTCTCTGAAGTCGATGCCGGGAAAACCGATTATTATCGTTTATTCTGCGATTTCCCATGATAAGGTGACGAATACAGCAATCACCTTAGGTGCAGACTACTATATGGTGAAGGGAATAGATCTGAAGCATCTGAAGAAGAGAATCAAGAGCTATTTCATGGAATCGAAGGATCTTCCGGATAATATGGAGACTTCAGGTAATTCCGCTTTTGCACAGAACAATGAGGAAAAGACAGACCTTGCGACAGAGCTGTCAGGAATACTTCAGGAAGCAGGCATTCTGCCCCATATCAAAGGATACAGCTATTTAAGAGAAGCGATTACTGAAGTCATCGACAATGTGGACCTTCTATCAGCAGTAACCAAGGAACTTTATCCGAATATCGCGAACAAGTTCAATACTACTTCTTCAAGAGTGGAGAGAGCCATCAGGCACTCCATAGAAGTTTCCTGGAATAGAGGACTTCTTGACAATTTAAATAATATACACGGATACAGTGTGAACTTCGAGAAAGGTAAACCAACAAACTCCGAGTTTATCGCACTGATCAGTGACAAGTTCAGACTTCGAAACAGCCAAGTAGAATAGACTTCAGGTTTATGTCTATGCTGATTATAATGTGAACAGAATTATAACATTACATAATATTTCTTACAATCGATGAATTAGTACTTATCATAGCTGCAGTTTTATAGTAGAATTGTAGATGTAAATGAATAAATGACCACCGTTTAGAGACCCCGGATAACTCCCAGGGTCTTTTTCTATCATTTTTTATAAAGGAGACAGCATATGCAATTCATTGAAGATACACTATCAAAGAAAGATCTATATAATGGAAAAATCATAAAACTGGAAACACATGAAGTGAAGCTGGCAGATGGAAAAATAACTATGCGTGAAATTGTGAGGCATCCCGGAGGTGTCTGCATACTGGCAAAAGATCAGGATGAGAAGATTCTCCTGGTGAAACAATTCAGAAAACCCATGGAGGAAGCGTATCTTGAACTGCCTGCTGGAAAGCTCGAAGTAGATTTAACTCCTGAAGAAAATGCAAGTAAGGAGTTGGAGGAGGAAACCGGTTATAAATGCGAGCATTTAAGATTTTTAGGTGCATTTGCCTCTTCTCCAGGATACAGTGATGAAATGATTCATCTCTACGCCGCTGAAGGCCTCTATAATGGCCAGAAAGGTGGAGATGATGATGAATTCATTGAGATTGTGAGATTTACGGAGGAGGAATTCATGGAAGGAATCCGAAATGGCATAATCAAGGATCTTAAATCGATTGCCGCTTATACACTGGCAAAGCTGCTGTAATGGATACTTATTTACAGGATTATCTTGAAGAGCTGAAGAGACTTGAAAAATCGCCCAACACCATTGATGCCTATAGGAGAGATCTGATACATCTTCTTTCTTTTCTCAAAGATGAAGGTCTGGACTATGAAGATTTCAATGAAATCGAAGTATCTAACTTCATCGGATATCTACTGGATTTCAACATGTCTAGAGCCACAATCTCAAGACATCTTGTTTCCATCCGTAATTTCTACAAGTATCTGAGGAAGAAGAACAAGGTAAGAGAAGCACCGATTCTTTACTTTGAGCTTCCGGAAATCAAAAGAAATCTTCCGGAGCCGCTTTCCATCGAAGAAGTGGAAATGCTCATTGATACACCGGACACAGAGAAGATAAAAGGGAAAAGAGATAAAGCGATTCTTGAACTTCTCTATGCAACGGGCCTTAAAGCTTCAGAAGTCCTGGATCTTACGATTCGTGACGTGGACTTATCAAGAGGATATATATCAGTGAAAGGGAAGAAGAACAAGGAGAGACTCATCCCTATGGGAAGCTTTGCGGTTCTCAGCATAAGAGAGTACCTTTCATCAAGAAGTGAGCCTGTGATAGGATCCTCTGTTCTTTTTCCGTCCCAGAGGGGCGATAAGATGACCAGGCAAGGTCTATGGAAGATTCTGAAGGAATACGCCAAGGAATGCGGGCTTGACAGCAGTATCAACATCAATACCCTGCGTCACTCCTATGCTGTGCATATGCTTGCCGGAGGTGCTGACCTGACCACACTGTCTCTGCTTTTAGGACATAATGACATTAAAGCTACAGCAGTTTATCTTAAACTGGTGAAGAATAAAAAATTCAAAGAAGTATACGAAGATGCCCATCCAAGGGCTTAACAATTTAGGAGGAAAATAAGATGAAAAGAGCGATATTAATTGTACTGGATTCAGTTGGTATAGGAGAAATGCCTGATGCACACCTCTATGGTGACGTCGGTTCACATACCTTGGGAAACATTGCAGAAGCGGTGAAGGGGATGGATATTCCAAATCTGGAAGCGCTGGGACTGGCTAATATAGAACCACTATTAGGGGTGAAGTCTCAGGACAATCCTTTGGGCGCTTATGGGAAATCTGCTGAACTGTCCATCGGAAAAGATACAGTCACAGGTCACTGGGAAATGGCTGGAGTCATACTTGAAAAGCCTTTGAAGACATTCCCGGATGGTTTTTCAGAGGAGATCATGGATCTTTTTGAAAAGAAAATCGGAAGAAAGACACTGGGAAATGAAGTTGCATCAGGTACAGAAATCATCGAGAGACTTGGCGATGAACATGTGAAGACCGGATATCCGATCATTTACACATCAGCTGACTCTGTATTCCAGATTGCTGCACATGAGGATGTGATTCCACTGAAGGAGCTATACCGCTACTGTGAAATTGCAAGAGAAATGCTTGTAGGAGACTGGCAGGTAGGACGCGTCATCGCAAGACCTTTCACAGGAGAATCCGGCAGCTATGCAAGGACATCCAACAGAAAGGACTATGCTCTTGATCCATTCAACAAGACGATTCTTGATTACGTAAAAGAAGATGGTCAGAATGTCATGTGTGTGGGTAAGATTGAAGATGTCTTCAATAAGAATGGGGTGACCCATGCGGTTCATACAAAGAACAATCTTGAAGGCGTTGAAGAAACACTGAACTATATGAATCAGGATCTTCCAGGACTCATCTGGAGCAATCTTGTGGACTTTGACAGCAAATTCGGTCATCGTAATGATTACCAAGGTTATTATAATGCAATCAGAGAGTTTGATGAGAAGCTTCCTGCGCTCATGGAGAACCTGAGAGATGATGATATACTCATCATCACTGCCGATCATGGATGTGACCCAACGACAGCATCAACGGATCATTCGAGAGAATATATCCCGATTCTTGTCTATGGGAAGCATATCAAGCCAGGAGCAACCCTTGGTGTAAGAAAGACTTTCTCGGATATCGGAAAGACAGTTCTTGATTACCTGGATATTGAAAATGAATTATACGGTGAGAGTTTTCTGAAAGATATTCTGGAATAAAAGTAGAAGTGAGGAGATTAGATACAGATGGATATGAATAGAATTGATAAAATTTGCGCGTCAATAAAAAAGAGAGTTCCCTATATACCGGAAGTGCTGGTGATATTGGGATCCGGATTAGGCTCAATGGCAGAACAGGTGGAAGAAAAAATCATCATCAAGTATGAAGAGATTGATGATTTTCTGGTTTCTACAGTAGAAGGTCATGCTGGGCAGTTTGTGTTTGGTCTCTATAAAGGCAAGAAAGTCGCTATGATGCAGGGAAGATTTCACTATTATGAAGGACATTCAATGAAGGAAGTGACACTTCCTGTATTCGTGATGAGAAGACTGGGTGTCAAGAACATGATTGTGACCAATGCATGCGGAGGTGTCAATAAATCACTTCAGCCTGGGGATCTCATGCTGATTGAAGATCATCTGAACTTTACAGGAAACAATCCGCTGATGGGCAGCAATCTTGAAGAGTTCGGTCCGAGATTTCCGGATATGTCCAAGGTGTATGACCGTGATCTGATGGCCATTGCACAGCGTATCGGAGAGGAAGAGAATATCACCCTCAAAAAGGGTGTATATGCGATTTATACAGGTCCAAGTTATGAGACACCTGCAGAAATAAGAGCATATAGAACCCTTGGTGCGGATGCCATCGGTATGTCCACTGTTCCAGAAGCCATTGTCGCAAACTATTCTGGTATGCGTGTACTAGGTGTCAGCTGTATCACGAATATGGCTGCGGGGATTCTTGACCAGCCTCTGAATCATGCGGAAGTCATAGAAGTGTCTGCAAGGGTCAGAGAAGGTTTCACAACACTAATTTCAAGAGTTATAGAGGAGATGTAATAGGATTATGCATATACTGGATATTATAAGCAAAAAGAAGCATGGAATAAAACTCACCTCAGAAGAGATTTATTATGTGGTAAACGGGTATACGGAAGGTGCTATTCCTGATTATCAGATTTCAGCGCTTCTTATGGCCATCTACTTTAAGGGGATGGATGAGGAAGAGACCAGAAGTCTGACCATGGCCATGGTGGAATCTGGCGACCAGATCGACTTATCTTCCATAGAAGGAATCAAAGTGGATAAACATTCTACAGGAGGAGTAGGAGATAAGGTCAGCCTGATCGTTATCCCTCTGGTAGCTTCTCTTGGTATCCCGGTGGCAAAGATGAGTGGAAGAGGGCTGGGACACACTGGCGGAACCATTGATAAGCTGGAAAGCATTGAAGGTTTTGATATCGGATTGACTATGGAAAAATTCATCGACAATGTCAATAAATATAAAATGGCCATTGTAGGACAGACGGGAGACCTCACTCCAGCAGATAAAAAGCTCTATGCGCTCAGAGATGTGACAGCGACTGTAGATTCCATACCACTGATTGCAAGCTCGATCATGAGCAAGAAAATCGCTTCAGGGTCAGATGCAATC
Organism: uncultured Proteiniclasticum sp.; assembly: GCA_964643785.1. Classification (GTDB taxonomy): domain Bacteria; phylum Bacillota; class Clostridia; order Clostridiales; family Clostridiaceae; genus Proteiniclasticum. Next base: position 37,421 of record CAZXUT010000016.1, read on the forward strand.
GTTCTGGATGTGAAAGTCGGTAACGGAGCTTTCATGAAGACACTGGAAGAAGCCAGGAATCTGGCTGAAGCCATGGTGTCTATCGGTAAAGGACTCGGTAGAAATACAGTTGCAGTTCTTACAAACATGAATGAGCCTTTAGGTAGAGAAGTGGGTAATGCCAATGAAGTGCGTGAAGCCATTGCGGCTTTAAAAGGCGAGGCGGGACAGGACCTGATCAATGTGAGTGTGACCATCGCATCGTATATGGCGGTTCTTGGAAAAGCCTTTGAAGATCTTGAAAGTGCAAAGATTGCGATCATGGAGAATATCAGAAATGGAAAAGCATTGGAGCAGTTTGAGCTTCTAGTGAAAATTCAGGGAGGAAATACTGAACAGATCAGGCATCCTGAATTGTTACCGACAGCGCAGATCAAAGTGCCTGTCATAGCAAATGAAGAAGGATATGTTCATGAAATCAAAGCAGAGGAAATCGGAACAGCTGCAATGCTTCTTGGAGCCGGACGAGAAACAAAAGAAGACCTGATCGATTATGCTTCAGGAATTCATCTTGAGAAGAAGGTAGGAGATCATGTAGAAAAGGGTGATGTTCTCTGTGTTTTACATACCAACAGAGAGGATTATCAGGACGCTTATAACAAAGCGCTTGAAGCCTATGAAACCGATGAAGAGAAACCGGAAGAGATTCCGTTTATTCTAGATGTCATAAGCTGATCACATAGAAATGGACTTGATTCACTTAAATTACAGGACATCTCAATTGTTTGAGGTGTCCTGTTTTCATTAGATGATAATTTCTGTATAATAGATAAAGAGTGAAATCAATCATGAGGAGGATGTCATGGAAAGCCTGAATATCAGTATAACCAATTTCGAAGGTCCATTTGATCTCCTTCTACATCTTTTAAAGGTGAACAAGATGCAGATTCAGGAAATTAGAATTTCTGAAATCACCAGTCAGTACCTCAGTTATCTCCACGGGATGCAGGAGCTGGACCTGGAGATTGCATCGGAGTTTCTGCTCATGGCGTCAACACTTCTTGAAATAAAGTCAAGGGAGATGCTTCCAAAACATGAAGAGGAAGTGGACGAGGAAGAACTGAAGGAAAAGCTTGTATTACGTATTGAAGAATATGAGGCGTTTAAAAAGATTGCTGAAGATTTAGCAGAGCGCTTTAATAAAGATCTCTTTATCTTCACAAAAAGAGCAGAGACCATTGAACAGGAAGAGGTATCTCTCGAGGACCTTTTAAAGGGTGTCACGATGGATAGTCTTTACATCACATACAAAAGCCTGATGAACAGACAGAAAGAGAAAGTGAACAGAAGCTTCACCAGAACAAGAACCATAGAGAGAGAAGAATATAGAATTGAAGATAAGATGGAAGAACTTGAAAGAATTCTCCTTGGAAATCAACGGGTGAATTTTTCGAACCTGCTGCTGAAAATGAAATCGAAAGCAGAATGCATTGTTTTATTTTTAGCCGTTCTTGAGCTGTCAAGAAATCATCGGATAAGAGTTTCTCAGAATAATGTTTTCTCGGAAATAATTATTGAAAAAGGGGAAGATAATGGAAGATAATTTATTCACAGTTTCAGGGGTTAATGATCCCTTGGATAAAGAAAAATATATCAGTGGGCTGGAAAGTATTCTCTTTGCCGCTGGTGATGCGGTCAAGAAGAAAGACCTGATCAGAATTCTTGATCTGAGTGTCAGTGATTTTGAAGAAGTTGTCGAAGCCTATTCGTCAGATCTGAAGAAAAAAAAGAGAGGAATCCGACTTCTTGTTTTAGAAAACAGGATCCAACTAGGGACGAAAGAGATTAACACACATTATCTTAAAGAACTACTTGGTGTAAATGAAAGACAGAGTCTTTCCAAAGGAGCTCTTGAATGTTTATCCATCGTCGCTTTTAAGCAGCCTGTGACGCGCGTAGAGGTCGATGAAATCAGAGGCGTGAATAGTGATTATGTGATCCAGAAACTTCTGGAGAAAGGCCTTTTAAAGGTCATAGGAAGGAAAGACGCTCCTGGTAGACCAAAGCTCTACGGGACAACGGATGAATTCCTGATCCAGTTCGGTTTCAGCTCTTTAAAAGAGATGAAAGAGGAGAATCCGATTCCAGAGCGTATCATTGAAAAAGATGAAAAGAAAAAAGCGATGGAAATTGAAGATATTGAATTGTTTGAAGAAGAATAGAATATAAAAAGACGCTTTGAGCAGAGATTTGTCGTCTGTCTTAGGCGTCTTTTGTCTTGATGAATACAAGTACAACTATGTCATAGTGGAAGAGCTTAGAGGGGCGTTTGCACCTAATCTTGACATGGCCTCGGAAAGCTTCTCACCATACTCCATGTAAAAGCTCAGTCTTACTTTTGAACTACTCTCGATATTCTTGTAGAGTCTCTCTGATACCAGATGAGGATTTTTCCCAATCACTTCTCCAATCATCATCCTTGTACACTCTCTGATGATTCTCTTCAGCATCTCTTCGTGTGGCGTTCTGAAAGTATGCTTATCGATGACTTTTGTGATATAGCAGAGAAGCTTGGTCACTTCATTGTCAAAGATCTCTTCCTGATTCTTCACGCTGAATAGTGTCCAGTGCTTGGATTTTCTGTCACAGTCGATATCCTGCAGATCATCCATGAGTTGCAGAAATGCACCATAACCGAAGGCAAATTCCATTTCCATCTGATTCAGGTGGCCTTTGCACAGATAGGCATCTGCAAGCACGGAGGTTCCGCCTTTATAAAAGCTTATAGGCATGATGATATTGGGGGAGAGTCTGTTCTGGCTTCCCTGGGACATACTGTAGACCTGGGCGTCTTGAATCAGAAGAAGGCTTTTGTAGACGTCAGGATAGTCGTTCCTGGGATACTCTTTTTCGATATTATGGATCATGGTGAAGATCTTCATCTCATCTGGGGTGACATCCTGTGGCATGTATCCTTCGAGAACCATCTGCAGGCGAGTGTTGAAGAGCCTCTTCTCCTCCATAGAAATATCTGGATCATCCAGATAATTGTCTGTATAGGGATAAAGCATGCTGTACGAGAATATGGATGGTGTCAAGCGGATTGGAAGATCAAAAAGGAGCTGAAGAGAATTCATGATCCATACATTTCTCACGGCCTGAAATAGATCGGTAAAATCAAGGCTTGAATCGTGCTCTCTGGCATGTGAGAAAAACAGTTCAGTGGAATCCAGATAACCGTTCTCCATAAAAAAGGAGAGAAAGGATTCGTCGAAAAAAATCTTTTTTCTGTCCAACTCTTCAGCAAGCTCTATTAAAAAGACTCTGATTTCACTTTTATCCTCATCACTCAGGGTCTCTATACTTTTTTCGCGGAAAGGCTCCAGTTTCTTCATTGTTTTTTCAATGAGCTTTTTCGCTTCGCGTTCATTGACCATTTTCTCTATGATTGAAACTTTTTTTGCCATCCCATAGGGATTACTGGAAGACTGTGCAAAATCTTCCAGCGCGCCTTCCAGTAAAGTTCCATGGTCCAGTATTTCATCCGTTTTTTTCATGAATTGCATCCTTTCATCCGTAAGAGTATTGACGACATGATATGAAGAGAGATTCTATATGATATATACCAAAAAAAAGTGAAAATTGTATTAAAATTTGTGTACTTTCTATTTTTCTGGAGATAGCTCAAAATTTCCCTTAATCTATGACGATATCATCCGACTATATACATATAGACAGAAATAATTATAAAATGACATTGCAGCTTTAAGGAGACAGGAAATGAAGGGTACAGTAGTAAGTATTTGGATAAACACCATCAGCAGGATATATGGTGAGAAAACCAAGGAAGAGGTTCTACGTGCAAACGGTTGGGACCCCAATAGAATGATCACTCCGCTGGAAGAGATTGAAGATCATAAGATAAAAGGACTGATTGATGCTTTTGCCAGAAAACAGAATATAGAATCAGAAGAATTGTGGCACATTCTTGGGCAGAACAATATAAAGTCCTTCCACGACTGGTTTCCATCCTATTTTCAGACCAATACAGCCATGGGATTTCTTATGCTCATGGACAAAGTGCATACTCAGCTCACCAAGATGATTCCCGGAGCTAAACCACCTAGGTTGATTCCCATACCGGTGGATGATAAAAACTTTCAGATGGTCTATAAATCAACAAGAGGACTGCATCATTACCTCATGGGACTCATTGTTGGGGTAGGTAAACATTTCAATGAAAAAATCGATGCGCAGATTGTGGAAGAATCCATGGAGAATGATGTCCATGTGGTGAAAATCAATCTGAAGTTTGAAAAATCACCAAAGATCATACGGCGTTATACCCTTTCAAAGATTCTTTCACTGGGATTCATAGGATCCGTTGGTGTGAAGGTAGCACTATTGCCTACAGTCCTTTCTGGTGGTATTGTCTTTTCGTTATCAGGAACCCAGAATCTTCCGTTACTGATAACGGTACCTCTATCGGTTTTTATCAGTGTGTATTTTGCAAGTAAGTTGATTCTAAAGCCTGTTATGGATCTTAAGGAAGAACTTAAGGAAATCGAAAATCTCAACCTGGCTCAGGTGCTTTCGGTGAGAACTGGTGATCATATAGAGAGAATATATGAGAAAACGGCGGACACAAAAGCAGTGCTGCGTGAGGAGTTTACTTACTACAGGGGAGGAATGGATGATCTATACTCCTTCACAGGAAAATTTTCAAAGGTTGCGGGCAATCTGAGTGAAGTATCGGAGCTGATTGCAAGCTCTGTGGAAGAAGTGGCTGAAGGCGCTATGCATCAGGCTTCGGAAACGGAGGCTTCAGTGAGCATCCTTTCGGAAAACATAGAGACCCTGAACCGGATCAGCAGCAAGGAACTGGAGGGTAAGGCAAATCTTGAGGAAGCTGTAAAGCAGATTGAGCAGTCCTTTGTAAATCTGGAGAAAGTTTCAGGCAATCTTAATCTGGTGAAGAATAACTTCTCAAAGGTAAATGATCATGGGAAAGAGCTGGGTATAAAAGTGAAGGATATGATCAGTATTGTGAGCACCGTGGAGAGCATTGCGGAACAGACAAATCTCCTGGCACTGAATGCATCCATAGAAGCCGCGAGGGCAGGTGAGATGGGTAGAGGGTTCAGTGTGGTGGCAGAGGAGATCAGAAAGCTTGCAGAAGACTCTAAAGATGCCGTCACAACAATCAATGTGAATCTCAATCAGTTTATATCCGGTGTCAATGAAATGGTATTTGAAGTCAATAACCAGTACGGTGAATTGGACCAGGGAACAAAAACCATGGATACCGTCGCAATGGAAAGCAAGGATGCTTCAAAAAGGATTCATGCTGTATCAGATTCAATCTCAGAGATTTCATACCAGTTATCCACTGAAACAAAGAAAATCAATCACGTATTTGATAATGTCATCAAACTGGCAGCCATTGCTGAAGAAAATTCTGCATCTTCTCAGGAAATGAGTGCAAATGTGACCAGTTTCACCACGGAAATAGCCAGCCTTACAGAAAATATTAGTGAACTGGAAAAAGTGGTGCTATTCCTGAAAAATGAACTCAGCAGATACAAGTTGTAAAAGAGTACTAATAAAAGCATGTAGGATCATTAGTTTGATCAGACATGCTTTTTACAGTGTTCTGTAATAAACTTTCTGCAGAATTCCAGATTTTACTTATTATTACATAGAGTTTCTTTAAGTTTACATAATAATTATTATGGCTAAACGAATTATTGTAAACTTCTATACTCACTTTTAGTTTATATTAGAAATTGATGTGTAAATGATTATACATAAAGTCTTCAAGAGGATATAATAAAATCAACAAATACTTATTTGGAGGAAATACACAATGGAAGGTAATCGAGACGACTTAATGCGTATCATTCAAAGTAAATATTCAAAGCTGAGCAAGGGGCAAAAACTCATTGCTGAATTTATTCTTAAGCACTATGACAAGGCAGCATTTATGACAGCATCTAGATTGGGAGAAAGTGTTGGTGTCAGTGAATCTACAGTTGTTCGGTTTGCCAATGAGTTAGGGTATGAAGGCTATCCGGAACTTCAGAAATCATTACAGGATATTGTGAAAGTAAAACTGACAACTGTACAAAGACTCGAATTGACGAATAGTCTAGTGGATCCTGAAAATGCTCTTAAGGGTGTTTTAAAGGCTGATATGGAAAATATTCGAGCAACACTTGAAAAAATCAATGATAGAACCTTTGAAGAATTGATCAACGCGATTTTTGAAGCCAAGAACATCTATATTATTGGTCTGAGAAGTTCAAATACATTGGCGGATTTTCTGGCATTCTACTTGAATTTATTTCTGGATAACGTCCGTTCAGTGCATCAGGGGTATAGTGATATTTTCGAACAGATGATTAAATTAGGAGAACAGGATCTGGTTATTGGAATCGGGTTTCCGAGATATTCTCAAAAAACAATCGAAGCGCTGGATTTTGCAAAGAGCAGGGGTGCTAAGGTGGGAGTGATAACGGACAGTTTACTTTCTCCTTTGGCATCAAGAGCTGATTATAGCCTGATTGCTCAAAGTAATATGGCATCCTTTGTTGATTCCTTGGTTGCCCCATTAAGTGTCATCAATGCAGTTATTGTATCAGTGGGTATGAAAAGGAAAGAGCACGTAGGAGAAATATTCGGTACACTTGAAGAAATCTGGAAAAAGCATGATATTTTCAATTAATCAGGTAATTCTAAAAAATATGCCAGTAATAAATTCAAATTTATACTTAATATATCTAAACAGTATATTGGATAGAATATTAACAAAGTATTGATTTTATTTGAAATACTTAGCATAAAAGGCTTTTCTTAAATAAATTAAGTAAAAACTATTACTATCTTTAAGGATGTAAAGGTTTTTATAATAAGTTAGTAAAGTTTCTTAAAAGGATGAAAAAGGCCTTATTTCATTGTAAAATAGACATGTAACGTATAAAAGTTAAATACTATTTCGGTAAAAAGATTTTGGGGGTAAAAAATGGTAAAAACAACATTAAGTACTACTGAGTATATTGAAAAGGTGTTGAATGATGTCAGAGCACAGAATGCTCATGAATCAGAATTCATTCAGACTGTAGAAGAAGTTCTTCCAACTCTTAAACCTGTTCTTGAAAAATTTCCTGAATACATGGAAAAGAATCTCCTGGCTCGACTAGTGGAACCAGAAAGACAGATTATGTTTAAGGTTCCTTGGGATGATGACAATGGAAATGTTCATGTGAACAGAGGTTTTAGAGTTCAGTTTAACGGTGCAATCGGACCTTACAAAGGTGGATTACGATTCCATCCATCAGTTAACCTGTCTATTATGAAATTTTTAGGTTTCGAACAGACATTAAAGAATTCTCTTACAGGACTTCCAATTGGTGGTGGTAAGGGTGGATCTGATTTTGATCCTAGAGGAAAATCAGATAGTGAAATTCTGAGATTCTGTCAGAGCTTTATGACTGAGCTATACAGACATATCGGACCTAATGTAGACGTACCAGCTGGAGATATCGGTGTCGGTGCAAGAGAAATCGGTTATCTGTATGGCCAATACAGAAGAATCAAGGGTGCATTTGAGAATGGTGTATTCACTGGTAAGGGAATTGCTTATGGTGGATCATTAATCAGACCAGAGGCTACTGGATTTGGTATTGTTTATTTCTGTAATGAGATTCTAGAACATAATAATGACACAATGGCAGGCAAGACAATTGCAAGTTCCGGATTCGGTAACGTAACATGGGGAGTATGCAAGAAGGCGACTGAATTAGGCGCTAAGGTTGTTACACTTTCAGGCCCTGACGGATATATTTATGATCCTGATGGAGTAGCTACTGATGAAAAGATCAACTATCTTGTTGAAATGAGAAATTCAGGAAGAGATAAAGTAAAAGACTATGCAGATAAGTTCGGTGTGGAATTCTACCCAGGTGAAAAACCATGGGGAAGAAAAGTTGATATCGTAATGCCTTGTGCAACACAGAACGATATTCATATTGATCATGCGAAGATGATTGTAGATAATAAAGTCACATATGTATGTGAAGGTGCTAATATGCCTTGCACAAACGAAGCTGTAACTTACTTCCTTGATAAAGGAGTGATTGTTGGACCATCTAAAGCTGCAAACGCTGGTGGTGTTTCCGTATCAGCTCTTGAAATGTCACAGAACAGCATGAGACTATCATGGACAGCAGAAGAAGTTGATGCAAAACTGCATCAGATCATGAAGAACATTCATAAGAACGCTATGGATGCTGCTGAATTTTACGGATTTGGTTACAACCTGGTTGCTGGCGCAAATATCGCTGGATTCGATAAGGTTGCCAAAGCTATGGTTGCTCAGGGTCATTACTAATAAATAAACATTACTCATTAAAGGCCTTGCATTTATGCAGGCCTTTAATCTATTATTGAGGGAGATTACAGGAGTATTTAAAGATCCTGATTTGATAAGGACGTGAATGAATGAATATATTAGTTATTGGCGGTGGTCCAGCTGGCATGATGGCTGCTATAAAAGCGGCAGAGAATAGCAAGCATCATGTGACACTACTTGAGAGAAATGAAAAACTCGGAAAAAAATTATTTATAACAGGTAAAGGCAGATGCAATGTCACAAATAGTAAGGACATCAGCGAGTTTTTTGAGCATATTCCAAGAAATCGAGAATTTTTATATAGCGCACTTTACACATTTACGAATGAACATCTAATGACTTTTCTTCAAGAAAAGGGATTGCCATTGAAAGTTGAAAGAGGAAACAGGGTTTTTCCTGTTTCAGATCAATCTTATGATGTAATAGAAGTTTTAAGAAATGAGCTTCGTGAACTGAATGTAGAAGTAAGGCTTCATACAAAAGTTGAAGACATTGTGGCAGAGGATAATAAAATCAGTTCGATCGTGACAAACAAGGGTGAATTCACAGCTGACTGGTATATTATTGCTGGTGGTGGAAGCTCATATTATGGTACGGGATCTGATGGAAGTCTTCATAAGCTGATTCAGAAACTAGGCCATACCATCACACCGATAAAACCTTCGCTTATTCCACTAGTCTTGAAAGAGGGCTTTCCGAAAGATCTTCAGGGGTTAAGCTTGAAAAACGTCAGGTTCACGCTAAAAGAGGGAAAGAAAGAACTGTTTACAGATATAGGAGAGATGCTCTTTACTCATTTTGGAATAAGTGGACCGCTGGTACTTTCTGCATCTGCCTATTATAAAGGTGGAGAAGCAGTTGGTAGTATCGATTTGAAACCTGGACTTGATCTGAAAGAATTGGATAACAGATTACAGAAGGATTTTGTCAAATATCAGAACAAAGATTATAAAAATTCATTGTCGGACTTGCTCCCTTCAAAGATGATTCCGGTAATCATTTCTCTATCAGGTATAGATCCAGATAAGAAATGTAACGTAATCACAAAAGAAGAGAGAATGAGATTGGCTGGGTTGTTAAAGGATTTTGTTGTTCACATTATTGGAACTAAATCTATTAATGAGGCCATAATAACCAGAGGTGGAGTACAGGTCAAAGAAATTGACCCAAGCACCATGAAGTCAAAGATTATTTCGAACCTGTCTTTTGCAGGGGAGATGATAGATGTTGATGCTGTAACCGGTGGTTATAATCTCCAGATTGCCTTTTCTACCGGCTATCTTGCAGGTGAGAGCATATGATAGCGATAAGAGGTGCAATTACGATAGAACAGGATACACCAGATTTGCTAAGGGAAGCCACGTTGGAACTTATGAATGAGATGATCAAGAGAAATCATCTTGTACATGATAAGATGGTGTCGATACTTTTCACGGCTACCCAGGATATTCAAAGTGCCTATCCTGGTAAATTTGTACGTGAGGTAATGAATATTCAAGATGTAGCTATACTGCATTTCCAGGAGATGCATGTAGTCGGTTCGCTTCCACTTTGTCTGCGTGTACTGATATATTATAATGATGACATGAAGATCTATCCGGTATATTTGAGAAAAGCAGTAAAACTTAGACCTGATTTAAGCAAATAGCTATAAATGTGAAAGTGATTATCGTTAAGTTATAGGTAGAAAATGTAGCTAAAAAAGCTAAAATAGAGTATAATATTTAAGGTAACGATTATGTGTAGTAATTTCCAAGTTTGTACTTTTTATGAATAACTGGAACAGATAGTGAAGAGGCTTTTTATCACTTCATTATTTATGTTATAATTTGATAGGTGAAGATAAAAGTACATGAGAAGAGGAGAGAAATGAGAGAAGTAATTCGTGCAAAGAACTCCGGCTTCTGTTTTGGAGTGGAACGTGCAGTAAATGAATCATTCGGATTTATCAAGTCTGAAGGAAGAATTCTTACGCTAGGACCGCTTATACATAATACTGACGTAACGAGTAAACTTACAGAAAAAGGAATCATTGAAATCTCAGTAGATGATATTTCTTCTCTAAGTGAACAAGATACTGTCATAATTAGAACTCATGGAGTTTCCATGGAGGTCTATGATGAACTAAAGGCAAGAAGAGTAGAAATCATAGATTTAACTTGTCCTTTTGTTATAAATATTCAGAAGAAAGTCAAAAAATATCACGAAGAAGGTTATAAGATCATCATTCTAGGTGACGAGAACCATCCGGAAGTCATCGGAATCAATGGATATTGTGAAAACAAAGCTTATATCACGAAGACGGGAGATTTAGACTTTCAACTGAAAGGTAAGGTTTGCGTAGTTGCACAGACTACGGAAAAACAAGCCAATTGGATTAAACTCATAAACAATATTGCGAGAACTGTAAAGGAATTTATAGCTTTCAACACAATCTGTAAAGCCACTGAGGACAGACAAAAGTCTGCAGATGAACTTTCCAGAGAAGTTGATGCAATGATTGTTATTGGTGGGAAATCCAGTTCCAACACTACAAAACTCTACGAAATTTGCAAAAGGAATTGCGATTTAACATTTCACATTGAAAATGCGAAAGAGTTAGGTCCAATTAAGGAAAAAATTAAATATGCAGTGAAAGTAGGGATAACTGCAGGTGCATCCACACCAGAATGGATAATTAAGGAGGCAATGGAAAACTTATGATGGATAACAACAACATCGAAAACAACGAAAACAACGAAAAAGTTGAAAACATTGAAAACATTGAGAACAAAGAAAACAATGAGAATGAGATGTCAATGCAGGATTTAATGGATCTTTATGACAAGCCAGTCAGAATTGGCCAGATCATTAAGGGAAAAATTATTCAGCTTGATGATAAGGAAGCTATAGTTGCATTAGTAGGCGCAAGCCATGACGGAAAACTGGTCATCGAAGAAGCAAATACTGGTTCTGATGAAACATTGACAGATGTTCTTGAATTAGGACAGGAGATTGAAGCTAAGGTAATCAGAAGACCTCAGGAGAATGATTCATTCTTTATCCTATCCATGGTAGAAATGCATAGAGAAGAAGCTCTGAAGGATTTAAGAGCGGCATTCGAAAACAATGAAACCATTAAGGTTAAAGTGAAGAATGATGTTAAGGGTGGTGTTGTTGCAACATACTTAGGACAGAGAGTCTTCATTCCAGCATCACATCTTGAACTACACTCTGTAGGAGATCTTTCAGTATACAGAGAGCAGGACTTAGATGTAAATATTATTGAAATTGAAGAAAAGAGAGGCTCAACAAGAATTGTAGCTTCAAGAAGAAAGAAACTTCAGGAAGATAGACAGGTAGAGGAATCTGCTGCATGGGAAAACTTTGAAGTAGGTCAGATTCTTGATGGAGTAGTAGAAAGACTTACAGACTTCGGAGCATTTGTTAATGTAAATGGAGTTGATGGATTACTACACGTTTCAGAGATTTCATATGGTAAGGTTGGAAAACCAAGTGATGTACTTAAGGTTGGAGAGGAATTAAAGGTTAAGATTATTGCTCTAGACAACGAAAGAAAGAGATTATCACTTAGTCTTAAAGCTTTAGCTGAAAATCCATGGAACCGTATTGAAGAAAAGTATCCTGAGGGAAGCGTAGTATTAGGTAAGGTTGTCAGATTCACAGATTTCGGTGCTTTCATTGAACTTGAACCTGGCGTGGATGGACTTGCTCATATATCACAGCTTTCACATCAGAGAGTTGAATCACCATCAGATGTACTTACTATTGGTGAAACAATCAAGGTTAAGATTCTTGATTCATCAGAAGAAAACAAGAAAGTATCATTAAGCATTAAAGCAATAGAATAGATATTTGAAAAAAGTCTCAGGTTGACTCCTGAGACTTTTTTCAATGTTCAATTATAGACTAGCAACAAAAAAACATTGATTCTTTTCACATAATGGTGTTAAAGTGTTGTCATGAATAATATTTTCAAGGGAGTATAAAATGAATATTTCAAAAGAGACCAACAACATGATCATCAGTGCTTTATTACTTACACTGGTAGTGATCATTCAAATCCTAGGTAAGAATATTCCTCAGATCAACCAGTTTTTTGTAGGACCTCTGGTAAATGCGATGCTGCTTCTGACAGTTTATTTTGCAGGAGTTAAATGGGCGATGTTAGTAGGCCTCTTGACTCCAATTCTAGCTTTTTTCAGTAGCGTTCTCTCTCCGGCAATGGCGCCATTTATTCCTTTTATAGCAGCAGGTAATTTATTATATGTAATCATTTTTTCGATAATAAAAAATAAAAAGAATCTGGATATCGTTGGTGTTATCATAGCCAGTTTCATTAAATTCCTATTCTTATACTTCAGTGCAACTCAGCTGATCAATTTATTTGCGCTAGGCATTCCTCAGCCCATTAAGGAAAAGCTGGCCATAACTATGGGCATTCCGCAATTAATCACTGCATTAGCTGGCGGAGGGATTGCACTTGTTCTATTCAGAATGCTGAAGCGTAGGATGCCTTCACTAAGATGAAACATTCACTTGTATTGATGATGAATATGATATAATATCCATATGGATTAAAATCGAAAACTAGGAGTAGGGTATGGTTTTATCAGAGCAATTAAAAACCAAGGATTTACAAACGTTCAAAAATCAACTACTGGAATATGAGAAGTTCAATGAACTTAATGAAAACTTGTATGACATGTATAGTAAGAGTTCATTATTTAATAAGATTCAATATCGTGCGGGATCAAGAGTCATTACATATCAAAGTAAACCAGTAATGATGATCTGGTCCGAGACAAGAAGTTTCAATGTAAAAATCAGAAGCATCATACCGCTCGTTGATATTGAGGAATTAAAAGAAATACCTCTTAGTGGTGTAATGGAAGTATTTAGAGACAGTTTACCTCAACATCTGGATATTCATCAATTCGAATATGTAGTTATCCGAAATGAGATGAATGACCAGCTTCTGAAGTTTTTAGACTTTGAGATGAGAAGAGGTATAAAAAGAATGCATTTAGACATGACAGATTTAGTTGAACCCGAAAAAACTGTCACTCTAAAGAAATTCAAGATTGAAGACATTAAAGCGAGAGTTGATATTCAGAATCGAATATTTGATAATAAATATAGATTGCCTATCAATTCTGCGGATATCTTAATTGAAATTTCAAAGAGGTCCTATATACCGGAATTGAGTTTTTTTTATCTTTATGAGAATCAGTATATCGGTTATGGACAGATCAATAAAAATGAAAATCAGTTCTTTCTTGTTAATTTTGGTGTTATTCCTGAGTTCAGAGGGAGAAAATTATCTAAGGATTTCTTGCTGAACTTGCTTGAAAAAGGCAAGATTTACGGGATAAAAGAATTATATCTGGATGTTAATGAGCAGAATATAAAAGCCGTTGGACTATATAATTCTGTAGGGTTCACGGATAGACATAACAACTGTTCCTGGCTATACTACCTGAAATAGAAATAAATATAGAATAGTCGAAAACAGACAGTAAAAATTAAGGTTCTTTCTGAACATTGGGTAATGTATATATAGAGAATATGCTGGCGGTTTGAG
>CAZXUT010000017.1:0-49338 GCA_964643785.1 uncultured Proteiniclasticum sp.
GGATCAAGAATGAATAATGCATTAGCTGAAAATAAACTGCTGATTTTATATACCATGTCTCAATCAAAACTGAACCTGACAAAAGCTCAGTTTTCAAATATCATTTTAGAATGTATTTATATCAATTACTTCGAATTGCAACAGTATATTGAAGAGCTTATAAAAACGGGGCTGGTTGAACTGGACGTCGTGAATGATAAAGAAGCCATAGTGATTTCAGCCCAGGGTAAATCAGTTCTGGAGATGTTCAAAGATAGAATACATGACCGGAAGAAAAAAGAGATCGACAAATATCTGGTGGAGAATATAAATCATCTGATCAAGGAAACAACCATCACCCATGAGATCAGTGAAGGTCCTCATGGTACCATTCAGGTAACTCTATCAGCCTTTGAGAATAAGGACGAGCTCATTAAAATCAGCATGAACTTTCCTACAAAAGAGACAGCGGATAAATCAGTTCAAAACTGGAAAGACCATTCCACTAAAATTTACGAGCTGCTCTACAAAGAACTCATTAAATAGGTCAAAAAATCAAAAAAATCCGCTGAGGTATAAGTAATACTTCAGCGGATTTTTGTTGTGCAATCTATTTTTTCAGAATCCAATGATTTCTGAAAGCGTGCTCTATATCTCCAATGGTGTAGAGAGAACCTGCAGATAGAATGAGATCTTTGTCTTCATAAACATTCATCGCTTTTAAAACAACATCTTCAAAGGAAGAGGCTGTCTCTCCTACCGCACCTTCATGAAGTAATGGAATCAGCTTTTCTGCATCCAAGGCTCTGAAGTCATGAGGAGTGAAACAGATGACTTTCTTTGTATTTTGGGACAATACCTTTGTAACATGCTCGATGTCCTTGTCTCTTAACATGCCTAGGAGAAGAATGACCTTTCTTTCTGGAAAATAGAAATCAAGACTCTCTTTCAGATTGATCGCACCGTCCATGTTGTGAGCACCGTCGATGATCAGAAACGGGTCTTCGCTGATTATTTCCATGCGACCAGGCCAGCGTACTTTTTTCAGTGCGCTTATAAGATGATCGTCAGTGATATGGGTGTATCCCTGATTTATGAGCTCTTGTGCAGCGTGAAGCACCACACCGGCATTCAGCATCTGATGGATGCCTAGTAGAGAGAGTTTTATTGTGATTGATTTCAGAGGACTCAGATCATATCTGATGATCTGAAAGATACCGTCCATTTCTATAAACCTGATTTCTCGGCTGCTGGTCATAAGCAGTTTAGAGGATACTTCTTCTGCTTTTTCAAGCAGCACTTTTCTCACTTCCGGCTGCTGTGATGTAGAAATGGTGGGACTTCCTTTTATAATTCCTGCTTTATGCTTAGCAATGGAATCAAGTGTAGTTCCTAATATATTTGTATGATCAAAGTTGATGGATGCAATGATGGATAAAACCGGATCGATTACATTCGTTGCATCGTAAAGGCCACCTATCCCCACCTCAATGATCGCTATATCCACCTTCTGATCTCTGAAATAAAGAAAAGCCATGGCGGTGACGACTTCAAATTCTGACGGAAAAGAATAGCCTTCTTCCATCAGTTTTTCTGCTGCATATTGGACTTTTTCAAAATAAAACATCACATTTTCTTCGGAAATCATCAGATTATCAATCTGAATCCGTTCACGGAAATCAAAGATATAGGGAGAGGTAAAAAGACCCGTCCGATAACCGCTTTCAACCAGAACTTCTTCGAGCATCCTGGAGATGGATCCTTTTCCGTTGGTTCCTGCAACATGGATGTATTTTTGTCCTATATGGGGATTAGACAGATGCTCTAGAAGCCTTTCCATGCGTGATAAGTTGTCTTCTTTTTTTACTCTTGGAATATTGTGGAGTGCTTCCAGTGTTTCTTTATAATTCAATTCATGTTCACCTGATCTTTCCTTCTTCTCAATAGCTATATTATACTTTTCATTCCAGGAATATCAAGAAAAAAAGTATAAGCAGGTAACCTGTCTTATACTTTTCTCTATCAGTATTAATTTAAAGCGGTAATTCTTTCAGTAACAGCATCCAGCATGGATTTATATTTCTCGCCTTTTGCTCTTTCCTCAGCAACTACATCCTCATTTGCATTTGCAAGGAACTTATCATTACCGAGCTTCCTGTTTACACGCTCAATTTCGGACTCCAGTTTCTTTTTTTCTTTTCCAAGACGGTCCAGTTCCTTTTCGCGGTCAACAAGTTCAAGCAGTGGTATGTAGATTCTTGCAGTTGAAGTAACAAGTGAAACATGATTCTCATCTGTGCTGTCTTTCTCCAGAATAACTACATCTTCAGCATAAGCCAATTTAATGAGATAGTCCTTCGAATTTTCAAATGCTCTCTTCTTTCCTTCATTTGGAAGGATATAAAGAGTGGATTTTTTCTTGTTTGGTACATTCATTTCCTGTCTTAGATTTCGGATGCTCTTGATGGCTTCTATGATTCCACCCATCATATCTTCAATTTCAGGATTGATGAGAGTCGTGTCCGCTTCAGGCCAGGATGCCATCATGATGGTTTCTTCATCGTTCAGGAAGGAGTAGATCTCTTCTGTGATGAACGGCATTGTCGGATGAAGAAGCTTAAGTGACTTGATGAGAACATCTCTTATGATTCGATAACTTACACCCTTCTCCTCATCGGTTCCATTGTAGAATACTGGTTTGATGAGCTCGATATACCAGTCACAGAGCTCATTCCAGATGAATTCGTATACTTTTGAAAGAGCGATGCCCAGTTCAAATTTTTCCAGGTTTTCAGTGACCTCTTCAATCAGATTGTTGATTTTTGAAAGAATCCACTTATCCGCCAGGGAATAACTGGTGCTGTCTTTATATTCCTCTATAAGCTGATCATCGATATTCATGAGAACAAATCTGGAAGCATTCCAGAGTTTGTTCGCAAAGTTTCTTGATGCTTCCACTCTCTCTGGATAAAAACGGATATCACTGCCAGGCGCATTTCCTGAGATCAGCATGAATCTTAATGCATCGGCACCATATTCATCGATGGTCTCCAATGGATCAACACCGTTTCCTAATGATTTACTCATTTTTCTTCCCTGTGAATCTCTTACAATACCATGTATAAATACAGTATCAAAAGGCACTTCCTGCAGGTTGTAAAGCCCGGAGAACATCATTCTCATGACCCAGAATGGGATAATATCATAGCCAGTCACCAGTGTTGAAGTGGGATAGAAATACTTCAGATCCTCTGTTTCATCAGGCCAGCCTAGTGTTGAAAAAGGCCATAGGGCTGAGCTGAACCAGGTGTCCAGTACATCTTCTTCTTCGGTCAGATTGCTGCTGCCACATTTTTTGCAGCTTTTTGGTGCTTCATTTGATACATTGACTTCACCGCAGTCATCACAGTACCAGACCGGTATTCTATGACCCCACCAGAGCTGTCTTGAGATACACCAGTCCTGGATGTTTTCAAGCCAGTGGAAGTAAGTCTTGTCGAACCGTTCAGGAACAAAGTTCGTCTTCCCGCTTTTGACGGCTTCAATGGCAGGACCTGCCAGTGGTTTCATTTCAACATACCACTGCTTTGAGATGATCGGTTCAATAACAGTTCCACAACGATCATGTGTGTTCACATTATGTATATGGGGTTCGGTCTTTTCAAGCAAACCAAGTTCTTCCATATCTTTTATGATGGCTTTTCTCGCTTCATAGCGATCCATGCCCTCATACTTTCCACCGTTCTCATTGATGACACCCTTGTCATCCAAGACACGAATGGCTTCCAGATGGTGCCTTTCACCAACATGAAAATCATTGGGGTCATGAGCTGGTGTGATTTTTACACAACCTGTTCCGAATTCACTGTCGACATAATCATCTGCCACAATGGGAATTACACGGTTCATCAGTGGAAGTGTTAATGTCTTGCCTACCAGGTCCTTAAACCTGTCATCTTCAGGATGTACTGCAACGGCAGTATCACCAAGCATTGTTTCCGGTCTGGTCGTGGCAATGACGAGATGCCCAGTTCCGTCACTCAGCGGATATCTGAAATACCAGAAATTACCGCTGTGTTCAACATATTCGATTTCAGCATCGGATAGAGCTGTTTCGCACTTAGGACACCAGTTTGTAATCCGGTTTCCTCTGTAAATAAGTCCATCGTTGTATAGTTTTACAAAGACTTCTCTTACCGCTTTATTGAGATTATCATCCATGGTGAAGGCTTCTCTTGTGAAATCACAGGAAGAACCCAGCTTCGTGATCTGATTTCTGATTTTTCCCCGATATTCCTCTGACCATTCGAACACCTTCTCAAGAAAGGCTTCTCTGCCCATTTCTTTCTTTACAAGGCCCTGTTTCAAGAGTTCATTCTCGACTCTGACTTCTGTCGCTATGGACGCATGGTCTGCTCCTGGAAGCCACAGTGCTTCATATCCCTGCATTCTTTTGAAACGGATCAGGATGTCCTGAAGGGTCAGATCCAGAGCGTGTCCCATGTGTAGTTTACCGGTGATATTTGGTGGTGGCATGACGATTGTATATGGCTTTTTGTCCTTGTTCACCGTAGGTGTAAAGTAGCCCTTACTCAGCCAGTTTTCATAAATTCTCTTTTCAAAATCCTTTGGACTGTAAGTTGTTTCAAGATTCTTCTTTTCCATGATTTTCCTCCCTCTAACATGCTGGTAATAATAAATTATACGATTGAAGACGTTCATCATCAGGCTTTTTTTGTATAAAAAAAGAGCCTTCATCCTAAAAGGACGAAGACTCGCGGTACCACCTTTATTCCCACTGACATGGGCTCTCATACGTTAACGATTTGGATAAACCGTCTAAGCTTACTATAAGTTCAGCCTAGAAGCTCAAAAGCTACCTTCTCCATGTTTCTGGTGAGAAAACCTTACAGCCAGGGGTTTTCTTCTCTTTGCACTTCTTCATGGGTACTCCTCTTTTTCAGCGCCTTTCAAATATATTTCTATTATATCTGTCTATTCATGATTGTCAAGGCCTTTTCCTTTGCACTAAGATCCTGATTCTTTTCAAGATTCTTGAATGCGATGGAAATCATCAGTTTAATACGGTTCAGCTGGTTCACTTCACTGGCGCCAGGATCATAGTCTATGGCTGTGATATTGACATCTTTATTCTCTTCTCTTAGTTTCTTGATGACACCTTTCCCGGTTATATGGTTAGGAAGACAGGCAAAAGGCTGCATGCAGATAATGTTTTCTACGCCTTCTTCAATGAGTTCCAGCATCTCTCCTGTGAGGAACCATCCTTCACCGGTCTGATTCCCGATCTGTACTACATCTTTTGTGATCTCAGCCAAGTGTTCAATTCTTGAAGGCGGATGAAACCTTAGGGAGTTTTCGAGTTCCTCTCGCATTATTTTTCTGTAGGCCTCAATAATGCCTATGGCTGCTTTGGCGCCTAAAGCTTTGCCGAGTCCTCCGCCTAAGTAATCTCTCTTGGCTACATTGTTGTAGGATGTATACAAGAAGAAATCGACAAGACCAGGCATGACAGCTTCGCATCCGTTTTCCTCAATGACATTGACAACAGAGTTATTGGCAGTCGGATGAAATTTCACAAGTATTTCTCCTACAAGACCGACTTTCGGTTTGACGATGTCTTTTGTTTCCAGCTCATCAAACTGCTTTATGATGAGCCTGATGTTGTCATTAAAGGATTTGATGGTGGGATCCTTCAGATCTCTGATGATTTTCTCCGTCAGTAATTCATACAAAGCGTTTGAAGAACCTTTTATGGATTCATAGGGTCTTACCCTATAGAGCACTTTCATAAGCACATCTCCGTAAAGAAGAGCCTGAAGCGCACTGTTCAATGTTTTCATATCCAGGTCCATACCAGGATGCTTTTCGAATTTCTGGACGGAAAGTGGAATCACCGGTACATTACCGAATCCGGATTCCTTGAGTGCTTTACGCAGGAATCCCACATAGTTGGTAGCTCGGCAGCCTCCTCCTGTCTGTGTGATCAGACAGGAGGTATGCATCGGATCATATTCTCCGCTTTTCAGGGCTTTTATGACCTGTCCCACAACCAGGATCGAAGGGTAACAGGCATCATTGTTCACGTATTTCAATCCTTCATCTACGGCTTTAAAATCCGTGTCAGGTAATACGACAACATTGAAACCGGAATACCGTAGTGCTGCTTCTAAAAATCTGAAATGGATCGGTGACATCTGAGGACTAAGCAGTGTATGGGTTTTCTTCATTTCTTTTGTGAAAACAGGTCTTTCATACACAATTGGTGTGTCTTTGATCTGGACATTGTTCCGTTCTCGTTCCTTCATGGTGGCAAGCAGAGAACGGACTCTTATTCTTGCTGCACCGAGATTATTTCCTTCATCGATTTTCAGAAGCGTAAATATTTTATTCTTACCGCGAAGAATCTCTTCCACCTGGTCACTCGTAACGGCATCAAGTCCGCATCCGAAGCTGTTCAGCTGAACAAGCTCCAGATTTGTCTCTTTTGCAACAAAGGAAGCTGCTCGATAAAGTCTGTTGTGATAGGTCCACTGGTCGATGACACGAAGCGGTCTTTCCACAGTTCCCAGATGGGCTACTGAGTCTTCAGTCAGAACAGCCATTCCGTACTCTGTGATGAGATTTGGAATTCCATGGTTGATTTCAGGATCGATATGATATGGTCTGCCTGCAAGTACAATCCCTTTCAATCCATTTTCTGCTATATACTGAAGTGTTTCTTCCCCCTTCTTCTGGATATCCGATTTATACCGGTCGATTTCATCATAAGCCAGTTTTACAGCTTCTTTTACCTCCGGTAGAGATAGATTAAAATGTCTGCTGAAAATTTCATATAGCTTTTTGTGAAGATTTTTTCTGTCATAGAAGTTCAGAAACGGATTCAGAAACTTCACTTTATTCAGTGCCAGGACATCCATATTGTTCTTGATGACCTCAGGATAGGAGGTCACAACAGGACAATTGAAATGGTTGTTGGCATGAGGATCTTCTTTTTCTTCGTATGGAAGACAAGGATAAAAAATAAGATCCACTTCTTTCGCCGCCAGATATTCGATATGACCGTGAACCAGCTTACCTGGATAGCAGACAGATTCAGATGGAATGCTGTTCATCCCTTTTTCGTAAAGCGGCTTTGAAGATTTAGGAGATAATAGAACTTTAAACCCTAAGTTGTCAAAAAAGGTAAACCAGAACGGGTAATTCTCATAGAGATTCAAAACTCTTGGAATGCCTATGGTTCCTCGATTTTTCTCTTCGATTACGGAACTCTTGTAGCCGAATGTCCGTTTATACTTATAATCATATAAATTAGGAAGCACTTCTTTTTTCTGAATCTTCAGCGGTCTTTCACAACGATTTCCGGTGATGTATTCTTCTGCTCCCTCTTTAAAGATATTGATCGTCAAAGGGCAATGATTGGTGCAAAGAGTACATCGTCTCATTTCTGTTCTGGGACGAAGCTCTCTGATTTTTTCCAGAGGCAGAAGTGATGTTTCTTTTCCATCATATCGGTCTCTGGCAATCTTAGCCGCACCGAAAGCACCCATCAGTCCTGCGATATCGGGTCTTACAGCTTCTCTCTCAGAGATCAGTTCAAAGGCACGAAGTACGCTGTCATTATAGAAGGTACCACCCTGAACGATGATTTTCTTCCCCATCTCTTTTGGATCTCTTACTTTGATCACTTTAAATAAGGCGTTCTTTATTACAGAATAGGAAAGCCCGGAGCTGATTTCAGAAACAGAAGCGCCTTCTTTCTGCGCCTGCTTCACTCTGGAATTCATAAACACAGTACATCGTGAACCTAAATCCACAGGTTCTTTTGCTTCCAGCGCGGCTTTTGCGAAATCATTCACCTCATAACCAAGTGAAGTGGAAAAACTTTCGATGAACGATCCACATCCCGAGGAGCAGGCTTCGTTCAGCATGATGGAATCAATGGAACCGTCTTTTATACGAAGGCATTTCATGTCCTGACCACCGATATCTAGAATAAAGTCAACGCCTTCCAGGAAGAAGTTCGCTGCTTCATAATGAGCAATGGTCTCGATTTCTCCGATATCAATGCCTAGTGCAGCCTTAATAAGCCCTTCTCCATAACCTGTTACGGTACTTTGAGCGATGCGTACAGTATCTGGTAATATTTCCTGCAGCTCTCTAAGCACCTTTGTGATCAGTTTTAAAGGTTCACCTTCATTGCTGCCATAATAGGAATAGAGAATATTAAGCTCATGATCCAGAAGAATCACTTTTGAAGTGGTGGAACCTGAGTCGATGCCTAAGAAGGCATCACCGCTGTATTCAGACAGAGGTTTTCGAGGAGCCACTGCCTTGCTGTGTCTCTCTTTGAAAGCATCAAATTCTTTTTCTGATGAGAACAAAGGATCAAGTCTGTTGACTTCCTTCTGGAATACATCCTTCAGTTTTCCTGCACGATTCATGAGAACTTCCAGCTGATGAGGATAGTTTTCAAATGAGGAAAGTGCTGCACCAAGTGCCACATAGAGCTCTGCATTTTCGGGAACTATAATTTCATCTTCTTTCAGTTCAAGGGTCTCGATGAATCGATGTCTCAGTTCCGGTAGAAAGTGTAGAGGACCACCAAGAAATGCGATTCTTCCTTTTATGGGTCTTCCGCATGCCAGGCCTGATATGGTCTGGTTTACGACTGCCTGAAAAATGGATGCGGAGATGTCTTCTTTCTTAGCACCTTCATTAATCAGAGGCTGTATATCGGTTTTTGCAAATACACCACATCTTGCAGCGATAGGATAAATGTAAGTGGAATCTTTTGCCAGTGTGTTTATACCTGCAGCATCTGTTTTAAGAAGTGATGCCATCTGATCGATAAAAGCGCCGGTACCTCCGGCACAAGTACCATTCATCCTCTGTTCGATGGAACCATCAAAATAGGTGATTTTAGCATCTTCCCCACCGAGCTCTATGGCAACTTGCGTTTCAGGAATGAAGGCTTCGACAGCTTTTGTGGAGGCAATGACTTCCTGAATGAACTTTATGTTCAGCCAGGAGGCCACAGAAAGACCTCCGGATCCGGTTACAGCAACATGTATTTCGCGGCTTCCGAAAGAGTCATGAATTTTCTTCATGACATTGACTACCGTACTTCGAATATCTGAAAAGTGACGCTCGTAAGTACTGTATATTATTTTTCTGTTTTTATTTACGACCACGGCTTTTACAGTTGTAGAACCCACGTCTAATCCTAAATAAATTTTGTCCAGCATTTTAATCAGTTCTCCTATCATGCAAGTTAAAATTTGACAATTATATAGAAACAATTATATCATTTTTAATTTTTAAATAAAGAATTATAATATTATTTCTCTTGCGTCAGAAATTAACTTTCATGGTAATATTTTATCTTATCTCAATCATATGCCTTTCAAAGTAGAAGAGCTATTTTTAGTGTATTTATTTATGAAATCTTAAGAACAGAAAAAGAACGCAATTCCAGTTGGAACCGCGTTCTTTATGATATAAGACTGATTATTCGTTGTTCTCCATGATTTTTCTTAATGTGCTGTTTATAAGCTCATAATCATATCCTTTGCCCATCAGAAATGTATAGAGTTTATTCTTCAGCTTATATGGATCCGTCTCTCTTTTTATAAGCTGCGCATATTTCTTCTCTGCCAGTTTCAGACAGGAATCTTCTTCAATAGCCGAGCTGGATAGATTTTCGAGAGCACTTTCCACGATTTCTTTTGGGATTCCTTTGCTTGAGAGTTCAAACCTGGCTTTTTTGGCTCCTCGTGTTCTAAGTTTCTCTTTGAAGAATATTTCAGCATACTTATCATCATCTACCAGGTTGTACTCACCTAGAAATGAAATTACACGACTGATGGTTTCTTCACTGTATTCTTTGTCTTTCAATTTCTTTTCGATTTCATGGATGGTTTTCAGACTGCGCTCGATGTGTCGAAGGGCAGCATCCTTTGCCTTCATATATTCATCTTCTTTGGCAAGCTCAAGAAGAAGGTTCGGATCAACTTTATCTCCTTTTTTCAAAGACTTCTTGTAGATAAGCTCTTTATGACAGGATAATAAGAATTCATCATCAGCAAAGATGCTGACCCGATCTTTATTTTTCTTGTTTTCACTGATCTGTGTGATCGTCTTCATCGATTTCTCCTCTTAACCTGTAGATTGTAGGTCCTTCGAATACTTTTCTGCTTACATTGATTATATCTTCTAAAGTGACATGTTCCAGCTTCTCCAGATCTTCTTCAAATGCAAGCGGTTCCTCTTTGTTAAGGAGTTCATCCAGTATAAACGAAGACAGATCATGGATGTTGTCTACAGTTCCGTAGATACTTGTTTTCAGCACTTTCTTCATGATCATCAGATCATCCAGATGAAAGAATGCACCGCATTTGATTTCTTCGAGAATCCTTAGAATGAGCTCTTCTGCCTCATCCAGACTTTCATCAGATACCTGAGTATAGATCAGCAGATTCTGCATCTGATCTGTCAGTTCCAGATCAGAATAAACATCATAGGCAAGGCCCCGGTTTTCGCGGAGTTCTCTGAATAAGATGGAGTTGCCGCTGACACCCAGTTTGTAATTCAGAACTCTGAGAGGAAGCTTCTCCTCTTCTGTAATTGAAAATGAGTAGAGAATCCCAAGGCATGACTGTTCCATATCTTTATAGGAAGTATATCTTCCCGGGATGTTCTTTTCGAACTTCAGATTCATGGTATTCTCTGATCCCTTTTTCCAGGTCCCGAAAATGGACTCCACAAGGCTTATAATTTCGTCATGTTCATTCTCGCTGATTAGTACCAGTACAGCATTATTGGGCAGGTAATGATTTTTATGAAATGTCACCAGCATCTCCTTGGTAAAAGAAGATATGGTTTCCTCATTTCCAATGACGTCATATTTCAGTGGACTGGATTCATATGCATTGTAGTAGAGATTCTTTTGCGTCGTTTCCTCCGCATCGTCTAGAGAAGACCGTAATTCAGAAAGAATGACTCCTTTCTCTTTTTGAAGCTCTTCATTCTCAAATCTGGGATGAAGCAGCATATCACGAAGTAGCGATAGTCCATTTTCAAGTTCTTCTGTAAGAGCAGAAATGGAATATACTGTGGAGATATAATCAGTGTACGCATTAAAATCTCCACCGAGTTTTTCGATTTTACTGTTCAGTGATGCATTATCATCAAATTGTGTGCCTTTAAAAAGCATGTGCTCGATGAAATGGCAGATTCCCTTTTCTTCAAGAGATTCTGCTAAAGATCCCACTTTCAGGGCTAAATTAAGAGAAAATAATTTGCCTGGTTTTTTTACGGTTACCAGGGAAATTCCGTTTTTAAGGACGGTCTTATTATAATCTATCATATGAATCTCCATTATTTATGTATTTTTAATGGCCTTGATAACCAACGAGATTGAATTTTCAGTGAAGGGATCCTTACTGAAGTTCTCATAAACTTCTATACTGCTGAATCCGGTTTTCTCTAGTTCTTTAACCAGCTCCTCTTCACCAACAGGGAGAAGATATACCGAAGATTCCTGGCTTTCGTCTTGAACAATCAGCTTTGAAGCGAATTCTATCGTGCTGGACGAAACATCATAATTGTAGTTCCGCTCAAAGATGATGCCAAGATCCGGTACGGTTATGGTAGGAAGATGATCGATTTCCTGAGACAGAATGCGCTCGTAATTGATGATCTGTATGATCAGATCACCGTTCTCAGAAAGAAGCTCGTAGGCGCTTTCAAGAAAAGTTCTGACTTCTTCCATGGATTTAAGATGCACCAGTGAATTTCCGATTATATAAATCCGTCTCAGTTCACCATCACTCACGAGATCAATATCAAGCATATTGGATACAACAAAATCTGGAGTAACCCCTTCCTTTACCGCTTTTGCATCGGCTTGTTCGATCATGGCTTCTTCAAGGTCAAGTCCGCATGCGGCGATCCCATCTTTAATCAGATGGATGGTGTAATTACCTGTTCCGCAGGCTACGTCCAGCACATTGTCGCCAGGCTTGAGCCCTTCATGCAGGAAATCATAAGTGTTCTGATTTTCAGGGAAAATATCATCGTAGTGTTTCACTAGCATTTCATAAAACTTCAATAAGATCAGTCTCCTTTTAATGAAAAGCGGATGTCCTCGCGGTCCCTGTCACATAAGTGACATACTCTCATTCTATAATATAACAAACCCTAATATAACACAAAATCATCTGAAAGGGGTATCTGTATTCCCGAACACTTATGGCATAGCAAGGACAAATGATGCTATAATAAGAGAAAACTGATATGGTACAAAGGGTGATGAAATGAATTATAAATATACAGAAATCATGGACTATCTGAGAACAGAAATTGAAAAAGACGTGTATACGGATAAACTTCCATCCATCAGAGGGCTGGCGATAAAGTTCGGCTGCTCAAACTCCACAGTCATCAAAGCCTATAATGAGCTGGAAGCCCTGTCCCTGGTATTTTCAGCCCCTAAAAGCGGGTATTATATCAACAGAAACAAAAAGCGTGGAACGAACGATTTTGATTTCTATTCAGGAGTACCCAGCAACAGAAACCTTCCGTTGGAATCGCTCAGAAAGATTTATGATCAGGTTCTAGAGGAAAAGAACAGAAGTCTTTTAAATTACAGCTATCCCATGGGATACAACCTTCTGAGAGAATATCTGCTTATAGAAATTCACCATCCGGACATCAATCTTGAATCTGTGCTCATAACAGAAGGTGCACAGGGAGCAATTGATCTGATTATTGGAACGAATCTGCTTGAAAAAAAAGTACTGGTGGAGGATCCGACTTATAATATACTACTCTCCTACATGGACATCAAAAAAATACCTCATGACACTGTAAACAGAGATCAGAACGGAATTGATCTTGAAAGCTTTGAAGATAAGGTCAGTAGTGGCGATTTCCAGTTTTTCTTTTCCATGAGCAGAAATCATAATCCTCTAGGTACAGACCTTAAGGAAGAACAGATGAAGAAAATCATCAGACTTGCAGAGAAATATGATTTCTATATCATCGAAGATGATTATTTAAATGAATTATCCAAGGGTGCAACATTCTTTTCACTGGCACCTGAAAGAACGATCTATATCAGAAGTTTCAGTAAGACTGTTGGACCCTATTTCAGAAGTGCTTGCGTGGTCGCTCCTCCGGAAATAGCCAAGACTTTATCCTACAACATCACCTATTTAAACGGTGGTGCACCACTGATGAATCAGGCAATTCTACTGAAGTATCTGAAATCAGATTACTATTCAAAGGACATGGCCAACCTGAGAGATAAGGTGAAACAGAATATCATGATTTTCAAGAATGCTCTGCAGGGGTTTCCTTTCTCCTCTTACATACCTGAAGCCGGTTTCTTTGCAAGTCTCTACTTTCCGAACGATTTCAAACTGAAGACCCTTCTGGAAGGATTGCAGGTCGAGGGATTCAGGTTTAGAGACGTTACAGGGTTCACAAAGCATGAAGACAAGAAGATTCTGAGAATCAGTCTGACCAGAGTGGAACCCAATGCCATGAATACAGCTATCCGTGAGCTGGTGAAAGAAGTTCTGCTCATGAAGGGCGACAAGGATGATAAAAACAAAATCTATATATAGATTGAATTTCTACTATTTCAAATAGATGAAGGTGATTGTATGGAGAAGAAAATACTCATTGTGGAAGACGAAAAGAGACTGAGGGATTTACTTAGAGACTATCTGGTGAAAGAGAAGTATCGGGTGGATCTGGCTTCAAACGGGGAAGAAGGACTTCTGATGTCCCTTGATGAGGACTATGATCTCATTCTTCTTGATGTGATGATGCCTTTTATGGATGGGTTTGACATGCTCAAAGAATTAAGGAAAAAGAAAGATACTCGAGTATTCATAATAACAGCGAAAACCATGGATGAGGATTTTATTGAAGCATATTCCATAGGCGCAGATGATTTTATAGCGAAACCCTTCTCCCCTAAAATTCTGGTGCTGAAAATCAATAATCTGTTTGCAAGACTGGAGGATGAAAAGCATGAGCTCAAAGATCTCATTTATGGAAGACTTCGGCTGAATGAGAAGTCTCAAAGAGTATTTATGGACGATGAGGAAATCTCTCTTAGTAAAAAGGAGTTCGAACTGCTTCTACTGTTTACTTCAAATGAGGATATTGTACTGTCCAGGGATACCATTATAGAAAAAGTCTGGGGCTTTGATTATGAAGGAGATCTGCGAACCATTGACACCAGTATCAAGAGGCTGCGTGAGAAACTCGGAGAGGTCTATACATATATTGAAACTGTCAGAGGCTACGGATACAGGTTCAAGGTGAAAAGAGATGTTTAAGTCAATTTCCAATAAGCTCACCTTTATCATTATACTCCTCGTCACAGCACTCCTGTTAGGATCCATGCTTTTCATGTCTTATTCATTTGAAACCTATTATACGAGGACGAAAAAAACAGCCCTTGCAGAAAACCTTGAAACCTTCAGAAATAAGGAAGTTTCCGTCAATGAAACGCTGATTGCATCAATTAATGATTTTGAAACCAGTAACAATACTAGGCTGTTCATCTTCGGACAAAATGGAACACTTCAGTATATGGCCTATGGCGGTAATAAGATTGATGGAGACTATATCGAAATCATCAACCGCTTTTTTGGTGACCTGGTAAGAGACGTAACCCTGGTTGAAGAACTTCTGGAAAATGAAACAATCATCAGCAGAGAATACGAAAGACAAGATGGTAGTATCCGGTATTTTCTCACTGCCAGTTCGATCAACGTTCATGATGCGGAATCATTTGCTATTTCCATCAGCTCCATGGCCCCCATCAACGAATCAGCACGTACAATCAAAAACTTCTTCGTCTATGTATTCATGGGCGGGTTTATGGTAGTAGTGATCCTGGCCTTTCTCATTTCTCACACTGTGACCAAACCCATCAGGAAGTTGACCCTGTCTTCAAAAGAGCTGGCAAAGCTGAATTTCGATACGCAGATAGACAAAACGCAGAAGGATGAAATCGGAGAGCTTGCAGAAAGCCTATCTACCCTTTCGATGAACTTGAAAACGGCGTTAAGCGAACTGAATGAAAAGAACAGACTGCTGGAAGAGGACGTATTGAAGAGTCAGAAACTGGAAAATCAGCGCAAAGACTTCATCAGGGATATCTCTCATGAACTGAAAACACCAATCACGCTGATTCAAGGATATACTGAAGGGCTGATCGATGGAATCAATGAAGAGAATAAGGAAGAGTATCTTTCTATCATTCTGGATGAGTCAAAGAATATGGAAAAACTCGTGAAGGATATGATCGAGCTTTCCTACACTGAATCCGATGCTTTTAATTTAAATAAAACAGAATTCAATCTGAGTAAAGCACTGGTGAACTGTGCAGCTCCTTTTCTTGATTACCATAATGAAAAGATCTCCTTTCATTTCAATATAGAAGACCAGTTTCTTGTAACAGCTGATCTTAATAAGCTAAGTACAGCAATCAGAAACATCATAAAAAATGCGATTACCTATACGGAGCTCCAGGAAGAAGCTGAAGTGAACGTTTCCTTGTATGAAGAGAATAAAGAGCTGATCATGAAGATTTCAAATTCCCCTGCACATATTGAGGAGGAAGAACTTGAAAATATTTGGCTGCAGTTCTACAAAAAAGACAAATCACGACAAAGAAAAGATGGAAGTTCAGGACTGGGGTTATCCATCATAAGAAATATTCTCGAAAAACATCAGCTTCCCTATAGTCTGATGAATGAATCCAATGGTGTCGCCTTTGTGATTCGGTTTACTGAATATGGAGTGGAACATCAGTAGACTACATAATAAGCTTTTAAAATCCCCGTACAATGCATTAAAATGCTCTGTACGGGGATTTTAATGGCTATAAGGTGAATCCACCATCCATGGTTAAAACCTGTCCTGTGATGTAGGTTCCTTTCTCTATCAGAAAGGCTGCAAGTTCAGCTACCTCTTCAGGTTTTGCAAGTCTTTTGAATGGAATATCTTCAATAAAATCATGTTTTTCCTGGTCCGTCAGATTTGCAAGAAGCTTCGTATCCACCCCACCAGGAGCGATGGCATTGACACGGATGTTCATGTGGGACAGTTCGGATGCAAGGCTTCTTGTGAACTGTTCCAGCGCCCCTTTTGTCATGGCATAAGCAACTTCCATGGAAGCGGGTTTTGATCCCCAGATTGATGAGATGCTGATGATGCTTCCTTTCTTCTCTTCAATCATACGTGGAATGATCTCTTTGCTTATATAGTAAAGCGGCTTGAGATTGATGCTGAGCAGTTCCTCAAAATGAAGCTCAGTCATTTCATGAAAGATATCTCTGTAGGAAACACCTGCGCCATGGATCAGAACTTCGAACGAACCGAAGTCCTTCAGTATTCTTTTTAAGGTCAAAGAATATCCGTCAACATTTAAAAAATCTATGGAGTAGGCTTCTACTCTCGTGATTTCAGATAATTCTCCAACAAGCATTTCAGCTTGTGTATGATTGTTTCCATAAACCAGTGCCAGATCATACCCAAGAGCAGCAAGTTTTCTTGCTATTTCTATACCGATACCACCTGTCGCACCTGTTATAATTGCATTTTTCATAAGTTTCCTCCACTTTCATCTTTCCTATAAACATTATAGCAAATTACGGCCTTGTTTATTGTTCTCATGGAAAAATTAACCCCTCTCTTTGAATCAACCTCAATAAAGGAAAGCGATGAGGTCTGAAGGAATGAAAGGAAGAAAGAACATCGGGGTTATGAATAAATTGTAAATTTTTTCAGACTGTACTCAGAGACTTAAGAATACAAACATGATGAAACCTTCATGTTACAATGGTTTTCTTCTCATTCGCAAATAACACGTTGATTTAGTGCGGATATCGAGTATGAAATTGATTACACATGATGATAGTTTCATGTTATTATTATCTTGCATTCAATGAAGCATATCAGAAAGAACCATTCAGATCGGTTTATCAAGTGATGAATTCTCCTGATGTGAAAAATTAATGCATCTAGATAATACTGGGAGGTAGAATTGTATGAAAGAAGTTGTAATTGTAAGCGCAGTAAGAACTCCTGTTGGAAGTTTTGGCGGAGTGTTTAAAAATGTATCTGCCGTTGAGTTAGGGGTAATTGCAGTAAAAGAAGCAATCAGACAAGCAGGCATCAAACCGGAAGATGTCAACGATGTCTATATGGGATGTATCCTGCAGGCGGGACTTGGTCAAGGTGTAGCAAGACAAGTTTCAGTCAATGCCGGTATTCCCGTATCTGTTCCGGCAACAACAATCAATATGCTTTGTGGATCAGGTCTAAGAACAGTATCTCTGGCCGCACAGACGATTATGACTGGTGACAATGATATCGTTGTTGTAGGTGGTACTGAAAACATGTCCAGATCACCTTATGTTTTAAATAATGCAAGATTTGGTTCCAGAATGGGCAATGACACCATGGTAGATACCATGATCGAGGATGCGTTGACTGATGCATTCAATAATTATCATATGGGAGTCACTGCAGAAAATGTGGCGGAAAAATATGGAATAACAAGAGAAGAACAGGATATATTTGCAGCTTCAAGCCAGAATAAGGCAGAAAAAGCAATAGCTGAAGGTAAATTCAAAGATGAGATTGTCCCTGTTACAATTCCTCAGAGAAAAGGTGACCCTGTGATTGTGGATACAGATGAGTATCCCAAGAAAAACGTAACAGCCGAAGGATTAGGAAAACTCAGACCCGCTTTCAAGAACGACGGAACAGTCACTGCTGGTAATGCTTCTGGAATCAATGACGGTGCGGCAGCTCTTGTCGTCATGAGTAAAGAAAAAGCAGATGAACTCGGTCTTACCCCATTGGCTACCATCGTCTCTTATGGTAACGGTGGAGTAGATCCCAGCATCATGGGCGTAGGTCCAGTACCAGCGACTAAGAATGCGCTGTCAAAGACGGACCTTACCATTGCGGATATGGATCTTATTGAAGCGAACGAGGCTTTTGCAGCACAGGCATTGGCTGTAGGCAAAGAACTAGAGTGGGATGCGTCAAAGGTCAATGTGAACGGCGGAGCAATCGCACTTGGACACCCTGTCGGTGCATCAGGAGCAAGAATCCTTGTGACTCTTCTTCATGAGATGAAGAGAAGAAACTCCACTTACGGATTGGCCACACTTTGTATCGGTGGTGGAATGGGTACCTCTGTTATTGTTAAAAGATGATCTCCGGTTTTCCATTTAATTATGAGTCATTCCTTACTGAAGAAACCCTTAGGTCGTTACGACCTAAGGGTTTCAGCTTTATATAACAGCTCTAAAGATAAAAAAATACTGAGGTGCATCATTTAATGAAGCACCTCAGTTATCATTTATGCTGTTTTTTCTTTGGGTTTCGCTTTATTGATCATAAGGATATTTTCAATGGTCACCTTAGGACAGACTTCAACACACGCATTACACTGTGTGCATTTGTCATAATCAATTTTAGCCAGGTTGTTGTTTACGTGAATTGCATCATATTCACATGCTTTCTCACATTTTTTGCAGGCAATACAACCTACTTCGCAGTTCTGCATCGCATCCCTTGCACTGTCATAGGAATTACATGCAACTCTGACTCTCGAGTTGATTGGCACTGACTCAATCAGATTCTTCGGACAGGCTCTCACGCAGGCACCACAGTTGGTGCACTTGTTCTCATCTATGATCGCAATTCCGTCTCTGATCACGATGGCATCAAAATCACATACAGCAACACATGTGCCAAGACCTAGACATCCGTAAGAACAGGATTTCGCTCCTCCTCCAGGCAGTGCAGATGCACTGACACAGTCCATGATTCCATGATATTCATACTTATCTTTGGATTTATCACAGTCACCATTACATTTAACGTAGGCAACCATGACTTCCATGGCATTCACTTTAACGCCCATGATCTCACCGATCTGATTTGCAACCGGAGGACCACCAACAGTACATAGAGTTGGAGATGCATTGTCAAGAGCTACGCCTTTCGCATAAGCCTCACATCCTGCAAATCCGCATCCACCACAGTTTACACCAGGCAGTACCAGTAAAAGCTGTTCAACTTTAGGGTCCTGCTTCACTTCGAATACATTGGCTGCATATCCAAGCAAAACGGCTAAAAGAAGTCCGATGCCAGCTAGAATAGCTATAGGTATTATTATTTCCATCATTTAACTTCTCCCCCCTTATATAAGACCTTGGAAACCAAGGAATGAAATGGCCATAAGACCAGCAGTAATCAGCGCGATAGGTAGTCCCTGGAAAGCTCTAGGAACACTGGATACGCGATCAAGTTTCTCTCTGATGCTTGCCATCAGGACAATAGCCAGGAAGAAACCAAGCGCAGCACCAACAGCATTTGTTAGGCTTCCAGCTAGGGATAAGTCTTCCTGAACATTCAGGAATGTCACACCAAGAACTGCACAGTTTGTAGTGATCAGTGGCAGGTAGATTCCCAGTGCATCATATAGCGCGGGGCTGATCTTCTTGACAACCATTTCAACAAACTGAACCAGTGCTGCGATGACCAGAATGAATGCTACAGTTTTCAGATAATCCAGATCATTTGGAGCCAGTAGGAAGTTGTACACTGTCCAGGTTCCAAGTGAAGCGATGACCATTACAAAGAGAACTGCAAATCCCATACCGATGGAAGCATCTCTTTTCTTTGACACACCCAGGAAACCGCATATTCCAAGGAATCTTGATAGGACGAAGTTATTGACGAGCATTGCATTTACAAAAATCAAGACTAATTCCATTAGTTAGCTCCTCCCTTCTGAATAAGATTGGAATTGAGTGTAATATTCATTTTGTCTTCTTTTGGAATATCACAACCCATTCCACAGCTTTCACAATCGTGAATTCTGAGAAGGTCTTTCCCTTTTTTAAGGTTTCTGTC
This sequence comes from uncultured Proteiniclasticum sp., assembly GCA_964643785.1. GTDB lineage: Bacteria > Bacillota > Clostridia > Clostridiales > Clostridiaceae > Proteiniclasticum. The sequence goes on from CAZXUT010000017.1 coordinate 19,960, forward strand.
GTTGAGGAAAGCCATGATCAGTCCAAGTGTAAGAAAAGCACCTGGTGCCAGGATCATGATATTTGCTGCTTCATACGCTTCAGGCAATACTCTTATACCGAATAAAGTACCTGCACCGATGAGTTCTCTGAAGAAAGCCAGCACACTGAGTGCGAGTGTAAATCCAAGACCCATACCGATTGCATCATAGATGGAATTAAGTACAGTGTTCTTGCTGGCATAAGCTTCCGCTCTACCAAGGATTACACAGTTAACAACGATCAGTGGTATAAATAATCCCAGTGATTTGTATAGATCTGGAGCATATGCTGCCAGGAACATATCCACTGCAGATACGAAACCTGCAATAATAACAACGTAAGCCGGGATTCTTATTTTATTTGGAATATATTTTCTGATGGCGGATATGATCGCATTGGAGCATATCAGTACAGCCATGGTGGACAGTCCCATACCCAGTGCATTCACTAAGCTGGTTGAAACCGCTAAAGTAGGACACATGGCAAGAACTTGTACAAAAATCGGGTTTTCGCTAAAAAGCCCATTTTTCAGTCTTTCTAATAACGCCTTCATCTTTAGTTCCCTCCTTGCATAAGTACATCATTGAAGTACAGAATCGCTTTGTTTACAGCTCTGTAGACACCCTTGGAACTTTCAGATGCACCTGAGTATACTTCGACACTCATTTCTTCTGAAGGCTTGTTCTGGAACATCTGTGCAAACTCATCCTGGAGAATGACATCACCAAGACCTGGAGTCTCACTTTGTTCAACGACCATGATATTGGTAATGGTCTTTGTCAGTTTATCAAATGCTACAGCAACTGTAATTGGTGATTCAGCGTAATATCCTGGATTGTCAGCGTACACAATATACCCTGTGACCTCTCCTGCTGTTTTGACTTCAAATGTCTTATATTCTCCATCAATTTCATTCATCTCATCACCAGATAAGTTCATGTTTTCTATAGTTGGTTCTGCCACAGGTTCTTCTGCAACTTCTTCACCAAGGATATTCTCCTTATGGAATTTTACCGCTTCATTGATTGAAGTGGCCACTGCTCCAGAGGAGATGGTAGCGCCGGATACTGTCTGAATTTCAGAATCAGAAGCCGGTGTGCCCTTTACTACCTGGAAACTTTCTGATGTTTCCTTGCCAGTAAATTGTGATATGAATGCATCTTCAGCAACCAGAGCACCAAGACCTGGTGTTTCAGATGACTGAGTGACCTTCGCTGCGATAACATTGCCTTCATTATCGATACCCACTAAGGTTCCGAGTCCAGGCTTATAACCTGCAATCATCATCTTATAGACATAACCTACAACTTCTTCGCCTTTGGTCGCTTTGTAGATTTCAGTGATGATTTCATGTTCTTCGAATTCTGTAGTGAGATCTACTAGAGCATCACTTTCAGGCATGACCAAAGCCAGATCTTCAGCATTGACAGCATTGTTCATGGCAATCTGTTCTTTGGTCGCGTTGTAAACAAATGCGACAATGCCTGCCACGATGATACAGATCAGCATGAGGGTTCCACTAAGTGTTAGAAGCTCACCTATTAAACTTTTCTTTTTCATTATGCGGTAGCCTCCTTTTTGGTATTTACTTTCCCTTTGAAGAAGGTATCGATAAATGGTGCAAAAACGTTACCGATGAGGATCGCATAATAGGCACCTTCGATATTTTCACCCACTCCGATGAACATTGCTGCTGCAACGGCAACAAGAAGTGCGTAGATCCATTTTCCACCGTTGGTGATTGCTGAACTTGCGTAATCGTTCGCCATGAAGAACGCAATAAAGTACATACTGCTGTTGCTTCCTAGAATGGACAGATCACCTAATACAAAGTGAGAGAATAAGAGTGATACCAGAATGATTGTAAATGGAACTCTTACTCTGATGACACCCTTAAGTGCAAGATAGAGTCCGCCCACAAGGATTGCCAATATAGAAGCTTCTCCGAGATTTCCACCTGCAGTACCTAAAAATCTTTCTATAAATGTGGCATCTTCGAATCCGTTATTCACAACCAGATTTCCATAGGATACCACAGCAAAAATCTTAGCTGTAACTGCCGGATTCATGAAGTTCTGACCTAAACCACCGAAAATCTCTTTCACCAGTGCAATTGCAAAAATCGATGAGACAAGCGCAACCCATAGTGGTGTAGTTACTGGTAATATAAGTCCTAAAATCAGTCCTGTTACGATGGCGGAAAGATCATGCAGTGAATGCTTCTTATGAATCGCTTTCTTGAATAGAAACTCTGTAGCCATCGCACCTAATATTGTGACCAGAACTAGAAATAACCCATCTATTCCATTAAAATATATTCCCGCTGCTGTGACAGGAACCAGTGCAATGATAACATCAAGCATGATTCTGTTTACTCTCAGATCCGATTTAACGTGGGGAGAGGAAGCAACGGTTATTTTTCTGTTTTCCATATCCTTACCTCCTATCTTTTAACCTTTTTTGCTGTTTTAAATGACTGAAGAAGATGTCTCTTGGATGGACATACATAGGAACATCTACCACATTCCACGCACATACCACCACGATTTTTGAAGAATTCATCAAAATCTCTGTGGATTACAAGCGCATTCAGTTCGTATGGCTGAAGTCCGACTGGACACACATCAGCGCAACGTCCACACTTGATACAGTTCATCTCTTCTTCTTTAGAGACCTCATTCTCATTCAGGAACAGAACTTCTCTGATTCCTCTGTTGATCGGTGCATCTAAAGCAAATACCGCATCACCGGAAAGGATATTTCCTGCAACAACTCTGAAAGGATTCTCCACTTCGGCTTTTTCCATCACATAATTTAATGTGGTTCCGGATAACACTTTATAGATTCCAGGTGTTTTAACTGCGCCTCCATTGATCAGGAGCAGCTGATAATGAGTCAGTCTGTTGTCCAGAAGTCCTCTTGCAACGGCTGGAAGTAGAAATGCATCTATAACCATGGTGTTTTTCATAGCGAAATCACCAAATACGTCTCTGGAAGCCAGATTCATATCATGATAAAACTGCGTCGGAATTTTAGAAACAAGCTGCGCATCCAGATCCTTCAAAATTTCTGTGAAGCCGATCACTGAATCCGCATCGGAAGTTGAAAGAACAGTGATTTGTGCATTCTTGTATAGTGTTCTAAGCAGTTTGATTCCTCTTGAAAAATCTTCTTTTTCATTTTCATACAAATATGAACCAACCTGACCGTAAAGTCCACTTTCCTGTGCATTGATCAGAATATTTTTTGCGTCTTTCTTGAAAGAAAGCTGCATTCCCCTCTTTCGATTGGATAGATTCTGTGTCTCGATGAGCCCGAGTTCTTTGATCTTTTCTCTCAGATCCTCGAAACTAATTGTAGTGTAGTCATATGATTCTCGTTCTTCCTTTTCATAAAGGAAGTCATTTTCAATGAGAATGACATCAACTTTATTACCCATTAAATCTACTTTTGTGGTAATCTGCTTCACTGTTCCAGATACACTTGAATAGATTGGAACAATACTGTTGTTTTCCCCTGCACCGATGATCTGGTTCACAAGTACTCTATCCGCTCTTTTGACAGTCGGTGAACACTTCATATTATGTTGCTGTGAAAGTGAATATACCATGTTCTTTGGAGCATCGACATCTATGATATTATTGAAATGTTCTGCTTCCTTGAACTTAGGCACATGCACTGCTTTGGATATTGAAAACAGTTTCATATACATCCCCCTAAATTTAATCTAAAATATAACAAATACACAATATAGTATAACATTGTAAACGTTCATAAACAATATTTGTCAATTTATTCACAAAAGATGAATAAGGAGAAACCGTTGACTCCCAACGGTTTCTCCTGTTCTGATTTCTTAAATAAACCTTATGATATTTTTTTCTGTTTTAGTACAGTTTAGAATGCTGGGAAGATAGAACCTTCATATTTCTCTTCAATAAAAGTCTTTGTTTTTTCGCTGTTCAGTACTTCATTAAGGGCTTTGATTTTCTCTGAATCTTTGTCCACTTCCTTTACTGCAAGTACATTCGCATAAGGTGAATCTCCTGATTCAATAATGATCGCATCCTCTAGAGGATTCAGATCCGCTTCGATGGCATAGTTTGTATTGATTACAGCTGCATCAACATCAACCAGTGTTCTAGGAAGAGCTGGAGCATCAAGCTCTTTGAATTCAAGGTTTTTAGGATTACTGGTGATATCAAGAACGGAGGCGACTTCTGAGTCTTTCAAAGTAATAAGGCCGTTGTCTGCCAGAAGTTTCAGCGCTCTTGAACCGTTTGTTGCATCATTCGGAATTGCAATGGTTGCGCCATCCGCTAACTCATCAAGACTTGTTATTTTCTCTGAATAAAGTCCCATTGGTTCGATATGAACCTTGACAGTCCAGATGAGTCCAAGATTCTCATTGCTGTTCATTTCTTCAAGATATGGAATGTGCTGGAAGAAATTGGCATCCAGCTGCCCTTCTGATAAAGCCTTGTTTGGTAGAACATAATCATTGAAGATGGTTATTTCAAGATCATATCCCAGATCCTTCAGATCTTCTTTCACGTTTTCCAGAATCTCCGCATGGGGAACCGCAGAAGCGCCAACGATGATTTTTTCATCAGCTTCTTCGCTTGTTCCGCAGCCTGCTAGTAGTCCTAGTGCAAGTAGTGATGCTGTCAGTAGTTTGTATGTTTTATTCATTTTAATCATCCTTTCTTTTTAAAATATCTGTTTTTTGAATCTGTACTGATTTTTTGTTGCATGGATAATCTGATTTTACTCAATATGTTAAATAATAAACAGGATATTGGTTCGCAATCTATAATATGCTACTGGATTTTACCGTAACAGCAGTTTGAAAATCTGATTACCTATGGACTGGATAATCTGAACAACTGCAAAAATCATGATGACAATGATGAACATGATGGTGTTCTCCCACCTGTAATACCCGTAGTTGATGGCTACTGCGCCAAGTCCACCACCACCGATGATTCCAGCCATGGCGGAATACCCGACGATGTTGATGAAAATATTGGTGATGCCCTGTACTAGATTAGGTAAGGCTTCAATAAGCATCACTCTGAAAATGATCTGAGCATTGGTTGCTCCAAAAGATCTTGCCGCTTCGATGATGCCTGCATCCACCGTATCGAGTGACCCCTCTATGATTCTTGCAGCGAAAGGTGTTGCTGCTATGGTCAGTGGGACAATCGCTGCTGTTGTGCCTATGGATGTTCCTACTATGAGTCTTGATAATGGAAACAGAAGGAACATAAGAATAATAAACGGGAAGCTTCTGAATACGTTGATGATGAAGTCCAGTATATTATAGAGAGCTGGTTTCGGATTCAATCCTTTTTCCTTAGTATAGACCAAGACGATTGCGATAAAGAAACCGAAAAATATTGATAAAATTCCGGATACACTGATCATAAGTAATGACTCAAAAAGTGCTTTCAAATAGCCATCAAGATTCATTATGTATCACCTCCACATTTAGACCTTTATTGATCAGATAGGATTCTATATTTTCCTTATCCTCAGGATTTATATTGATGACGAGGCTACCAAGGACATTGCCACTGAAATTTTCAAGCTTACCCCACACGATGGAAAAATCCACATTCAGATCCTTGCTCATGGTGGTGATGATGGTCTGGTTACTATAGTCTCTTGTGAAGAAGATACGGATGTTGATCCCTTTGGGCAGGATTTCCAGCTCATCTTCTCCGATAAGTTTTTTAAGACTCTTTTCCGGATTGAGAAACAGATCTTCCACTTTCCCCAGAGCAGACACTTTTCCGCCATCCATCACAGCAACTCTCTGACAGATATCTTTGACGACTTCCATCTGGTGAGTCACCACAACCAGGGTAAGGCCTAGTTCTCTGTTGATTTTTTTCAGCAGAGCCAGTATTTCCTTTGTGGTATTCGGGTCAAGAGCGGAGGTGGCTTCATCACAAAGAAGAATTTCAGGATCTAGTGCAAGGGCTCTGGCAATGGCCACTCTCTGCTTCTCTCCACCGGAGAGTGAACGAGGTTTACTTTTATACTTGTCTTTGAGACCTACAAGATTCAGCAGCTCTTTCGCGCGGGACTGAAGCTCTTTTTTGTCGTAACCCCATATTTCCATGGGAAGTGTCACATTTTCCAGTGCTGTTTTCTGATTAAGAAGATTGAAATTCTGAAATATCATGGAAACATTTTTTCTTAACTTGCGCACACCATCGGAATCGAGGGAACGGATACTGGTTCCATCTACAATGATGTCACCTGAGTTGATCGGTTCCAGAGCATTTATACATCGCAGCAGAGTCGATTTACCTACACCACTTCTACCGACGATCCCAAAAATTTCTCCTTTCTCGATGCTGAAAGAAACATCTTTGATGACGGACAGATTATCATACTGTTTAACTAGATTCTTAATTTCGATCAATTATTACACCTCACAATTTATTTGATGAATCATCAAAAAGGGCAAAATAAAATTCGCCTAAGAATAAACTTAGACGAATGAAATCTAAAAGCTTATTCTCATCTTTCAGCTTACGCTGCAGGAATTGGCACCATGTACAGTAAATTCTGCACTGGTTGCCGGGTTTCACAGGGCCTTTCCCTCCACCTCTCTAGATAAGATAAATTGATATTTCGTTATATAAATAGTATCACGATTCATAAAGATGTCAATGAACAACGCACTATGTTTATCATAGTGGTTTTTGTAAAGGTTTAGATTTTCATATTCTCCCTATATCATTTCTGTAATAAAGGTTTACATTGCGATTTTCATCTAAAAAATTATAGAGGTTTAGGAAGCAATCCGATTTTTTTCCGCTGGCCACGACGGAAAGTACCCTGCCGGAGCTGGATAGAATTCTACCGTTCACTTCCTTGCTTGCATAGGAAAAAACTTTGATCCCTTCATTTTCAGAATGGAAAAATGAGCTTATGTCGATGTCTTTCTCACAGGATATCGGGTAGTCTTTTGCTGATAAGACCACACATAAGGCACAATCATCGCTTAAGGAGACATCCTCCTCTTTGAGGGTGCCATCAAGAACTTTCATAAAAAGCTCGTTCAGATCACTTTCAAGCGTCTCCAGAAGACTCTGTGTTTCAGGGTCACCGAATCTCAGATTATATTCAAGAAGATAAGGGCCACTTTCTGTAAGCATGAGCCCGAAGAAGATGACTCCTTTAAAGGAGAGCCCCTCCTTCGTTATTCCTTCCAGGGTTTTATCCAGAATGTTTTCTTTAAAATCCGCCTCCAGTTCTTTTGTGAAGTATGGATTAGGTGTGAGGGACCCCATACCTCCCGTATTTAAGCCGGTCTCCCCTTCCCCTATTTTTTTATGATCCATAGTCGAGTTCAAGGGAATGATGGAGTTTCCATCAAATAATGTGATGATGGAAGCTTCTTTTCCAGTTAGATATTCCTCAATGACTATTTTTTTTGACGCTTCTTTGAACTTTTCATGAAGCATAAAGGATTCCAAGGTTTCCAGTGCAGCTTCATAGGTATCTATGATTTCAACACCCTTACCAGCAGCCAGTCCATCAGCCTTGATGACGATAGGAAACGAGGAGGTCCGGATATAGGCTTTCGCCTTCTCGAAATCCTCGAAAACCTCGTACCTTGCAGTCTTTATTCCGTATTTCATCATGAACTCTTTGGAAAAAGCTTTGGAGCCTTCTAGAAGAGCGGCTTTTTTGTGTGGACCGATGATCTTCAGATCTGCCTCATGAAACAGATCCACAATGCCTTCCATGAGATCCGCTTCCGGTCCCACTACGGTATAGTCGATCTTGTTCTCAAGGGCAAAATCTCTTAAAGCGCAAAGATCTCCCTTGGGAAGGTTCATGCATTTATCGATTCTTTCCGTGCCACCGTTACCCGGCGCCACATATATTTCAGTAACCAGGTCTGAATCTGCAAGCTTATAGGCGATGGCATGCTCTCTGGCCCCTTCACCAATGATTAGAATTTTCATCCGTTCCCTCCTAGTGCTTAAAATGTCTCATTCCAGTAAATACCATGGAAATTCCCTTTTCATCGCATAGATCGATGGAATCCTGATCTCTCATGGACCCTCCTGGTTGAATGATTCCTTTTATATTGTGCTTAAAAGCTTCCTCTACAACATCATTAAATGGGAAGAATGCATCTGATGCGAGAATCACACCTTGTCCTTCTGATTTCTCCAGTGCGAATTTAGCGGCGTCAATCCTGTTGACCTGACCTCCACCGATACCTAGCGTCATTTTATCCTTTGTGACAACGATGGCATTGGATTTGACATATTTGACGACCTTGAAGGCAAATTCCATCTCTTCCATCTCTTTCTGATCAGGGGTCTTCCTTGTGACGACCTTCAGGTCATTTGTTTCGCTGAGATCCTCATCCTGTGACAGAATGAGGCCGTCCAGGGACACAAAAGATTTTCCTGCTGATGGAGCCTCATTACACCTGATAATCCTCAGATTCTTCTTTTTCTTCAGAACTTCCATGGCTTCCTCAGTGAAGCCTGGAGCCATGACCACTTCAAGGAATGTCTCGTTCATTTTCTCGGCGGTATCTTTTGTCACTATGCAGTTCAGTGCAACAATTCCACCGAAGATGGATATAGGGTCTCCTTCATAGGCTTTGCTGTAAGCCTCATAATCATCTTTTCCCAGAGCAACCCCACAAGGCGTATTGTGTTTTAAAGCACAGCAGCAGGGATCAAGAAAGGATTTGGCCACCTTCCATGAGATATCCAGATCCTTGAAATTATTATAGGAAAGCTCTTTCCCCCAAAGCACTTCGATATGCTTCAGCGCGCCATCCGTATCAAGAGATTCGTATACGGATGCCTTCTGATGGGGATTTTCTCCATATCTCAGATCACTGATTTTCTTATAAGAAAGGCTAAGGTATCTCTTTTCTTCATCTTCAAGAAGGAAATTTGCAACAGCACTGTCATAGGCACCCATAAGGTTATAGACCTGTCCTGCAAGCTTTCTTCTTAAAGAAGCATTCTCTTCGGGTGTTCCATCTGAAAACATAGATATGAAAACCGGATAATCAACAGGGTCGGAAAGTGTGTAGACATACTTGTAATTCTTGGCGGCTGCCCGCAGCATGGTAGGTCCACCGATGTCGATGAATTCCACCTGTTCTTCAACAGATAAATTCTCTTTCAGTTTTTCGAAAAACGGATAGAGGTTCACACAGACAATGTCGATGCCCTCTATTTTTTCGGTCTCCACTTCCAGTAAATCACTTTCAAGATCCCTTCTGTAGAGAATTCCTCCATGAATCAGAGGATGCAGCGTCTTTACTCTACCACCAAGTATTTCCTTTGCACCTGTGACCTCTTCCACTTTAATGGGATCGAAGCCGTTTTCTTTCAGATAGGCATAGGTTCCACCAGTTGAAATCATCTCGATGTTCTGTTTCACGAAAAAATCCGCAAGTTCTTTCAGTCCGGTTTTGTCATAGACACTAATAAGTGCTCTCATAGATTTCATCCCCTTTGGCTATCAGTCGAATTGCATCAGTCAGTGCGCCTTTTTCAATAGAAGAAACAAGTGATTGGATCTCATCGGCACTCTTGGCTTCTTTAATACCGATGATTCGTTTGAGGATGAAGCTCCCACCATCCACTACTTCGTCCACATAATGGACGGTACACCCCGATATGGGCATTTCTGATTTCAGTACCGCTTCATGCACGTGAATCCCATACATTCCCTTGCCGCCGAAAGACGGTAGAAGCGAAGGATGAAGATTGATGATTCTATTCTTCATTGCCACAAGAATTTTTCCTTCCAGGATGGAGAGAAAACCAGCCAGAACGACCAGATCAAATGAGTTCACTTGAGCTAGAATCCTGTCTGACAGTTCACTGTCTCTTTCTAAAATTCTATACGGGATATTCTCTGCTTTGGCATACTCTATTCCCTTGCAGTTCCGGTCGCTGATCACCATGGCTATTTCATAGGATGAATCCGTCTTCGAATCATCGATGATGGATTTTAATGTTGTGCCTGCACCGGAAATAAGTACAGCTATCTTAAACATATCTCTTCTTCTCCTTCATCTACATAACCGAGCTCCACAGGAGATTCTCCGTTTGCACTTAGAAAATCAAGAAAATCTTCCTTGTCGGCAGGGTCGATGCAAAAGACATATCCGATGCCTGTATTGAAAGTGTTATAGAATGTCTCCTTCTTAAGACCTCTTTCTTCAAGGAGGCTATAGATCTCAGGGAGATCATAGGCGTCTTTATTCACGTTTATTCTTAAGTTTTCATTTCGGAGCATTCTAGGCAGGTTTTCGATAAATCCTCCACCTGTGACGTGAGCCATTCCCCTTATTTTAAAGTTTTCCATGGCTTTTACCACAATGCTCGTATAGATTCTTGTCGGTGTCAGAAGATAATCGCCTATGGTGGTATCCTTATAAGTCTCATCATAATCTGTGAAAATCTTTCTTAAAAGAGAATAACCGTTGGAATGAAATCCTGAGGAAGGAAGTCCGATGAGAAGATCTCCGGAGGTGATTTTCTCTCCTGTAATGATCTGATCTTTCTCGGCAACGCCAACGGCAAATCCGGCCATGTCATAATCCCCATCTTCATAGAAACCAGGCATTTCTGCTGTTTCTCCACCGATCAGTGAAAGACCGCCCATGATGCACCCTTCGGCAATGCCTTTCACAAGTTCAGAAGACACAGAAGCGTCAAGCTTCCCGCATGCGATATAATCAAGAAAGAACAAAGGTTTTGCGCCATGACACAGGATGTCATTGACACACATGGCTACACAGTCGATGCCCACCGTATCATATTTTTTGAGATCAAAAGCGATTCTCAGCTTTGTTCCCACCCCGTCAGTTCCGGAAATCAGTACAGGCTTCTTATACCCTTCCGGAATTTCCATCATCCCTGCAAAGGAGCCGATGGAGTTTAGAACCAGAGGGCTCAAAGTCCTTTTCGCGTATCCTTTGATTTTTTCTACAGATTTATATCCTTCTTCAATATTCACACCAGAAGATTTGTAATCCATCATAGATTTATGACCTCCAAAAATTCATTAGTTGCACCAAGCGGGTAGACCCCTTTAAAACATCCTGTACAGAAAGAATTGCTTCCTAAAGAAGCCATGAGTCCTTCATTGCTGAGATAGGTCAGCGAGGTGCTTCCGATATAGGTATTGATTTCTGATTTTGTCATTTTAGATGCAATCAGGTTTTCTCTATAAGGCGTATCGATGCCGAAGTAGCACGGAAACATGACCATAGGCGAGGATACTTTGAAATGAACTTCTTTAGCACCAGCGCGATAAAGAAGATCCACAAGATACTTCGAGGTTGTTCCACGCACGATGGAATCATCAATGAGAACGACTCTTTTTCCTGCGACGACATCCTTCTGGGCATTCAGCTTTAAGGAGACCGCCTTCTCTCTTGCTTTCTGTGATGGTGTGATGAAGCTTCTACCGATATATTTGTTTTTTGAGAATCCGATATCAAAAGGAATCCCTGATGCTCTTGAATAACCGATGGCAGCCGCAAGTCCTGAGTCAGGGACACCGATGATCACATCTGCCTCAACAGGAGATTCTTTATAGAGCATCTCTCCGGTTCTTACTCTCAGAGAATGGACACTGATGCCGTCGATGACGGAATCGGGACGAGCAAAGTAGATGTATTCGAAAGAACAGGTCTGTCTTGTTGTTTTTTCTGAATAGACGTAGGATTTCACTTCTCCGTTTTCGATGATGACCATTTCGCCTGGAAGAATGTCTCTTACGAGGGTTCCCCCTACTGTGTCGATTGCGCAGCTTTCAGAAGCCAGGATATAATCCTCTCCTCTTTTTCCCAGAATAAGAGGACGAATTCCATAGGAATCTCTTATGCCAATCAGCTTCGTTCCAAAAGCGATGACCAGCGCAAAACTTCCCTTTACAGTCTGGACAGCATCCAGCACCGCATTTTCGAGGCCTCGATGAATCCCTCTTGAGATCAGGTTCACGATGACTTCAGAATCGGTGTCTGTCTGGAAAATGACACCACTGTCTTCAAGAAGGCTTCTAATGACTTCAGTGTTGATCAGAGTTCCGTTATGGGCAACAGCCATGGAACCGAACTTGCTTTTCGCAGTCAACGGCTGAGCGTTCAGTACATTGGAATCTCCTTTTGTTGAGTACCTGACATGTCCGACTGCAAGTGTTCCCTGAAGTTCATCAAGATCTAAGGTTGTGATGGCCTGGGACACAAGCCCCATTCTTTTTCTCACCTGCATTTCTCCCTGATGAAAAGAGGCGATTCCTGCGCTCTCCTGACCTCTATGCTGAAGAGCGAAGAGGCCATCATACACATCGTAAGAGGCTTGGCTGTCTTTTGTTGAAATACCGAAGACACCACATTCTTCTTTGAATTTGTCAATAATTTCGATCATGATTCCCCCTGTTTCATTCTGCTGATGACTTCAGAATAAGCTCCTTTGACATCATCAAGATTTCTTCTGAATCTGTCTTTATCCATCTTCTCATTTGTCTTTTCATCCCAGAGTCTGCATGTATCAGGACTGATTTCATCTGCAAGAAGAATATTCCCATCCTTATCTTTGCCGAATTCGATTTTGAAGTCGATGAGGTTGAGCCCTAGCTTCTTGAAGAAATCTTTCAGAAGATCATTGATTTTTTCTGTCACAGCATAGATTTCCTTCAGCTCATCAAAAGTGGATAATCCAAGGGCTACAGCGTGGGTATCATTGATCAGCGGATCTCCGTAATCATCGTTCTTGTAACAGATCTCAAAGATGGTGGTCTTAAGAGACTGTCCTTCAGGAACACCTAATCTTTTTGAAAAGGACCCGGCAGCGACATTTCGCACAATCACTTCAAGTGGAATGATGGATACTTTTTTCACCAGCTGTTCTCTGTCTGAGATGGTGCTGATGTAATGAGTAGGTATTCCATTTTCCTGCAGATACTTGAAAATAATGGAAGTGATTTCATTGTTCATGATTCCCTTATCTTCGATGGTTCCTTTCTTTTCTCCATTGAAAGCAGTGGCATCATCTTTGTAGTAGACAATCACCTGGTCATCCTTCTCTGTCTCAAATATTATCTTGGCTTTTCCTTCATACAGCATTTTCATTAATAGATTACCTCCGCAGCATTTTTTTCTTCTATTGTTCTTGTCATTTCTTCACGATACATAAGGAGCTTTTCTCTTAGGTCCGGGTACTTGATGGATAAGATTTCTACAGCGAGCATAGCGGCGTTAGCGGCATTGTTGATTCCTACCGTAGCCACCGGTATCTGTTTCGGCATCTGAACAATGGATAGAAGTGCGTCAAGTCCTTCCAAAGCGCCTTTTAAAGGGACACCAATAACTGGAAGGATCGACTTGGATGCAACGACACCTGGCAGATGTGCAGCCAGACCTGCTCCGGCAATGATGACTTCAAACCCTTCGGCTTCTTTCTTACGAAGAACCTTCTCCAGAAGCTCCGGTGCTCTATGCGCTGAAATGGCATAGGATTCATTGTGAACCCCAAATTCATCCAATAAGTCTTTTGCTTTTTTCATGATTTCCTTATCAGAAGGGCTTCCAAATAAAATTAGTACTTTCATTCATTTACTCCTTTTTCCTGTAGATTATCGCTGTTTCTGAAATAACCGACGCCTGATTCGAACATTTCCTTATAATAGGAACCTTTGTAATTCTGATACAGACCTTCCTGATATCTTTCCGTGTGGCCCATCTTCCCGAAAACTCTTCCATCTTCTGAGGAGAGTCCTTCAATGGCCCAAATGGACCCATTGGGGTTGAAAGGTCCTTCCATGGTCACTTCACCGGAAAGATCTGCATATTGTGTAATGATCTGTCCTTTTTCAAGCAGAGTCTGCAGAAGATCTTCTGAGGCTGCGAAGCGTCCTTCTCCATGAGAAACAGGTACATCATGTACATCTCCAAGGGAAGCTCCCTTCATCCACGGAGTGATTCTTGAAACCACTTTTGTTCTGGCCATTCTGGACATGTGTTTTCCGGAGGTGTTGTAGGTGAGCGTAGGCATGTCTTTGTGGGGAGCAATGACTTCACCGTATGGAAGAAGTCCTGATTTCACAAGTCCCTGGAAACCGTTGCAGATCCCGAGAACAAGTCCTTTGCGATTTTTGATGAGATCATGGACCGCATCTCTGATCAGCGGGTTGCGCAGGATATTCGCAATATATTTACCGGATCCTTCTGGTTCATCCGCTGCGCTGAAACCACCAGACAGCATGAGAATATGAGTTTCATTGATCAGTTTACTGAATTCTTCCAGTGAGGACTGGATCTCGTTTTCTCCATTTCTGAAAACAAAAGTTGTGGTCTCTGCTCCTGCTTCTTTAAAAGCGAACTCTATGTCCAGTTCGCAGTTGGTGCCGAAAAACACAGGAATCAGCACTTTTGGATGTTCTACATAGTGGGGATAGCTTGAACTTTCTTTTTTGCTGTACTCAGTTTCAAGGGTAGCTCCTTCCTTGGTGAATTCATTGAAGATATCAGATAAAGGAGCTTTATGCTTCTGAAGAAGTGTGCAGAGTGAAACCTCTTCTCCACCCATTTCTATGGATTGTTTCTCATGAGTAGATCCGATGGCCTTCATGAGAAGATGACGTCCCGATGAGAGAACTTCACCCAGATGTTCTTTTCTCACTTCAATAAGAAAGCTTCCAGGATCTTTCTGGTTTTCATTCATCGTAATCTCTTCAAGAACAAATCCGATTCTGTTTCCTATGGCCATATTGAAGACAGTCATGAAGAGGCCTTTTTTCAATGTATCAGCAGAAAGAATGTATCCTCCATCTCTTAATTTCTGAATCAGTTTTGCATTTTCTTCAAATACGAGTGGATCATAGAGGTCTTCGCTTCTTGGTGTTCTTAAGGTAAGAAGAACACTGTCTCTGTTTTTCAGAACATTATTCATCACCTTTTCTTTAGGCAGGGTGGTCACCGCAAAAGAGATCAGTGTATCAGGTACATGCAGCTGCTGAAAGGATCCTGACATGGAGTCTTTTCCACCAATGGAAGGCACTTTGAAATCCAGCTGCGCTTTCAGTCCGCCTAGTAATGCTGCAAAAGGTCTTCCCCAGTTTGAGGGAGTATTCCCGAGTTTTCTGAAATACTCCTGGAAACTGAGACGTGCATCTTTCGGATCGCCTCCCAGTGCAACAATTTTAGCAAGGCTTTCTACAACGGAATCATAGGCTCCTGCAAAGGGGTTTCTTTCCAGAGACAAAGGATCAAATCCGTATGTCATGATGGATGCATCGTAGGTTGTCAGGTTCTTAAGTGGTACCAGAGATACCATACCTGGGCTTTTAGTATCCTGATACGTACCGCCATAGGGAAGAATCAGGTTGTTTCTGCCGATGGTGGTATCGAAATTTTCAAGTAGTCCTTTCTGAGAGGAAGAATTCAGCTCTTCTACCTGTTTTGCCGCTTCAGAAAGGTTGATTTTTTTATTTGATGTGAAAGATTCTTCCCTGTCGATATTCACTTCAACGGAGGCATATGATGTAGCGCCATTGGTGTCAATAAAGGCTCTGGACACATCAACAACAGGCTGATCCTCGTAATACATTCTAAGTCTTCCTGTATCTGTGACTTTCGCAACCATAGTCGCTTCCAGGTTCTCCTCTTCAGCATACTTTATGAATAAAACCAGATCCTTCTCTTCAATGACCACAGCCATTCTTTCCTGTGATTCTGAAATGGCGATTTCGGTAGGATCAAGTCCCATATATTTTTTCGGTACATGATGCAGATAGATATCAAGGGAGTCGGCAAGTTCTCCGATGGCTACAGATACGCCTCCTGCTCCGAAATCATTGCATCTTTTAATCAGTCTTGAGGCTTTTTCATTTCTGAAGAATCTCTGGAGCTTCCGCTCTTCCACTGCATTGCCCTTCTGAACTTCAGCACCGGAATCAGTGATGGAGGAAGCATCATGTCCTTTGGAGGATCCTGTCGCTCCTCCGATGCCATCTCTACCGGTTCTTCCACCAAGAAGGATGATCAGATCGCCTTTCAAGGGAGTTTCTCTTCTCACATTCTCTTTCAGTGCGGAAGCGATGACTGCACCAGTCTCCATTCTTTTCGCTTCGTACCCCGGATGGTAGATTTCTTCAACAAATCCGGTGTTTAGGCCAATCTGGTTGCCATAGGAAGAAAACCCTTTCGCCGCTCCTCTGGTGATCATTCTTTGAGGAAGTTTCCCTGGTAAGGTTTCTTCCAGAGATTTTCGAGGATCAGCCGCTCCTGTGATACGCATTCCCTGATAAACATAGGCTCTACCACTTAATGGATCTCTGATGGCTCCACCAAGACAAGTTGCAGCTCCTCCAAAAGGTTCTATTTCTGTAGGATGATTGTGCGTCTCATTTTTAAACATGATGAGGACATCCTTCATTCCCTGATCTGTTCGTATATCTCGTCTGATGCTGCATGCGTTGATCTCTTCGGATTCATCAATATCATCAGCGAAGCCTTTCTCCTTGAGATATCTTGAACCGATGGTGGCAAGATCCATCAAGGTGATGGGCTTCTCTTCCCTTTTAAGCTCTTCTCTGATGCTGAGATAAGTTTTGTAGGTTTCACTTAAGGGTCCGAAATCACTTTTAATATCAATGGAATGGAGATGAGTGAGAAATGTGGTGTGTCTGCAATGGTCAGACCAGTAGGTATCGAGGACTTTGATTTCGGTGATGGTAGGCTCTCTTTTTTCTTCATTAAAGTATTTCTGAATGAGACGCAGATCCTTTATTGTCATGGCTAAAGAGCGTGCTTTAAGAAATTCGGATAACTTTGTATCAGAAAAACTGCGAAAGCCTTGTATGATTTCAACAGACATATTTTTTTGTGGAAAGGTTTCAAACTCTGTTTCAATCCTGCCTGTCTTCATTTCAACAGGGTTCAGGAGATAATTCTTGATTCTACTTAAATCTTCAGATTGTACATCAGGAAAAATATAGAGGGTCTTATAATGGACTTCGACATCAAAACGTCCAAGTATAAGCTTAACGCAGTCCTCTGCGGCTTTCGCTCTCTGATCATACTGACCCGGTAATAATTCCAGAATGAAGTGTGGTAGATGAAGAAATGTGGATGTGTTCTCGTAAGTCTCATCCGTTGAAGATTCAGCGAATACGGTATATTTCACCTTTTCAAGTTCATCTGCTGTGAGACCCTGCACCTGATACAGGTGGATTTTCCTTGATGTCGTATGCAGACCAAGCATCAGGCTGAGATCCTTATCCAGTGACTGTTCTTCATTTCTGAATTCCATTTTTTTCTCAACGAAAATATTAAGTATACTGCTCATGTTTTCCTCCCGAACGTTTTATAACTAAATGATAACATCCTCAGCTATAATGTCAACGTTATGTCCGTAAATTAATTTATCATTCGTACAGGTGTGAACGATAACCATTATTTTTGTGAATTTTAAAGAGCTCTTCTATATTGAACCATTATTTTCAATATAAAAATGAATTAATTTTGTCTGGTGAGAGAATCCTTTTCTGTCCTTGTTTAAAGCTGAAAGACTAGATGGTATAATGACTGTAATATATCCCGGCATTTGCGGGATAAACTTACGATATGGAGAGGTATAAAAAATGGATTATATCAAAATATCTTCAGTGTCACCAAAACTTAAGGTTGCGGATGTGCACTACAACAAGGAAGAGATTCTAAAATTAATAAAGCAGCTTGCTCAAGATAAAGTGAAAGTAGCGCTTTTTCCTGAATTGTCACTGACAGGTTATACATCTGCAGACATGTTTTTTTCTGAAGATCTTCTTCATAAGGCAGAGAAAGCATTGAGTGAAATTGCCGAATCAACCAGAAATCTAGATATGGTCGTTATCCTCGGACTACCTGTGAGACATGATGGCAGACTTTTCAACAGCGCAGCGGTTGTATTTGAAGGTGAGATACTTGGCATCGTTCCGAAGCAGAATCTGCCCAACTACAACGAGTTCTATGAAAGTCGATGGTTCACAGCATATAATACGACCCACGGACGACTGATGGATTTTGGAGATCATAAAGGAATCCCCTTCGGAAATCTTGTGTTTTCAGCTGGAAAATATTCCTTCGGAGTAGAAATATGCGAAGATCTTTTTGCCACCGTCTCCCCTTCCTCCAGTCTCTCTTTACAGGGTGCAGAAATCATTTTCAATCTTTCAGCATCCAATGAGCTGGTCGGAAAAAGTGAATATAGAAGAGATCTTGTGAAAATCACCAGCGCCAAAAACATGGGTGCTTACGTCTATTCGTCTGCGGGACCCAATGAATCCACTACAGATCTTGTTTTCAGCGGACACCTGCTGGTGTGTGAATATGGAACTGTCCTGGCTGAAAACGAGCGATTTTCCATTGAATCTGATGTCCTTACAGCCTTCATCGATCTTGCAAGAATCCGCGGAGAAAGGCTCAGGAATACCACTTTCAGAAATGAATCCGTGAACCCGCAGTTTCTGGCAGACAAAGTCTCTTTCAGGCATCATTCCTATGAAGTGGTCGGATTTGACAGAAGAATAGATCCGTATCCTTTTGTGCCGAACAATCCTGTCGAAAGAATGCGAAGAGCGAAAGAGATACTGAATATTCAGAGTCATGGTCTGATCAAGAGGCTGAATCATCTGAATATGAAAAAGACTGTCATCGGAATTTCAGGAGGCCTGGATTCAACGCTAGCACTGCTGGTCATTGTGAAAGCATATAAGACCATGGGGATACCCTATGAAAATATAGTTACAGTAACCATGCCTGGTTTCGGGACAACAGACCGTACTTATCAGAATGCGATTGAACTCTGCGAAGAACTGGGTACAGACTTACGGGAAATCAGTATTGTGGAGGCTTCCCTTCTTCATTTCAGAGACATCGGTCATGACAGGAATGTTCATGATGCAACATACGAAAATGTGCAAGCCAGAGAAAGGACACAGATCCTTATGGATATTGCAAACAAAGAAGGTGCCATTGTCATAGGAACGGGTGACCTCTCGGAGCTCGCACTGGGATGGTGCACCTATAACGGAGACCAGATGTCCATGTACGGTGTGAATGCATCTATTCCAAAATCTCTTGTGAGATATCTGGTGCGTTATTTCTATGAGGAAGAATTTACCGGAAGACTTTCAGAAGTATTGAAGGATGTTCTGGAAACCCCAGTAAGTCCCGAACTTCTGCCAACAGGCGTCGAAAATGAGCTTCTTCAGATGACCGAAGATATTGTGGGACCCTATGAACTCCATGATTTCTTCCTCTATCACTACATGAAGTATGGTGCAAGTTATAAAAAGATCCTGTTCATGGCTGAGATCGCTTTTAAAGAGAACTATAGCCCTGAAGTCATCAGAAAATGGCTGAAAATGTTTATTAAAAGGTTTTATACTCAGCAGTTCAAACGTTCTGCAATGCCGGACGGTCCGAAAGTCGGCAGCATATCCTTGTCCCCTCGTGGAGATCTGAGAATGCCGTCGGATGCTTCCTATAATACGTTCATGGATTCTTTAGAATAAGTTAATCACTGGGGAACAATCCGGTAGTATAATCATGGGATGGCTTCTATGATCGTTTTGAAGTCATCAGAGGATAAGAAAACAAGTAAAGGAAAAAGAGGTGTTAATATGTGGTTTAATAAATCACTTGATGAAGTCCTGAAAGAACTGGATGTTGATTTATCCAAAGGCCTGTCAGAGGCAGAAGTAGAGAAAAGAATAGAAAAATATGGAGTGAACAGACTCCAGGAAGCGAAAAAGAAGACACTCATACAATTGTTCTTCGCACAGCTGAATGATGCGCTTATTTATGTCCTTCTTGGTGCAGCAGTTGTCACATTAATTGTCGGTGAATATGCCGATTCCGTCATTATTTTAGCAGTTGTCATACTGAATGCAACCATCGGTATTGTTCAGGAAGCCAAGGCTGAAAAAGCAATTGAAGCCTTGAATAAAATGACGACACCGAGATCTCTGGTTAGAAGAGATGGTGAAATTAAAGAAATAAGTTCGGTTCAGATTGTACCAGGAGATGTGATCATTCTGGATGCGGGACGATATGTCCCTGCAGATTTGAGGTTGACAACAAGTTCAAATCTGCAGATTGAAGAATCTGCACTCACAGGAGAATCTGTACCATCGAGCAAGTTTTATGACAAGGAATTTTCAGAAGAGAATATTCCTGTCGGTGATCGGACCAACATGGCATTCATGTCCACACTGGTGACCTATGGTCGTGGTGAAGGTGTTGCTGTAGGGACAGGAATGGAAACCCTTGTCGGTAATATCGCAAAGAGTCTGAATGAAGACACGGATGACATGACACCTCTTCAGAAGAGAATGGATGAACTTGGTAAGACCCTTGGTAAACTTGCTCTTGGAATTACAATTCTCATGTTCATTATCGGCTTCTTACAAGGAAGAGATCTTTTGGACATGCTTCTGACTTCCATAAGTCTTGCAGTGGCGGCGATTCCTGAAGGACTACCTGCTATCGTTGCGATTGTTCTGGCTCTGGGTGTTACTCGAATGAGTAAAATCAACGCCATTGTGAAGAAACTGCCTGCAGTTGAGACATTGGGATCCGTCAATATTATCTGTTCTGATAAAACAGGAACCCTGACACAGAATAAGATGACTGTCCTGAAATATTATGTATATGATGAACTTGTGAATGTGGACATCAGAGAAGAATCCCATGAACTGCAGGACGAAGATGCTGAAGAGCTCATCAAGTCTTTTGTGCTCTGCAGTGATGCGACTGCCAATGAAGTTGAATCCACAGGAGACCCTACTGAAATTGCGCTAATCGTTCTAGGCAACAAGCATGGAATGCCTAAAACCGAAATTAATAACATCTATCCTAGAGTTGACGAGAAACCGTTTGATTCAGATAGAAAGCTCATGTCCACACTGAACGAAGAAAATGGCAATTACCGTGTCCACACAAAAGGTGCCATTGATAATATCCTGAAAATTTCGTCCACTATTCTTATTGACGGTGAAGCGAAGCCGTTGACGGATGACATGAGAAAGACAATACTGGACAGATCCATCGAGATGTCAAATGAAGCATTAAGAGTACTTGGTGTTGCTTTCAAGGATACCAAGGAGAAGATTGATCCTGAAGAAATGGAGAAAGACCTGACCGTCATCGGTTTTGTTGCCATGATCGATCCGCCAAGACTTGAAGTGAAGGACTCCATCGCTTCTGCACATGGAGCTGGCATCACTTCTATTATGATCACAGGTGACCATAAGAATACTGCGGTAGCCATAGCAAAAGAGCTGGGCATTGCAGAAAATATCGACCAGGCCATGACCGGTGCTGAAATCGATGAGCTGTCAGATGAAGACTTTGCAGCACAGATCAATAATTACAGAGTTTTTGCGAGAGTATCACCTGATCATAAAGTGAAGATCGTCAAAGCCTTCAAGAAGCATGGCAATATTGTCTCCATGACCGGTGATGGCGTAAATGATGCCCCATCACTGAAACATGCAGATATCGGTGTAGCCATGGGAATTACAGGAACTGATGTATCCAAGGGTGCAGCAGACATGATTCTGACAGATGACAACTTCACAACCATCGTTGCTGCAATCGAAGAAGGTAGAAATATATACAACAACATCAAGAAAGCTGTAATATTCCTTCTATCGTGTAACTTGGGTGAGATTATAGCGATCTTCGTATCGGTATTGTTCTCCTTTGCGATTCCACTGCTGCCAACACAGATCCTTTGGGTGAATCTGGTGACAGATACTCTGCCAGCGATTTCACTAGGCGTTGACCCTGGAGATCCAGATGTGATGAACAAAGAACCAAGAAATCCGAAGGAAAGCTTTTTCGCTCGCGGTGCGGGCATCAGAGCCATCATCGGAGGTGTTCTCATAGGTTCACTGACACTTCTTGCTTTTGCCATCGGACTCGCCGAACGAGGGTCTTCCCTCTTCGAATCTGCTGATGCACCGGAAGATGTGCTGATATATGCTAGAACAATGGCTTTTGTTGTACTGGCTACTTCACAGCTGTTCTATTCACTGACCATGAGAAGCGAGACGAAATCCATTTTCCAGGTGGGCTTCTTTAAAAATAAATATCTGATCATGTCAATCATAGCTGGAACAGGACTTCAGTTTGGACTGATATCCATACCTTTCCTGGCAAAAGCGTTCAAAGTAATCGCACTGCCGCTGAATGACTGGCTGATCGTGTTCGGACTGTCTCTTCTCCCTCTGATTGCCAATGAGATCATCAAGGTTTTCATGAGAGCATACAGAAAGAAGAATAATTTACCTCTATAAAGAGCATAAACCCCTGAAGTGGTCACACTTCAGGGGTTTATTTCGCTGAACTCTAAAATTGTCTACATTTATTCAATCTACTGTGATATTATAATTATTACGTAATTGATGTAATTGAATGAAGAAATGATATTTTAAAGATTAAAGGAGCAATTTATGGAACAGATTAAAAGGCTTATCGGGCTCAGAAAAGAAGCAGTGCTTCTTGATTCATGGCTTTATATTTTAAAAGCGATGCTTGCCATAGGAACAGGTTATTTTTTTGGCATGATGTTTGATGTCACAAGACTTGATATGATTTCAGTTCTTCTCGGTGTCATGTACAACCTTGAAGTAACGAACATCTCCGCTGTCAAGGGAGGAATCAATCAGCTTCTCGCCTCCTTCCTCGGTGCGGCCACTACGGGGATTCTTGTTTATTTTCTGGGAGTGAATGTGATCACCATCATGCTGGGTATGGGACTGACCCTCTATATGGCACTTAAGATCGATTATAGAGCAGTATCGCCTGTAGCCATCTTTACCAGTATCTACATGACACAGTTTATCCAAAGTGATGCCATGGGCAACCCAAGTATACTTCTGACCATAAGATTACGTATGCTTGCATTGGGACTGGGTGTTCTTATCGCATTTGTGTTCAACTTCATTTTTTCATTTTACTATTATCGCAAAATAACAAAGAAGAGACTGGAATTCGTGAAGCTCAAACTGGACAACGTCTTTGCACTTACCAGCGATTATCTTCTGGATGGTGATAAAACCGAAGGAATGAGTTATAACATGCCTTTTACACACGTTTTCGCTGATATCGAAATTGTTACCAGTAATATTGAAGCCTTGAAGAAGGAACCGCTCATTCCACTGAATGTTCTACAGAAGAAAAATCTGAAGACCGCTGAAGAAGTGATCAGGAGATTGAAGGTCATGACGCACCTGGCTTATGACAGCTGCTACACAAAAGATACCTATAGGGTTCTTTTTCATGAACATGATCTGATTACATTCAGAAAATTCATCGATAAATTTGAAAGCTTGGATTTCCTTAATGAAAACCAGAATCAGATTGAATACATGATTCATCAGCCAAACTCTCCAGATGAAGAGAATGCGGGAACACAGAGAATCTATGAAAATCTTGATCTCATGTACACTGAATATAATACGATTCTTGATTTATATAAAAAAATGTAAAAACAAAAAAAGATCAAACCGGATTTTCGGTTCGATCTTTTTTTTGTTTTTACAAGGATTTTTCAAGAAGCTTCACCAGCTCCTCCATGTATGTTCTTTCGAGCTCGGTGAATCTTGCAAGGGAAGGACTATCGATGTCCAGCACGCCGAAGATTTCACCATCTTTATAGATCGGTACGACAAGTTCTGAGCGGGATGCTGAATCACATGCGATGTGATTATCAAGGGCGAGTACATCATCCACCAGCTGGGACTTCCCGTCTTTTACACAAGTACCACAAACGCCAGCACCGATCTCGATGCGATTACAGGCTGGTTTTCCCTGGAAGGGACCTAAGATAAGCTCCCCTTCCTTCATCAGATAAAAACCTGCCCAGTTGATGTCGTCCATGTACATATTGATCACCGCACTGATATTGGCTAAGTTAGCCAGTGTGTCTGTTTCATTTTTCAGTTGTGCCTTCACAAATAAGAGTGCGTTTTTAAGTTTTTTCTCTGTATTCATTCCTTTTGGGTCTGCTGCTTCAATCAAAATGCATCCTCCTCATGGTATAGGTTCTTATTTAAGATAAGTTCCCTTTTCATCTTGTCTTACAAGTCCTTTTTTCATCAGATTTCCGAGTGAGACTTTAAAGTAGTTTTTACTGCTGTTGAACTGTTTTTTCAGTTCTTCCGGTGTGGATTTATCGTTGTAAGGCATAAATCCATCATGTTCCTTGAGATAAGCAAGTATTTTATCAGATAACTCTTCTTTGGCTTCAATCATTTTCTTTCTTGGTGTAAAGCTGATTCTTCCATCATCAAGTATTCTTTTGACGGTACCTGTGACGCGGTCACCAGGATTGATATCCGTGTAGTATTCATTTTTGAGCACAATCGCCATATATTTCTCTTCAAGAGCGACTTCCAGTGTGCCGTTGGTCTGCTTATCATAGACGATCCCTGTGACGGTTTCACCGATGGCATACTGATCTTCTTTGGCTATTTCAAGGTATCTGCCTACTTCAGTGGAAGCGGCAAGTCGACCTGTTTTGTCTTCATATACAAATACAAGGTATTCATTCCCAGGTACCATGGTGTATTTCATTTCACCTTTAGGAACCAGAATATCTCTTTCAAGACCGAAATCAAGAAATGCACCGAAATCAGTCACAGATGAAACAGTAAGGACTGCAAAATTATCTACTGTGACCTTAGGCTTCTTCATTGTTGCAATGAGTCTGTCCTTTGAATCTCTATAGATGAACACCTCGACTTCATCCCCTATTTTTGGGGTTTCTCCCACGATATTTCCATTGGGAAGAAGAATATCATCGGATGTGTTTCCGGTTTCTTTATCAAGATAAAGTCCGAAGGTTGCTTCTCGAATCACCTTCATTGTATTGTAGTCACCAAATTTAATCATTTTTATCTCCTTTATGCTCCATGGCATTGTCAAAATAGTGCTTTGCTGAATTTTCCAGATTTGCGATTTCTTCGGTAGTCAGTTTTCTTACGAATTTAGCAGGTCTCCCTATCCAGAGTTCACCTTCTGGGATAATTCTTCCTTCTGTCACAAGACTACCTGCACCGATCAGCGTATTTTTGCCGATGACGGATCTGTTTAAGAGTATACTGCCCATACCGATGATGGAATTTCCAAGGATGTTCGTTCCATGAATAATGCATCCGTGGCCTACTGTCACATTGTCACCGATGGATAAAATCAGGTCCTTGTCAGTATGAAGGGTGCAGTTGTCCTGGATGTTGGTCTGCTTTCCTATTCGGACAGGTGCAACATCACCACGGATTACCGTACCATACCAGACAGAGGATTTTTCCTTTATTTCAATGTCCCCAATAAGGGTTGCATTTTCTGCAATAAAACAATTTTCTTGTATTTTGGGTTTCAGCCCCTTCAATTCTTTAATCATCATACCTCATTTCCTTTAAATATTGTTAGTTCAGCTCAAATTTTGCCGTTACACCTGTCATTTCAAACCTGTTTTATAGTGATTTTAAATCAGTGAATTTCTTTTCCCCTAATTTGCGCATTGTGTAATTGTAAAATATCTATATATTGTGGTTTTGAGTATTGCTTTGCACAACATATAGTATTATACTTAATCCATCGTCAATTATTTGGGAGGTAAGCAATGAAGGATATTAAAGACTTGTTCAAACGTTATTATACTAAAGAGCTGGACAATAATAAAGATAAAACTGTTTATGATATGTTCCAATGGAGCAAAAGAGATGTTCTCTTGAAGAATCATAAGACAGGATCAGTGATCGTTGAAATGAAAGACCTGGAATTCCCTGTTCATTATTCTCAGAATGCAGTAGATATTATTGCATCGAAATATTTCAGAAGAGCTGGGGTAAACAATGAATCTGGTTCTGAGAATTCCATGAAAATGGTTGTACACAGAATGGTTTCATTCTGGATGGAATCACTTGCGGATGAAGGAATTATAAAAACACAGGAAGAGAAGGATGTTTTTTATGATGAGATGGTCTACGGACTGCTGAATCAGATGTTCGCTCCGAATTCACCTCAGTGGTTCAATACGGGCCTTCAGCTGAGTTATGGTATAACGGGCGGACAAAACGACCTGTATTACTATGATCTGGAACAGAAGAAAGTAGTGAAATCAAAAGATACATATACAAGAACACAGGCATCTGCTTGTTTCATTCTTTCAATAGAAGATAAGCTCCTGGGAGAACACTCCATATCTGAACAGTATGTCGCAGAGACAAAGCTTTTCAAGGGTGGATCAGGAACTGGAACAAACTTTTCTAATATCAGAGCGGTAGGTGAAAGACTTACAGGTGGTGGTGTTTCTTCAGGTCTCATGAGTTTTCTGAAGGGACTTGACAGAAATGCAGGTGCAATCAAGTCAGGCGGTACCACAAGAAGAGCAGCCAAGATGGTCTGTCTTGATGTGGATCACCCTGAAATCGAGGAGTTTATACTCTGGAAAGCAAAAGAAGAAGATAAGGTTCGTGCCCTGGCTAAAATGGGATATGATGCGGATATAGATGGTGAAGCATACGAAACTGTATCAGGTCAGAACTCGAATAACTCCTTACGAATCTCCGATGAATTCATGAAGAAAGTGAAAAATCTGGAGAATGATCCTGATGCAACAATTACACTTAGAGGCAGAGTGGATGAGTCCGTAAACAGAGAAATCAAAGTATCAAAGCTGTGGGAAGAATTCAATGATGCAGCCTGCAGATCTGCAGATCCAGCACCTCAGTTCACAGACACTTTCAATGCATGGCATACCTGCCCTGCCGGTGAGGATGGAAAACTCTGGGCTAAACATAACAGCCTTAATTCCACCAATCCTTGCGGAGAATATGCATTCCTGGATGACACAAGCTGCAACCTGTCCTCACTGAACTTATATAGATTCTATGATGTGGAAAAGAATTATTTCGACGTTAATGGTCTGAAGCATATGATCGGATTAAATCAGCTCGTTCTTGAGTCATCAATTCACTGGGGCCAGTTCCCTACTGTTGATATCGCAAGAAAGACGCACATGTTCAGAACCACAGGTCTTGGAATCGCTAATTTAGCGTCACTTCTGATGGCTCTGGCTATTCCATATGATTCAGATGAAGCAAGAGTTCTTGCTGCTGGTATCCTTGGACTGATCACAGGCGAAAGCTATAAAGTGTCAGCACTCATGGCGAAAGCTGCAGGACCTTTCGAGAAATACGAAATCAACAAAAAGTACATGAACAGAGTCATCAGAAATCATGCAAGAGTAGCTGGTGCATTAGATACGGAGCTTGAAGAGCTTCACTATGAGCCAATGAGAATCAATCATGGACTTCTTATGGAACTCGGTCAGATCGAACTTTCAGATGCACTGAAGCAGTCCTGGATCGAAGCGGTTCACATGGGTGAGAAATTCGGTTACAGAAATGCTCAGGTAAGTGTAATTGCACCAACCGGAACAATTTCCTTTGCAATGGACTGTGCGTCTACTTCCCTTGAACCTTTCTTCTCTCATGTCGTCTACAAGAAACTGGTTGGTGGTGGCTTTATGACCATCGCGAATCCGATTGTTGAAGTGGCTTTAAAGAACTTAGGCTATTCAAAAGAAGAAGTGAAAGATATCTTAGCTTATATCAGCAAAGAAGAAAATGGGATGGTTATGGATGGCAAGATTGAGGGAGCACCTCATCTTAAAGAAGAACATTTACCGATTTTTGATACGGCCAATGTATGTGGAACCGGTAGACGTTACATTCAGCACTACGGTCACGTACTGATGGTTGCAGCGTTGACCCCACTTGTATCAGGTGCGATTTCAAAGACTGTTAATCTGCCAAAGGATGCCACAGTGGATGACTTTAAAGAAGTGCATATCCGCTCCTGGGAAACCGGAGTAAAAGGAATCTCACTTTACAGAGACGGTTCCAAGTTTGCACAACCGTTGAATACAAAGATTGATGATCACTTCGATGAAAATCTGAATCTGGAAAGCCTTACATACGATGCATTACTTGATTATGCGAAGGAAGCCAAAAAGAACCTTCCTAAACCAAATACTGCTGGAAACAGAAGAGAAAAGATGAACGGTATCCGCGCTGGACATACCCATCCTGCACAGATCGATGATGTAAAAGTATATGTCACCGTCAACAGGAATGCCAGAGGCGAAATTTCTGAAATCTATATGACTACAGATAGAGAAGGAACCTTGATTACCGGACTTCTGAATTCCCTGTCAAAGACCGTATCTGTGATGCTTCAGTATCATATTCCACCAAAGGACATCTCTAAGATGCTAAGAGGTCAGAAATATGAGCCTTACGGATTCGTATCCAAGCATCCTTACATAAAGAATGTCAGCTCGATTTCAGATCTGATCTCCAAGGTTATCGATATTGAACTAGGTGACTACTCCAGAGTACAGATCAAACCTGAAGAAAATGACGTACTCACAAGATCACGTTCAAGATTTGTGAATAATCAGTATGAGCCTGAGAATATCAAGCAGCTGACCATGGCTGTAGATGAAAGTGATATGAAGGAAATTATTGTAGATGCAGAGAAAAACGGTGAAAAGCTGTATGATTCTGTTTGTCCTACATGTCAGAGCACCAGAATGGTCAAGAATGGAACCTGTAAGGTCTGTCTTGATTGTGGAACAACCACTGGGTGCTCATGATCTAAGATTTCAATGAAAAAATCGTCGCATAATTAATTATGCGGCGGTTTTTCTGCATAAAAATAAGCAAGCATTTAATGCTTGCTCAAAAAATCTCTTTTAGAATTATAAAGAAATTATTTCTTCTTCTTAAACAATTTATTCTTTTCTTTTGAATTACCAGATTTTACAATATCTTTCTCGTTGACATACTTCAGTTTATTTGGTTTTGCCTTTGGCTTGATGGTTGTTGTATTCGTGCTCTTGTTCTTAGGGGCTCCGATTTTGGATAGTCCGGATAAATCAGAATACCATAGAAAAAAGAATACGAATATTGCTGTAGGAATATAGTGAATGATCAGATTATCGGTATAGGCAGGTATGATCAGTCCTATAAACAAGAAGACAAGTGATACGACAAGAACCGTCCATTTACTGACTTTAAGTTTACTTAAATAGTTGATATTCACTACGGAATAAACAAAGAATATAGCAATGGACATTGCAAAGATAATTAGTAGATTAGTCCAATTCAAGTTAAAACCTCCCTCAATTCCTTTTCATTTTATGCCATTCCAAGGGAATAATCAAGAAAGATAAAGCTTAAATTCAAAAGTAACTTCCGGTTGATAAGCATTTTGGAATAAGCCTTGAAA
>CAZXUT010000018.1:0-32579 GCA_964643785.1 uncultured Proteiniclasticum sp.
TAAAACTGTCTTGAGTATCTGATCTTTTCTTCTGCATCTTTCAGTTCTGCCTGCAATGACAGGAAGTTCTGGTCTGCTTTAAGCTGAGGATAAGCCTCTACAGTGACAAGCAGTCTACTGATCGCTGATGAAAGTTCCGCATCCGCTTTTGCAGTTTCTTGAACACCCTTTGCATTAAGCACCTGGCTTCTGGCTTTGGTCACATTTTCAAAAACTTCTTTCTCATGTGTAGCATAGCCTTTCACTGTTTCTACAAGATTTGGAATAAGATCTGCTCTGTTTTTAAGCTGAACTTCGATCTGTGCCCATGCATTTTTCACCCTGTTCTTTAATACTACAAGGCTGTTATAGACTGAGACTCCATAAATTACCAGTAATACAACGAGTCCGAGAACTACGAGAAGTATAATTGTTCCTGTTTTCATAATCATCTTCCTTCCTATATCTTATTTTAATTAATCACTTTTTAGAAGGCACCGCCGCCTCCGCCGCCTCCGCCTCCGCCTGAGCTTCCTCCGGAGAATCCTCCTCCGAATCCGCCACCGGATGACTTGGTTGAACTTGCAATCTGCGCAGAACTTACTGCTGAGCTGACTTTAGACATGGTGTTGTTAAAACTGTTGTTCAGCAGATAGAAATTATTGAAGGATCTGTATCCACCCATATAGGTCAGATCCGGATTGCTGAGATCCGCTTCGCTGAAGACCTTAGGCAACTGATCGATTACTTCATCAGCAACACCCAGCGAGGTCGCATAGACCAGGTAATGTTCCCAGATGACAAGGGATGGGATTTCCGCATCTTTCAGATTCGAGAAATCCTGCAGGAATTTTTTAAATGCTTCCCACATAGTCTTATGCTCCACTCCACGTCTGGAATATTTTCTGATGAAATTCACTGCAATCAGCCCAAAGATTAAAACTCCACCTAGTATGATCAACGCAATGGCAATGAAGCTTCCAAGGAGAAACAGTCCTGCCAGTCCCGAAAGAACCAGTCCGATTCCGATGAGCACAAACACCTTAGCTCCTTGAAGCTTATTTGGTGCGAAGAACTGCTGCTTCTCT
This sequence comes from uncultured Proteiniclasticum sp., assembly GCA_964643785.1. Taxonomy (GTDB): domain Bacteria; phylum Bacillota; class Clostridia; order Clostridiales; family Clostridiaceae; genus Proteiniclasticum. Next base: position 1,068 of record CAZXUT010000018.1, read on the forward strand.
GCTGTATCTTTTACCTTGGCCTTGAAGTATTCATAGTCTTTCTGAAACTGTAGTGCCTGTTTCTGTTTCTTCACGACTTTTTCAAGATCGTCCAGTACCAATCCAGTTCCTCCACCGATCTCATCGATAAACCAGGTGGCCAAAAACTGTTCATGAGGGAGGAGCCCTGAAAGTTTGCCCTTATCCATCCAGGTGATTTCAAAAGTGTCTTCTTCTTTTTTGAAGATCATACCACTTTCGATCTTCATTGGTCTTAGTTTAATCACTTTCTTTCTGGCAAGGTCAAGGAGTGTTGCGATGATATCATCATCTTTTGTCCTACCTTTGGTCAGTAGATAGGTCATCACAGCCGGGCTGTAATCCTCAGGCAGTTCTCTATAATAATCTCCCATGAATTCTGGTTTTAGCTCTCTTGTGAACTTCCTGAACATGACGAAGATGGATCCAAGTGCAGCTGCTATTGCAGCGCCGAATATCGGTCTGGATGCTCTTTCGCGTTCCTCTCTCTTAAGAAGTTCTTCCTGTTCTCTGATGGCTTCTTCTCTGATTTCATTGGCTTCATCGGCCAATTGCTGTTCATTGTCCAGGATATTCTGAAGCTCATCGCGCTCGAACACATTTGTTGATGCTGAGATCAGCTCTGGTGGAAAAATAACAAGGGTTTCTAGAAACTCATAGTTCAGTGATGGGGCTGTAAACTTGAAAGTACGTTCATCCACTATAGAGCTTTCACCTGTCAGTGGTCCGTGGGCATATACCTTTAAGTCCTCTTTTGCAGCTCCTTCCGGAATGGTGATATTGATGGTGATGTTATTCAGTGGTACAGACCATCCCGAATCAATGATTTTCCGATTGAAAATACCGATATCATTGTACTTCTCAGCCACATTCACCAGCGTATAGCCGATATAAAAGGTCTTTACCTCAGAATTGGAAGGTTCATAAATTTTAAGTTTCGCTATTTCACCTGTATCATCGAGTTCGTACACATAGGTGCCGGAACCGGTGCTTTCATTGAAATAGATGATATTCTCACCTTCTTTGACACCCACCGTAAGGTCTTTCAGACCACTGGTTCGAGAATAATCGATATCTCTAAGTACCCCATTGAAGTCACCATCAAAATCATAGGTGATTTCTTCCATGACCACAGCATCCCCATTTTCAAGAATGTCCACATTCAGATTGAATTCGGCTACATCATAGTACCCTTGTGAAGCGTACGCCTGAAACCCGGGAATAACGAACATCAGAAGAAATAGTCCGATGATGATCTTATATTTTGCATGAATCTTCATAATCCACCTCCTCGCTTTGATTTGCTTAGCTTGTTGTCTCTTAGATGCTTATGATAAATAATCATCTGCTATATATTTTATCATATTTATATTGGCTTTTATATTATTCCTCACATACCTAACTTCAGATACTTATTTAATGCGTAAGCAACCCCGTCTTCATCATTCATCTTTGTTATATAGCCGCTGGCTTCTTTGATGATCTCCTGGGCGTTCCCCATGGCGATGCCAAGACCTGCGCCTTCTATCATCTCAAGGTCATTAGGCGCATCTCCGATGGCGATGATTTCGCTTTCCTTTATTCCATGAAGATTTGCCACAGCCATGATTCCGCTCATCTTATTGACTTCTTTTCTCATGATTTCCAGATAAATCGGCAAGGATCTCACCAGATTGTATTTTTCCTCAAAATGATTTTTGATCACGCCAACATAAGAGTCAAGAACATCCTCGTCATCCATAATAAGGACCTTCGCGATTTTCTCATCATCATGAATCGTGTTCGGGTGGCGGATTTCCAAAGCCATGCTGTTAAGCTCCGCTTCATATCTTCCATGAGGATTATCCCTCGGTGACATGGCTTCAGTAAATGTATATATCGTATAGTTTGCATTCAGCCCGTCACAGACTGCCGCTATTTCCTTCGCTTCTTTTCCTGTAAGGGAATTTTCATAAATATATTTCTGATCGATTATTCTCATTGCTGCCGCCCCATTATGTCCTACCACATACTCCTCTTCACCCAGAACCCCCAGTTCGCTGGTAAATGTCAGTAGACTACTGATGGTCCGACCACTGCAGAGCACAATTTTCACACCCTTATCCATGGCCTTGATGATGGCTTCCCTGTTTTTCTCACTGATCTGATGGCTGGATGATAAAAGGGTTCCATCCATATCAATTGCAACTAGTTTAAACATGCATTACCTCCGTTTTGATTTGTATTCATTATACCCCAGTTTATATATATTTGAGTAATATAAGGATTAAATTTTCATTAATTCTACAGAGGACAGGCCAAAACTTGATAAAAACTCGGTAGAAATTGAACTTATTATGAATAAAAAAAGTAGTATAATCTTTGATTATCAATTATAATATATAATTGGTCTTAAGATATAATCTATCCTAAGAGAAGACTGTAATAAAGCATGTTTTTATCACAACTACTTGAGTTTGTGATTTATAGTATATGGAGGAAAAAAGTGGAAGATTTAAGAAAAGAAATAGAACGTAGAAGAACCTTTGCCATCATCTCCCATCCAGATGCAGGTAAAACAACCCTAACTGAAAAACTGCTGCTGTACGGAGGGGCCATCAGACTTGCTGGTTCCGTAAAATCAAGAAAATCCAAGACTTATGCAGTTTCAGACTGGATGGAAATTGAAAAACAAAGAGGTATTTCTGTAACTTCCTCTGTCATGCAGTTCAACTATGATGGTTATGTCATCAATATTCTGGATACGCCTGGACATCAGGATTTCTCTGAAGATACCTACAGAACCCTTATGGCTGCGGATTCCGCTGTAATGGTTGTGGATGCGGCAAAGGGTGTGGAAGAACAGACCAGAAAGCTTTTCAATGTCTGTTCTCTAAGAAATATCCCGATTTTCACCATCGTCAATAAGATGGACAGAGAAGCCAAGGATCCTTTCGAGCTGATGGAAGATATCGAGAATGAGCTAGGCATCAAAACCTATCCTATGAACTGGCCTATCGGTTCAGGCAAAGATTTCAAGGGTGTCTATGAAAGAGATTCTCATAGCATTCAGGTATTCTCTTCTGCAGGAACCCATGGTCAGAGTGCAGTAAGTTCCGTAAAAGGATCTGTAGATGATCCAATCTTCAAGGATCTCATCGGAGATTCCTATCATGATGAACTGAAAGAACATATCGAACTTCTGGATATAGCCGGTAATGAATTTGATATGGGTGAAGTGATGAAGGGCCAATTAAGTCCTGTATTCTTCGCTTCTGCCCTGACGAACTTCGGAATCGAGCCCTTCCTGAAATCCTTCCTGGAACTCACATCACCACCACTGCCAAGAGCAACTTCCGAAGGGAAAGAGATTGATGTGATTAATGAAGATTTTTCAGCCTTTGTCTTTAAGATCCAGGCGAACATGAATCCTCAGCATCGCGATCGTATCGCCTTCATCAGAATCTGTTCCGGAAAATTCAAGAAAGGCATGGAAGTCTATCACTATCAGGGGAAAAACAAGATCAAACTGTCCCAGCCTCAGCAGTTCCTCGCTCAAGACAGAGAAGTGGTGGAAGAAGCTTATGCAGGTGACATCATCGGTGTCTTTGATCCAGGGATCTACTCCATTGGAGACACCCTCACTGAGCCCAAGAACATCTTCAAGTTCGAGGGAATTCCATCCTTTGCTCCAGAGCATTTTGCCAGAGTAAGGCCTATGGATACCATCAAGCGAAAGCAGTTTGTCAAAGGAATCACCCAGGTTGCTCAAGAAGGAGCAATTCAGGTCTATAAAGACCATCACATCGGGATGGAAGAGATCATCGTAGGCGTTGTAGGTAATCTGCAGATGGAAGTACTAGAGTTCCGCCTGAAGAATGAATACGGTGTGGAAATTAAAATTGACATGCTGCCCTACCGTTTCGTCAGATGGATTGAAACTGAAGATGTGGACCTTGATACCCTCGACATCACCTCCGATACAAGACTTGTTGTGGATCTTAGAGGCAGAAACATCCTGCTGTTCCAGAACGAATGGGGCATCGCGTGGGTTCTGAGTCATAATAAGAACCTCACTTTGACTGATGTAGGTAAGGTGGATTAATCATAATGGAGCGTACTGATTTTTATCAGCGCTCTTTTTTTTCGCTCTATATTTAATCAGTGTTAAAATTGGAATAACTTAGAAAACTAAGTATAATATCAGTATATTGGCTTTTGTACTCATTCAGTTCGGTTAGAGTAGGTTTCAGATATTATTTCGAGGAGGATTTGCATGTTTATTGATGATCATATGGTTCTACAATTTCTAAATGGTGATCACGAAAACGAATTCAGAAATCATTGGTTATTTCATAATATTGAAAAAGACACGTATCTTTTTGATTCTCCTGATAGAGATAAACACGAGATTGTCAGTAAAATGCTACTGCAATTAAAAAGCGGTCTGGAGAATTTTAATCCACTGAATAGCAATCTCTTTTCAGCTCTTTATCCAGAATGGAAAACAATTATGAATGATGTGAATGTCCTCTTAGTGATAGGATGTCCAAAGCCTTATGACGCAATGGTCATAGAATATAATGGTGTGCTCTATATGGTATTCGACTTGATTCGTTTCAGTGAGTACCAGGAATCAGGGCATGATATCAACATGCTCATCAGACAACTAGTAACACACGAAGCCTCTCACGTATGCTTACATGGAAAATACCCATCCTCTGCCTCAAGCAGCTTTATTGATCAACTGAAATATATTGTTTTTGATGAAGGATTTGCCCATTTACTGGCTTTTAAAGACAATGTGGAATCCTATGATTTTTCTACAATAATCGAAGCCAACTACAATACTGCCTACATGAAACTCAAGGAAACGATGAAGGAAGAAGAGATCCATAAACAGAGAGCGCTACTGCTGCAATCAAATAGCGGTTATTATTGGGATAAATTTGCAGCCATAAGCGGTAAGCTCTTTTTAGCCAGTCGTATAGAGGAAATACACAATCTGTACGAAGCTGGAATTGATGATTTTATTTCATCTATGAAACCCTTGTAGAAGCGTTTGTAGGTGTCTATTAAAGGAAAACATTGTACGAAGCACATCTGAATTTCACAGCAGCAGGAATTTGCACGAATTCCTCTGCTTTTTTCTGTTTCAATGTACTTTTCCTTTATGCCTCTCACCAATCTATAAATAGCAAACATATTGACTTCTCTGTCAATTTAAATTGCATGCTATGGCAATTTACAAAATTTAAATTATGAGGTATACTTGAACCCATTAAAAAATGGAGAAGTGAAAAATGAGTGAAAATAAATATAGAGTCCTGCTTTACTATAAATTTGTAACTATATCAGATCCTGAAACCTATGCAGTAGAGCATAAAGCCTTCTGCAATACCCTCAATCTGAAAGGACGAATCCTTGTGGCTCAGGAAGGCATAAACGGCACCCTTTGTGGAGCCCTTGAAGAAACAGAGGCTTATATGGAACATATGCGAAAAGATCCCCGTTTCTCAGATATGGTCTTCAAAATCCACGAAGAAGAGAAAAACGCATTCAGAAAGCTGTATGTGAAACCAAAAAGCAGCATCATCACCCTGAACGAGGAAGATGATGTGAACCCGAATGATCAGGTGGGTACCTATCTCAAACCCACTGAATGGTATGAGATGCTCCAGAAGGAGGATGTGATCATCCTGGATGGCAGAAACGGATACGAATATGATATCGGCCACTTCAGAGGTGCCATCAGACCCGACATCACAAACTTCAAGGAATTCCCGAAGTGGATTGAAGAAAATCTTTCAGAGCATAAAGACAAGAAAGTCATCGCCTACTGCACCGGTGGCATAAGGTGTGAAAAACTCACTGGCGTACTCCTGAATCAAGGCTTCAAGGATGTCTATCATCTTGAAGGAGGCATTGTGACCTACGGTCAGGACGAAGAAACCAGAGGCAGGCTCTGGGATGGAAAATGCTATGTCTTTGATGACCGCATCTCTGTAGGAATCAATCAGGAGGAAGAGACCATCGTTTCCAGATGTGTGCACTGCGATAGCCTTACTGACCGCTACATCAACTGCACCAATGATGATTGTCATCTGCAGCATATTTCCTGCGCATCCTGTGAAGTGGAAAAAGAAGGATTCTGCAGTAGCACCTGCAGAGACTATGTCCTGAAGAACCCTTCCCGAGATGCAAGAGTCAGGTTAAAGGAAAAAGCGAAGCTTTATGAGGTTTATGGACAGCATCACCGAAAAGCCAAGGAAACCTTCGCCAAAGTGGATGGTGAAAATTTCTCTGCTGAATAAAATGAAAATGACAAAAAAGCAGAAAAAAAGAAAAAAAGAAAAAAAGATTCTATCTGCGAAAATCATGTGTGATTTTCCAGATAGAATCTTTTCTGTTTTCATGAAATCAGTCTCTCTTCACCGCATTCAGTATGGTTACTGCATCGAAATCCAGAAATTCTTCTGCTTCAACAGCCTGTTTCCCGTAAAGGGACACAGTCTTCTGATCGGTAAACTTGATGTTGATCTTATAAATATCCTTTATGGCTTCATAATCTCTGTAGTTCAGAATACTGTGAGTCACTCTGGTCGTTTCATACACCATAAGCTTCTCAAAATCCTCATATGGACTCGGATCGTCTCCCAGATTGATCTCTACATTGATTTCATTCCCTTTGACACCTGCTTCGACAAGGGATTTTCCCTCAGTGTAGAACATTTCAAGAACTGGTCTCACCTCTTCCATATAGGAAATCAGCCCTTCATTATCTGCCGCAGATTCCTGTGCAGGATCTATGTACTCTGATACGTCAGGTGTCTTCCCCAAAAGAGAGCAACCTGAAACCGCAACTGAAAGACCAACAATCATGGTAGTCATTAATAGCTTTTTTACTTTTCTCAAACGCTTCACCTCTAAATTTATTCATACTGATATTTTATTTCAATCCAGTAGTGTACCCATTACAAAACAAAAACAAAAAAAGATTATTTTAGATTGAAGTAAACTTCAAGTGCTTTTGTCAGGTAAAGATGATCTTTCACACCACCAAGCTCCCTTGCTGAATGCATACCCAGAAGAGGATTTCCGATGTCGAGGGTTCTGATCGGAAGATGAGTAGAACCGATGGGTCCTATGGTGCTTCCTCCTGCTAGATCACTTCTGTTTACAAAGTACTGGTAAGGTACCTTTGCTTCATCACAAAGTCCTGTAAAGACACTCATGGAATCCGCATCAGACGTATATCTCATATTGGCTGAAATCTTGATGACCGGACCTTTGTTGATGATGGGTCTACTGGTCGGGTCATGCATCTCGGTGTAGTTCGGATGCACACTATGTGCAAGGTCAGCTGATATCATGAAGGAATTCTCAAGGCTCTTCAGGAAATCCTCTCGGCTTCCTCCTAGCGCATAATACACTCTTTCCATAAGATCTCTTAATAAAGTGGAATCTGCTCCCTGCTTAGAGGCACTGCCACATTCTTCGTTGTCAAAGAAAGCACCCAGATTGATTCCTGAAAACTCATCTGTAGATTTCATTGCAGTATAGATGCTATGGACACTGGACAGATTATCCTGTCTCTTGGAGGAAATGAATTCCTCGTTCAGTCCGCATAGACTTCCCTTTTCAACCTCATATACAAAGAGATCAAAATCAAGAATCTTCTCCACATCCACTTCAAGTTCTTCAGCAACGAGGTTCTTCAGGAATCCTTTTTTCTCAAGATCCTTATCCGCCATCATCATGACAGGCAGAACATGTTTCTGTTTATTGACTTCTACACCTTCGTTGACTTTTCTATTCATATGGATTGCTAGTGAAGGGATATAGAGAATCGGTTTTTTGAAATCGATGAGCTTCGTCTGAGGTTTCAGGATATTCTCTCCCTTAATCATGACTCTACCCGCAAGAGAAAGCGGTCTGTCGAACCAGGTGGAAAGAATCGGTCCGCCATAGGTTTCCACGTTCAGTTTCAGGAATCCGTCCTGAAGAATTTCCGAATCAGGTTTGATTCTGAAAGAGGGTGAATCTGTGTGCGCTCCGGCCATTTTAAATCCATTAGCCAAGGGGTCTTTTCCGATCTGAATCATAAAGAGAGAAGAATTATTCTTTGTATAAAAAGCTTTATCCCCTTCTTCAAGTTTCCAGTCTTCTTCACCCTTGAGTTCCTTATATCCCAGATGAATCAGATCTCTCTTCATGATCTCCACTGCCTGAAAAGCTGTAGATGATTCATGCAGAAAATCGATCAGTTCCAGTGCCAATTTTTTTTCTTCCATTATTTTCCTCCATAATTTCGTATTTACCTCTATTCTATCATGAGGCGGTCTTACTAGACCATTAAAACCCATGATTTCAAACATTCCTTTCTCAATATACCACAAAATATATACTGCAGATACTGCAGACTGTCATTATCATCACAAAGAAGTTCATCTTAATTCCGTAATTTTTATGTTATAATTAATTCTAAAATTATGAGTCAATAAAGAAGAAAAGTGAGGAATATATTGTGATCAACAAGATGGTAGACAAACTTATAGAGGGAAGAGATTACCAGAACGCAAAGGAGAGAGAACGCATAGGACGAATATCCGGAATACTGGGTATTCTTTTAAACTTCATCCTTTTTTCAGTCAAGGGATTTCTGGGTCTTGCCACAGGCAGTATCGCCCTCATCGCAGATGCATTCAACAATCTGACGGATACAGCCTCTTCGCTCATTACCATCATCGGATTCAAAATGGCCAATAAAGAGCCTGACAATGAGCATCCCTATGGTCATGGCAGGATAGAATACCTTACAGGTCTCACCATCTCCGTACTTGTCATCGTTGTCGGGTATCAGTTTGTGGTCTCTTCTTTCAAGAAGATTCTCTCTCCAAGTCCTGTGACCTCAAGTATCCTGATCATAGGGATCCTTATTCTGTCTCTCAGTTTCAAGCTCTTTCTATATCTCTTCAACAAGAGACTTGGGAAGAAAGTGAACTCAGGGACTCTTCTGGCCACTGCGCAAGATGCCATAGGTGACGTTCTGACGACCTCTGTGGTGATTATAGGACTCATCTTAAGCCAATATACCTCCTTGCGGGTAGACGGTTTTATAGGGATCCTCATCGCGCTGTACATCATCTTCTCCGGCCTGAAGCTTTCTCTTGAAACCATCAATCCGATACTGGGTGAAAAACCGGAAAAAGAACTGGCTGAAAAGATCAAAAAGAAAGTGATGTCCTATGAGTCCATCCATGGTGTCCATGATCTTCAGATTCATAATTATGGTCCTGCAAAAACCATGGCGACCATTGATGTGGAAGTGCCTCATGATATGAATTTAGTGGATCTTCACAACACCGTCGATAAGATTGAAAGACACATCAGAGAAGACCTTGATATCAGTCTGGTCATCCATGTTGACCCCATCAATTACAATGATGCACGATATCTTGAGGTGAAGGGTATTGTAGGAGATATGGCTTTAAGTATCGACAATGTCATTTCTTTTCATGATTTCAGATACACAGGTTTCAGTGAAAATGAACTGATCATTGTGGAAGTGGTGGTAGACAGTAAAAAGACCTCCGATAAGGATCGCTTATCCATTAAAAAGGAATTGGAAGAAAAGCTTCGTGAACGCTTCAAGACAGCAAAAATTCTCATTACCGTAGATCTGGATGTTGCCATTCTTTAAAACCAGGTAGAAATAAGATAGTCTTCTATAAGCATATAGAGGAAAAGGAACAGGGACCGGTGAAATACTCCAGTCCCTGTTCCTTTTTATCCACTATTTTCAGTTAATAGATCATTGTCTCTTTAAATGTGATTCTAGTCAGTTTATGCAGTGCTCTGGTTGCCATGATGTAGTTGATAAGATCCTGTTCATCTTCTCCGGCTTTTTCCACCATGACTACACCGTCAAACTCCAGCCCCTTGGCGAAATAGGATGGCATGATATAAAGATCACCTTTAAGAAGGGCATCTTCACTGTCTATGAGCTTCACATTCAGTTTATTCTTGAGCTGCTGATACAGCTCTTTTGTGGTGTTCATGTCTCTTGTGAGGATACCGATGGTATCCAGTTCATCTTTCTTGTATGCTTCCACTTTTCTGACAATGAGTTCCAGCATATCTTCCATGGTGACATCCTTATGCTCTTCTACCGGACTACCGTTTCTCACCAGTGGAACAATTTTTTCGCCATTCAGGAACTGATTGGCGTAATCCATGATCTCAAAGGTGGAACGATAACTCTTCGTAAGATTGTAATGCCTCACATCTCTAAAGATCTCTCCAAGATCGTTCATGCTGCTTTGACCTTCAAGAATCATCTGATTGGTATCTCCCACTATGGTAAAGGAGTTACAGCCAGTTATTTCCTTCAGTGCCTCAAAATGAATCATCGAGTATTCCTGAGCTTCATCAAGCACAATATGATTCACCTGATAAGGAAGCTTCAGGCCATGCAGTCTATGCTTGAAATAGAGCATAGGTGCAATATCCGCTTCTGTATAGAAAGCGAAGTTTTTCAGCTCCTGGTAGCTTCTGAGATAATCCCCTTCAGAAAGATCTCTGAATTCCTTTCTCTTTTCTGCCACACGGCTTATCAGTTCTCTGAGTTCTGACTTCCTCATGCCGTCCAGCATATTGATGTCATTTCCCTCACCCTTCATTTTCTTCTTCTTTTCATCATATTTCTTGTCGATGGCGTATCTCTTTTCGTCTCTGACTTCTTTGAGCTTCTTGACAATGATTTTCTTCAGTCTTTTTGCACGCTTGAAGAAAGGCATGTATTTGAAGTCTTTCAGAAGAATATTCTCCATCTCTTTTTCCGTCAGCAGAATTTTGCCTAGAAACTCGATTTCTTTAAACTTATAATAAGTCTTTTCCGTATCCATGATTTTCTGTTCAAGAACCGCTTTGAATTCAGGGCTTCTTTTCTCTCTGGCATCTGAAACCAGTTCTTCATCGCCGCTGATCAGCGCTTCTGTGTAGTCCTCGCCCATAAACATAGCCCCATCAAAATCCAGAAGGCTTAGAGCCAGATCTTTGAAGGTGTCATTATGAACGCCGCCTTCACCCAGTGAAGGGAGAACCTGCGAAATATAGTCCATGAACATATTATTAGGACCCAGAATCATGACTTTGTTTTCCAATAGTTTTCTGTAGTTATAAAGCAGGTAGGCTGTTCTATGTAGTGCGATGGTGGTCTTTCCGCTTCCGGCTACCCCATTTACTACAACAACCCCTTCCTTCTTTTCTCTGATGATCCGATCCTGTTCTTCCTGGATGGTCATGATGATGTCTCTAAGCTTTTTTCCTGCGTTGGAGGAAAGAACCTCAAGCAGAATTTCGTCTCTTACATCCGTCTCCGTATCAAATACAGCTCTCAGTTCACTTTCTTTAATAAGAAACTGACGTCTCAGATTGATGTCCACATCCACATCACCGATGGGTGCACGGTATTTGTCTTTCCCGACAGATCCTTTATAGAACAGCGATGCAATGGGTGCTCTCCAGTCGATGATCAGGGGTTCATATTTCTCCTCATCTACAAGTCCATACTTACCGATATAGATCTCTTCTTCTTCGTCCTGGCCTTCTTCCTTGAAGACGACCTTGCCGAAATAAGGAGTCCCATGAAGCTCAGTAAGTTCAAGGAGCTTCTTCTCGATGGCTTTATAGGATTCTTCCTGTACAAAACGGTTATGATCGAAGAAATCCATCTGTTTGTCTTCGTCACTTCGATACTCGTCGATGAGTGTCTTTCGATATTCTACTATATCATCATAGATCGTTTTCTTTTTTGTGGTATTGGTGAGAATGTCTTCCATGATATGGCCTAAGACCTTCTCAAGATAAGCTCTCTCTTTCTTCAGTTCAAGGGGAGCCAGATCTACATTAACTTCTTTTTCTTTCATCTATTCCTCCAAAGGCATAGCCGTAATCCAAAGGATCACGGCCATACACTTATATTGTGCTGTCTTCGTTCTTTTCCTCTTCAGAAACGACTTCAGGTTTTATTTCTTCCTCGTCATTTTTCTGTTTGTCTATAAATCCTGTTGTCTCAGGTTCATCCTCTACATGGATGATTTCTTCTTCATCATTGGCAGTTTCTGCCTCCAAAGCCTTTTCTCTTGCAGCTTTTTCAGACTTGGAAAGACCGAAATCTTCACCCATATACTGTCTTACCACATGCATGAATTCAGGACCTGTTATGGTTTCCTTATCCAGCAGGATCTGTGCAAGTTCAGCCATCAGTTCTTTATGTTCTTCCAGTATTTCAATCGCTCTCTTATGACATGATTTGATGATGCTTAGTGTTTCTTCGTCCACCTTCGCAGCAAATCTGTCACTCACATTCATGACTGTACGTCCATCCAGATACTGACTTCTTACGGATTCGGAAGCCATCATATCGAAGGTATCGCTCATGCCGTATAGTGTGACCATTCTTCTGGCCATATTCGTAGCTCGTTCAATATCATTGGATGCACCTGTCGTGATGGATTCAAATTCCACTTCTTCAGCCGCTCTTCCTCCAAAGAGGATGGCGATTTCTGTAAGCATTTCATCTTTGCTCATGAGATACTTGTCATCCTCAGGGACCTGCATGGTATACCCTAAAGAGCCCATGGTTCTTGGAATGATTGTGATCTTCATGACCGGGTCCGTGTTCTTCTGCATTGCTGCAACCAGCGCATGCCCGATTTCATGGAAAGCAACGATTCTTTTCTCGTTTGGAGACATGATTCTGTCTTTCTTCTGCTGACCGGCAATGACAAGCTCGATGGCCTCCTGCAGGTCTTCCTGCATAACATAGGCTCTGCCGTTCTTGACTGCTCTCAGCGCAGCTTCATTGATCATATTGGCAAGGTCTGCACCTACAGCACCTGGGGTACCCTTGGCGATCTCATTGAGATTCACGTCGTCGCCCATCTTGACCTCTTTTGAATGTACTTTAAGGATGGCTTCTCTCCCTTTAAGATCCGGTGCATCGACGATGATTCTTCTGTCGAATCTACCTGGTCTCAAGAGTGCTTTGTCCAGAACTTCTGGTCTGTTGGTTGCTGCAAGAAGGACAATACCCTTTGAAGAGTCGAATCCGTCCATCTCAGCAAGAAGCTGATTCAGTGTCTGTTCTCTTTCGTCGTTTCCACCGTATCCTCCAGTTTCTCTGGATTTACCGATGGCGTCAATCTCATCTATAAAGATGATACATGGCGCCTTGATCATCGCTTCTTTAAACAGGTCACGTACTCTGGCCGCACCCATTCCCACGAACATTTCCACAAAAGCGGAACCTGAAAGCGAGAAGAATGGAACCTTGGCTTCACCAGCCACTGCTTTTGCCAGAAGTGTCTTACCTGTTCCTGGAGGGCCTACTAGTAGGGCTCCCTTTGGAAGCTTTGCACCGATGGCTACATATTTCTTCGGATTATGAAGAAAGTCAACGATCTCGATGAGAGATTCTTTGGCTTCTTCCTGACCTGCCACATCCTTGAAAGTGACACCTGTGTCGCTTTCATAGAGCTTCGCGGTGCTCTTTCCGAAGGACATCATGCCTCCGCCTCCACGCTTGTCCATGCTCTTTAAGATATAGTTTCCTAAAAAGAGCAGAAGTCCAAGTGGAAGGATCCAGGACAGAAGAATCGTCATGATGGGGTTTGCCACCTGAACGACCGCTACTTCTAATGGAATTTCATTTTCCAGTATGAGCTTTCTCATATCATCATCAGTGCTGATCTGCCCTGTATAAAGGGTAAACCCTGAAAGTTCATCACCTTCGACCATGGTATACTCATATTTTCTCTGAGATTCGTCCAGTTTGATGGACTCTACTCTGCCGTCCATAACAGCATCACGGAATTCATTGTATGTCTGTTTCTGATTTTTAATGTCATTGGAGAAGTAATTGAATACTGTAACCATGACCAGAACGCTGAGGAAGTATATGATATAAAATTTTATATTCTTATTCTTCCTAGGCTTATTGTTGTTACTGTTCATCCCTTGCCCCCTATTTTGCCAACTCAATCATGACATTGGCATAAATTCTTGCACAAGTCATCAAATCTTCAATCAGAATATACTCATCCAGCTGATGCAGTGTATCTTCTCTGCCCGGAAGAAGTGGACCGAATGCGACGATGTTATCCATCATTTTTGCATAGGTTCCTCCGCCGATGGCGAGAGGTTCACTTTGGTCTCCCGTTTCTTTTGCATAGACATCCATCAGTTTTCTGATGAATGCGGCATCTTTCGGATAGTATAGGGGGCCATCATGAGCAAGAATTTCAAAAGTGAATCCTTCTTTCTCAAAAATTGACCTGATCTTCTCTGTCACATCTTCCATTTTAAAAGTGACAGGATAACGGATGTTGATGTATGTATCAAGATCATTGTTTTCTAATTTAATTTTTCCCAGATTCAGAACCAGTTTACCTGAAGCTTCATCTTCCAGGTCAACGCCCATATTATGGCCGTCTAAATCCCTTGCAAAATTATACTCGAGTACACTTAAAGTGTCCTTAAGTTCGGCGAAAGCACTGTTCTCCTTCAATTCGCGAAGAAGCGCAGAAATCGCATTTTTTCCTTTATGAGGCGTGCTGCCATGAGCGGATACCCCTTCAAAAGATAACGCCTTCTCTTTTCCATCTTCAAGATATCTTACAGATGCACGGTCAGGAACCATATTGACAGCCTGCCCGCCTTCAAGAGACAAGAGATTATGATTTTTGAGTTCTTTGGAAATCTTCATCACAAGAATACCCATTTCCGCATTGATGGCAGGAAAATCAGCATCCGGTGTGAATCCGGAAATCGGCTGCTTTTCTCTTTTGAGATACTCCGCGATATCCGATCCGCCAGTTTCTTCACTGGTGCCGAAAATCAGTCTGATTCTGTGCTTCAGCGTAGCCCCTGATTCCTTTACTGCGATGAGACCATGAAGCGCTGAGACCATAGGTCCCTTGTCATCCATGGTTCCTCTGCCGTAGATTCTGTCTCCGGAAACCTCTCCAAGAGGATTCTTCGTCCAGCCTTCTCCTACAGGAACCACATCAAGGTGTCCAAGTACAGCTACATAGTCTTCTCCTTCGCCATACTCAATAATCCCGGCATGTCCATCCACATTCATGGTCTTGAAGCCATAGGCTTTACCCATGTTAAGGGCTTCTTCCAGTACTTCTGCAACCTTTTCACCTTGAGGCATATCTTCTTTGGCATCAGCCTGAACTGATTCATAGGACACAAGCTTCAGCACATCTTCTATAAGTCTTTCCCTATTGTTTTCAATGATTCTGTTCACTTCCATAAAGTTCTCCTCCATCTTTTTATAATGTTTCTTTACTCCAGATTGTTCTCTATTTTAAAAATCCTATATTATCCAATGGAAAGATTCTCAGACCGCCTTTTCCGATAACTTCATCCTTGCTGATATAGGGGTTGATCCAATATCTTGCATCATTTGATGTTTCTCTGTTGTCTCCCAAAAACAGGAGATGATCTTCCGGAACATCAAAAACAGCATTGAACATGAAATTATTTACTACATAAGGCTCTTCCACCTGTACTCCTTCAACAAAGAGGAGTCCGTTAATAAGCTCCACATGTTCTCCAGGAAGTCCGATGAGTCTTTTGATGAGAAGCATGGGCGTGCCATCTTCTTCAGCCAGTTCTTCCGATTCGAAGACCAGAATGTCTCCTCGCTCGAAATCATCCTTGTTGTAGGCCTTTAAAACAAAAATTTTGTCGTCCTTGTTGATTGTCGGAATCATAGAACCGGTAGGTACTTCAATCCGAAATACCACAAAGGTATTGATGAGCCATGCCAGAACCAGTGCTGTGACGATTGGTATGAGCCATTCTTTTACCAGATACTGTGTTCTACTAATTGATTTTTCCTCCATAATATGACCTACTTTCGTTATTATCTCTCATTCATTATGAACCTGTTTCCTGAAATATCCATTAAAGGGCTCAGTTCATCTTTTATTTCATTATTATGTCCATAGTACAGTATACCATATTTAAAGCTGTTTTCATTTCATAAGCCCTATGTTCTCTTCTTTCTATAACTGAATCAGACTCAGTCTTACTTCGAATTTTCGATAATAATTTATCCATGTTTCTCATATTCAACAACTATGATATGATTATTTCAGGAGGTGAATATATGAAGACTTTTATCAAAGAATTCAAGGAATTTGCCATTAAAGGCAATGTCGTGGATTTAGCTGTTGCTGTTATTATCGGTGGAGCATTTCGCGCAATCATAACATCCTTAGTGGATGACATCATTATGCCACTTGTTGCTGCAATCTTTTCGGTTCCAGATTTTTCCGAGCTGTCCATGGCAGTGAATGGCACACCGATTATGATCGGTTTATTCATCCAGGCAATCATCAATTTTCTGATTGTTGCGCTGACCATCTTTATTGTGGTGAAGCTTATCATCAGAATGAAGAGAAAAGAGGTAGAGACTCCAGCTGCATCTCCTATCCCGACTGCAGAAGAAGTTCTTCTGACAGAAATCAGAGATCTACTAAAAGAAAAATAGCATTTGCATGAAAAAGAGATACTTCAGTAGTATCTCTTTTTTCATGCTGATTTCTTTCCTCAACAGATATGAGATGAATATTCTTTTTTCAAAACCTTTACTATGACGGATGGTTTTGTTATATTTTAGTCATGAATATTATGGATGAACCAGTTTTCCTGCTGATCATTCATATCAATCATCAGGAAAATTTTATAATGGAGGAAGGCAAATTCATGATTTGCCGAAAAAAGCATATGATCACAATAAAAGACGTATCAAAAGTCTATGGCGGAAAAGTGAAAGCAGTAGATCATCTCACACTGGATCTTCGACCTGGTGAAATCTTCGGTTTTCTCGGACCCAATGGGGCGGGTAAAACCACCACAATCAAGATGCTGACAGGCATCACAAGTCCTGATGGAGGAGAAATCCTCATCAATGACATCACGCTGGATAAAGACCCCATTCTGTACAAAAGACAGTTCGGATTTGTACCGGATAATCCTGATATCTTTTTAAGACTGAAGGGTCTAGAATACCTTAATTTCATGGGTGACATCTATAATGTGGAAAGCAGTCTGAGGCAGGAGAG
Source organism: uncultured Proteiniclasticum sp. (assembly GCA_964643785.1). Taxonomy (GTDB): domain Bacteria; phylum Bacillota; class Clostridia; order Clostridiales; family Clostridiaceae; genus Proteiniclasticum. The sequence continues at coordinate 18,209 of CAZXUT010000018.1, forward strand.
AATTGATGGCCTTGCTAAACGCTTTGACATGGATAACGCTTTGGGCGATTACATTTCAAGCTATTCCCATGGTATGAGACAGAAAATCATTATAATGGGAGCACTGATTCATGATCCAAGCCTATGGATACTGGATGAACCCATGAGCGGGCTGGATCCTAAATCTTCATTCTATCTGAAAGAAATGATGAGAGAACATGCCGACAAAGGAAATGTGGTTTTCTTCTCCACCCATGTACTGGAAGTAGCCGAAAAGCTATGTGACCGGGTAGGCATCATCAATAAAGGAAAACTCATGTTCTGCGGAACCATGACCGAACTCAGGGGACTGGTCAGTGAAAATGAAGGACTTGAAAAAATCTTCCTGGAGATGACAAACGATGAAGAATAGCATCTATATTCTGACCAGAGCCATGTTCAAAAATGATGAGACCCTGAGCAACATGATCGGCAGAAGCACAAAGAAGTCTTTCTTCAGCTCCAAAATCAAAATAATTCTACTCGTTCTGTTTCTTATGGTCACCATGGGCTTAAGCTTCGGATTCATGATTTCCGATCTTTATGATTCCATGGTCATGATGGAGATGGAATCCCTTATCCTGCGACTCGTGATTCCTGCTGCAGGCATCATGGTCTTCATGTTCGGTATCTTCTATGTTATGAACGTCTTCTACTTCTCGAAGGATGTGGATAATTTCCTTTATCTTCCGATCAGTGGAGGAGAGATCCTGACATCGAAGTTTCTTGTGTCCCTGGTGTACGAGTACTTCATCATCATCGTCTTCTTTTTGCCGATTCTTGTCATCTTCGGTGTCAAGGACTCTGCAGGAGTACTTTATTACATCTACACTTTGGCAGCACTTATTCTGATTCCGGTATTCCCTCTGGCCATCGCCTCGATGATCTCCATGGTGATCATGCGCTTCAGCAACCGTTTCAAGAATCGAGACCGGTTCAATATGATTGCAGGCATTTTAAGCCTCGTGGTGGCACTGGGATTCAATTTTGGAATCCAGTTTTTCACTAACCGCATGAGTCAGGGAACTGATCTTGTTATCGGTAATATATCTGATCTTCCCGTTTTCAGAATCACAAGCCTTGTGTTTCCTACCAGCTTTTTTGCCACAGAAGCACTGCTTGCCCATGAATCTGTCACCGGTCTACTCTATCTTTTAGCAATGATTGCACTAAGCCTCATAGCAGTAGGCGCATTTTACCTTATCGGAAATGCAATCTATTTCAAAGGAGTCATCGGTGTTTCAGAATCTAAAGCAGACAGAAAAACCTTGTCCAAAGAAGATATGAGAAAAGGAACCATGAAGAAGAGCATTCTCCTTTCCTATTCATTGAAGGAACTGAAACTTCTTCTAAGAACACCGATCTATTTTCTCAACTGCGTGCTGATCAGTCTCATCTATCCCCTATTCATTCTCTTCCCGATATTTATGGGAAGCTCAGGGGACAAGGATGAGATGCTGCAGGTACTCGGCTTCATACGTTCCGTGGATGAGGGTGTCCTCATTGTCGGTATGGCCGGTATCGGATTCTTACTCGGATCAGTGAATGTCATCTCCTCCACTGCCATTTCAAGAGAGGGAAAGAATTTTTATTTTCTGAAGTATATTCCTGTGCCTTACAGCACCCAGATCTATGCCAAGATTCTCAGTTCATTCTATGTGGAAGCACTGGCAATGGTCATTCTGTACGGCATCATGATCTTCCTCTTCCAGGTGGATCTCATGTTTATTCTTCTGTCCCTTGTCATCGTCTTTCTTTCATCCCTTGTGGTGAACCAGGTGGGAATCCTTATGGATGCTCTCTGGCCTAAGCTCAACTGGGATACGGAGCAGAAAGCCGTAAAGCAGAACTTCAATTCCGTGATCCATATGTTTCTCGGATTCGCACTCACTGCATTAAGCATCTTCCTGGGAATAAAGCTAGCACCGACCTATTTCACAGGGTTCATGGTCTCCTTCCTTATACTGGGGATTCTATCCGTGGTCTTCCACTTCATACTGATGAAAACAGTGGAAAAGAGATTTGCGGTGTTATCTTAAGAATATGAGAAAAATAACGAGATCAAAAGTCATGTTCCAGGGTCTCCTCAAAAAAGGAGACCGGAGCATCCTCACTCTAGGAGAAAAAGAATATAAAATACCTGAAACCCTTTCTAAAAAGATCCGACTGAAGAACTTTCTTCTCGGATTCGAGACGCTGATTCTTACTCTGATCTACCGCTTTTCCATGGCGAAATTTGAGGAGATTCCATTTAAAGGAGCCGACCCCGACATCGTCAAGGAAGCTCTTATGATGACTTTTCTGTTTCTCGGCATGGTGGCAGTTGCCTTTCTCCTCACCTCTCTTCTTCTTTTACCGGCAGATATCCATCTTCAGCTGGAAGAAATTGATGAGGATTTCTAGTTTAGATTATTACACATAGCAAGAAAATATGTTAAATGACGTAGAAAAACAGCAGGTACATTCGCAAACGGATGTCCTGCTGTTTTGATTTCTGCTATGATTCAGATAGAGATGTCAGCTTAACTAGTTCTGCCAGTTTCGGATCAAAAACCTCTGCCATTTCTTCATCATTATACTCTTTCCCTGAGGAAGACATTTCCGATCTTGCATTTTTTTCCAGCTCCACTATAGTATCCAGGACTTCAACCACCTGAGTGATTTTATCTGCGTCTATCTCGTCAAAAACGATCTTGAGATCTTTTTCATTCTCATCAAGGAAATATTCCCGAAGAACCCAATGAGGAGAATTTGCCATATCCAGCAGATAAGCACTCAATGAAGATTTCGAAAGATATACAGAAGCACCCGCATAATTTTTAAGTGACTTGACATGGATCTGAAGTCTTCTTATTACCTCATAGAGATCATCATCATCTCCCTCAAATTTCGCTATAGTACTCAATTCATCACTATACTCTTCCAAGGTTTCAAAAAAGGCGGCATGGTTACTGTCCAGAACCGCTCGTGCATTATTTTGACTATTTCTAAGATCTGTCCGTAAAATAAGGTTCGACAGTAAGGAGATTAGAAGAACAGCAGCCAGAATAATCATTCTCTTTTTACTGAAACTATGACCAGGCTTCTTCGAAGAATTGGGTAATAGAGTGTCTTCATCCTGATCCTTCACCAGATAATCGGTAGATACACCAAACAGCTCACTTAACTGGACGATGTTACTGATGTCTGGAACGGACTGCTCGGACTCCCATTTTGATATGGATTGTCTGGAGAGGTCAAATTTTTCTGCTAACTGTTCCTGGGATAATCCATTTTCTTTTCTAAGTTTTTGTATCTTCTTTCCAATAGTCATTTTACTGCCACCTCTTTTTCTATAGTAACTGGTCATTATTATCGTAACAGAAAGTGTGTAAACATACTGCCAACTATACCCACATTTCGTCAACCAGCAGTTGCATATTTAAATTTTCTATAAAAACTTCCCCAAACTGATCCGTCAGCTGATGGTGCAGTGTTTTTTATTCTACCTGATCTTCCATTCTACAGGTTCTTTTCCAATAGCCATAAGATAGTCATTGGCTTTTGAAAAAGGCTTCGAACCGAAGAATCCTCTTCTGGCTGACAGCGGACTTGGATGTGCAGAAGAGATGATTCTATGATGGGATGCTATGAATTTCTCTTTCTCCTTTGCCTGATTCCCCCATAAGATAAAAACTACCGGTTCCTCCCTTTCTCCCAGCTTCTTCATCACTTCATCGGTGAAGATCTTCCATCCTTGTCCTGCATGAGAATTAGCTTCCCCTTCCCTGACAGTCAGTACTGTATTAAGAAGAAGCACCCCTTCTTTCGCCCAGGAAACCAAGGAGCCATGGTCCGGCCTATCAATATGTTGATCACTTTCCAGTTCTATGAAAATATTCCTAAGTGACGGTGGAATCTTCACGCCCTTTTTCACGGAAAATGCAAGCCCTTCTGCCTGTCCTTTCCCATGATACGGATCTTGCCCTAAGATGACCACCTTCACTCTGTCAAAAGGAGTCAACTGAAAAGCCTGAAATATTTCATTCCTGTCAGGAAAAATAGTTTCTTTCTCATAGGCCTGATCCAGAACGAGCATCAGTTTTCTGAAATATGGTTTGTCCATTTCTTCCCTTAGAACTTTCTCCCAGCTCTTATCCATAAGGCTCATACAGTTTCCTCCAATTTATGTTTATGTTATTACTCTCTTCTATTTTACATGGGATTGAGGTCTCATGACAAATCTTTCGCTACTTCTCATATCGATCAGCCGCTCCCATGTCCGAGGCATATATTTTCATAAAGTTCAGATGGTGTTCCGACTCTTTTTAATCTTTCTGTGCTATATTAAAATAATTATAAAATACAGTACAAAATATTTCAGAGACAAAAAGGAGTTAATATTATGCAAGAAAGATATTTTATCATCGTCTCCTTCGATGCCCTGTCCAATAGAGATCTTCCTACACTAGAGCATCTTCCCGGATTCAGACGTCTCATGAAAGACGCCTCTTTCTCGAAAAAAGTGTTCTCCGTCTATCCAAGCAATACCTATCCCTGTCACAGCAGTATTTCCACAGGAATGTATCCCATGAATCATGGCGTCACTTCCAACACATTGCTTCAGGTGAATAGAAAAAACCCTGACTGGAACTGGACCCGTGATCGCATCAAAGTGGATACCTTTTATGACGCGGCCATGAGAAAAGGGTATACAACCTGTGCCCTCTTGTGGCCTGTAACAGGCAAATCACAGATCACCTATAATCTCCCTGAAAGACTTGCAAACCGTCCCTGGGAGACTCAGACAGGTGTAGTGCTTGCCAACGGAACTCCGAGGTTTCTTCTGGACATCGAGATGCGATTCAGGCATCTTCGAAGCGGAATAAAGCAGCCTGAACTGGATTTATTTGTGGAAGCGGCGGCGCACTACACCCTCAAAGAAAAGAAACCCAATGTGATGATGATTCATTTTGTGGAGCTTGATTCCATGAGACACAAGTATGGCTATGATTCAAAAGAAGCTCATGAAGCTCTTCTCAGCTATGATCAGAAACTGAACGGACTTTTCAGGATGCTGGATGAAGAAGACATGATGGACAAGACCACCCTCTTTGTTCTTGGCGACCATGATCAGATTCCTGTTCATACTGCAGTGCATTTGAACAGTCTTTTTAAAGACAAGGGACTTTTGCGAACCCGTGGCGAGAAAATATCTGACTATGATGCCTATGCAGAAGGCATGGATGGTTCCTGCTATATCCATCTTAAGGATCCTCAGGATCTGAATCTGAAGAAGCATGTTTTTGAAATTCTGGAGAGGCTGAAAGAACGGGAAAACTTCGGCATTGAAGAGATCTATTCACAGGAAGAGGCCATATCTTTTGGAGCCAGCAAGACTGCCACTTTCATGCTGGAGGCAAAGCGAGGCTTCTTCTTTGAGAATGACCACAGAAAACCCGCCCAGGTCAGAGTGAACCAGAAAGCGGACGGTAGCGATCATCATGGTAAATCCACCCATGGTTATCATCCTGAAAAAGAAGATTATCAGACGGTCTTTTTCGCTACAGGAAAAGGAATCAAGAAGAACGTGGAAATCTCATCCATGAGTCTCATTGACGAAGGACCTACTTTTGCACATCTTATGGGGACAAAGCTCCATGATACAGATGGCAGGATTCTTCATGAAATCATAGAAGAGACCGAAAAGTAATGCACCCAAATTGGGAAAGGACCTGATCATAAGATCAGGTCCTTTAGGGAAACAGTATATTTACAAAAGGGTAGGGGTATTTCTACCCTAATATGGGAGCTAATTATCTTAGCTTGTATATATTTTATCATAATATTAAATATTTGTTAATTAACAAACTTAAAAAGTCAATATTGTACCAGAATAGCACACTTTCTATCTTCTCATTCAGGATGCTCATGATATTTTCTCCTCTAGCTGATGCCCATTTTTTTCATTTTAGAATAAAGGGTGTTTCTTCCGATTTCAAGTTCCTTCGCCATCAACGAAATATTCCAGTCGCATTTCCTGCCGGTTTCCAGTATTGCATATTTCTCATAATCTTCAAGGGTTTTCAAGCTGCATGACAAGGAAGCCATGGATTCTTTCTGTTTTACTTCACTGTATTTTAAAATGAAATTATTGATGATGTCCTTGAAAATCAGGTCAGCTGTGCAGACAGATTTCTGGCAGCCATCTGTTTCGTAGATGATTCCCACAACGCCGACCGGTTTTTTTGCCCCCATGATGGGTATGGCCAAGGCCGATTTCTTGTCAGCTTCTCTTACTTTCCTATGTTCTCCAGTTTTAAGGGCATCTTTCAGGCATAGGACAACCTCCTTATGATCTTTAAGGTACTCCTCCACCATCATTCTTCCACTTTTATCGTTTCTTAATTCCATCTTGTTTTCACAGAAGATGGCATTCAGTTTAGTGTCGAAAACAGCAATTGTTTCCAGACATGAGATTTCTTTTAAATCCAGAGTTATATAGCACATAAGATTTACAATCATCTGGAGTTCTTTCACATCATCCCTTTTTTCAACTTTTACTTTAAGCCTTGCCATTTAACCAACCCCTTAAGTTGATAATATATTAACAGAGATTGGTTTACAAGCACAATGACACATTTTCTGAAGATTTGAGAGATTATATCATGATTGTCACTTTTTTCTGGAAGAATGATGAAATCAGTCAACAATTATTCCGAATTAAGTTATAATGAGAAAAGATAATTTTATAATGTGAGGAGGCAAATACAATGAAAAGTGGCGACGTCATCAAAAGCGGTATCACCATGGGAAGCGCTCTGGCAATGATTATCAGCTGGAGTCTCTACGAGTCCGTCATATGGGCAATCATCCATGGACTTTTCAGCTGGCTGTATGTACTGTACTACCTGATCATACTCAATTAAAAGAGGTGTTTACATGTTTGGAACCATCGTTAATTTTTTTGCCATTATCGCAGGAAGCCTGATCGGTATTCTCTTTCATAAAAGAATCAATCAGGATATCGCCTACAGCCTTTTTAAAGTATTAGGATTATGCGTCATCTATCTTGGAATCATAGGTCTTGTCAAAGTTGAAAACCCCATGGTCATCATCATATCCATGTCTTTGGGTACACTGATCGGTGAAGTCATCCATATTGAGAAAAAACTTGAGACCATGAGTAGTAAGATTGAGCTGCTGGTCAATAAATATTACAAAGGCAAAATCAAAGATGGGTTTCTGACAGCGACTCTTCTATTTTGCATCGGCTCCATGGCCATCATCGGAACCATTGAAAGCACATTATCCAATAACCATGATAAACTTTATATGAAATCCATTCTGGATGGTATCACTTCAGTGATCTTTGCCTCTACCATGGGAATTGGAGTCATGCTTTCCAGTGTTTCAGTGCTCCTATATCAAGGCTCAATCTCTGTTCTTTCAAATTTCATCAAACCACTGGTGACGGCTGTACCGGAAACAATCCCCATGATTTCAGGGGTCGGAAGCCTTATGATCATGGGCCTTGGCATCAACATGGTGTTTAATCTGAAACTGAAAATCTCAAACATGCTGCCTTCAATATTCATTCCGATTCTTTATGCGATCGGTCTGATCATCTGGTCAGGTTTTTAGAGCATAACAGAATTGCAAGATTCAGGTGAAGTCAAAAAGCGCTTTCAGAATGATATTCTGCAAAGCGCTTTTTGACTTCACAAATTCTATTCAATCTTCTATGATAATCTCTTCTTTGGCATATCCCTATTGACCAGTATGATACCAATGACGATAGATATCAGTGATACCACCACCGTCAGCGTAATTTCCTCGCCTAGAAAAATTGCGGATAAGATGGATCCAGACACTGGAATCAGAAAACGGAACATGGTAATTTCTCCTGGTTTATTGTATTTCAGAAGTGTATACCAGAGTGTAAAGGCCACAGCTGAAAGCAGTGCGGAATAAAGAAGAAGGCCTCCTGCCAAAGGTGTCATTGTCAGCGTGCTGTAATTTCCACCTAAAGAAATCAGAAGCATCACAATTCCACCAAAAATCAGCTGATAGGCTGAAAGCAGCATAGGGTGGATACTCCTTGCAAAGCTCTTGACCATGAAACTGGACAAGACCCCAGTAATCACTGAAAAGAACATGAATCCTTCTCCGATCAAGGAGAAGCTCACATCAAGACCCGAATTGATATTGACGATGAGTACACCGATGATACCGAATCCGATTCCTAAGATCTTGTTGCTGTTTAATCTGTCATTCTTGTAGATAAAATGAGCAAGAATGATGATCAGGAAATTGGATAAGGAAGATATGATCGATCCTTTAGACGCCGTTGTATTGGCAAGTCCGATATAGAAGAAAAAGTAGTTCAGTGAAGTCTGAACAAGGCCCAGAGCTATCACCCGCTTGTAATCAGCAAAAGATTTCAGTTTCACCTTTTCTCTCATGGTCACGTATGCGTATCCGAGAATCAGAAATCCGGCTAAGGTAAATCTCACACCGGCAATGAGAATCTTTGAATACAGATCGTCCCCAGCCATATTCATCTGTTCGTAGGTGATCTTTAGTACGGGAAAAGCACTTCCCCATAGTATCGATGCAAAAATCGCCAAGGTGATTACCCAAGGTTTTTTCTGAAAAATATTCTTATTTTCTGTAATTTCATTATTCATAATGTACCTCCATTTTGTCCATAAAGTACATTATACTCAAAATTCAACCTCATAGCACGTAAATTGAAAATAATTAATAGCATCCAATATGATTTTGTGAAAAATAAACCCCCATCGGGTATTTTAGCTGAATCTATGATAAAATAGTCAACAAGTATTAATTTAAATAAAATCAGATGATGAGGTACCTCGTCATCATGAATAAACGGAGGTTCTTATGAAGAAATACAGTTTTATACTATGGATCATTATTTTCATTCTAGTGATCGGTGGCGGATATTATTTCACTGAAAAATTCGGTGGAGAAGAAACCCTTGACCCTATAGTGGAAGCCCCCTTGGAAGAGGAAGCTGATGGAGAAGAGGTCATTGAAGAAACAGAAGATAACACTCCTTCGGTGACTGATGAAGCACCAGCGGACGATGCAATTTCAAAGCTCAAAGTAAAAACACCTTTCACTCCAGAGTTCACCATTGTGAACAACGAGGGAGAAGAGGTTTCCATCTCAGACTATAAAGGCAAAAAAGTGATCATCAATTTCTGGGCATCCTGGTGTCCACCTTGTATAGAAGAAATGCCTGAATTCCAGGCTCTTCACAATGAACTGGACCCTGAAGAGACTGTTCTACTTGCCATCAACCTTACCGATGGACAAAGAGAAACAAAGACTCTGGCGAACAATTTTCTTGCTGAAAACAACCTGGATATGAATGTACTCTATGATACCCAAGGAAATGCATTCTATGAATTCAATGTTACCAGTATCCCTCAGACTTTTTTCCTTGATGAAGAAGGTACTGTACAGTACTCCATATTGGGTATGACAAATAAGACTGTACTGGACGCTGTGCTGGAAAGGATGGAGTAAATGGATGGACTGAAACTGATTCTATTATTTTTTGAAGGTGTACTCACCTTCATCTCCCCTTGTATTCTGCCTATGTTCCCCGTGTTTCTTATGTATCTGAGTAATGAAAGTCAGAAAAAAGGGAAAGATCTGGTCATCAATATTTTAGGATTTATCCTGGGATTCACCATTGTGTTTGTCACACTGGGCGCTACCGCAACCGCCATAGGAAGCATACTGAATCAGAACCGAGTTCTTCTTCAAAGAATCGGTGGTGTGATCATCATCCTCTTCGGACTGAATATGGCAGGATTCATCAACATCAGATTCCTTAATTTCCAGAGAGGTTTGTCCCTTAAAAAGGACAGCGGAGGCTTCTTGAGCTCTATGATCTTCGGAATCGTATTTTCCTTCGGATGGTCCCCATGTCTTGGACTTTTCCTTGGAACAGCACTGATTCTCGCTGCTGATGCAAGCACTGTGGGTATCGGCATGTTCTACCTGTTTGTATTCTCCATGGGACTTGGACTGCCTTTCCTGATTACAGGAATCCTCTTCTCAAAGGTTGAACAATCATTCAACTTTGTGAAGAAGCACTATAATCTCATCACAAAAATTTCCGGTATATTCCTTGTGATCATCGGTATTCTGATGGCACTGGATCTATTCGGATACTATGCAAGATTCTTCAACTTTTAACCTGAAAGAGTAAAATCAGCAGAAAAACAATATAGAAACAGCAAATAATCACCCCTGGCAGAAATTGCCAGGGGTGATTTTCGCATGTTATTTTCAGTTATTACATCTGCTTTGAGGGTTACGCAGCTCTTACTAATTCATGTCTACGATGCTGTCATAATTGACTTCCAGTGGTTCAAACTCTCTAAGCAGAATATGCCCTGATTCATATGTCTCACCATCAATTGTCAGAATCACTTTGCTTGTTCCATAGTAGTCTCCGAAAGTATTGGCCAAGGATTGCAGAATAAGAGATTCATATCCGGCTCCTGCATTCATTTCATTCATGAAGTCTTTTGATAGATCCACATAAACCATGCCGTCCTGATTGAGGTAGAGATAGTTCACTTTCGTATTCGGTGTAAGAACAGGCGCCGCTTCTTTTGGAAGCTCTTTGTATGCCTCTATGAGCAGAATTCTCGGAATATCATTGGTTGTGAACTGTATTTCTTTACGATACAGGAAAATCCTTTCATCCATCGCATTCGGATAATAGAAATTCACCACTTTATTCTGTACTGCGTTCTTCTCTATTTTTTGAAGACTGGATGAAACTTCATATCCTGTTCCGATATTCAGGCTTTTTACTAGCCCCATATCTTCTGCGTAATAATCGATGTTGGTATATTCATCCTTCTCATTTTTTGTCACTCTTGTGACTTCAACTGCCAGATAGGTTCCGCTCGGTGTTACAACTTCCTTGTCCACAGCTGTGATGGTATTGGTTTCATTGTCATTCATCCAGGTGGTACCAGCTGCTATGGGTTCCATTATGAGGATCCGGTCTGTATTAGGTTCTTTTGAAAGGAAATTTTCTTTGTAATAGATCTCCGGTTCAAAGATGACTTCTTTCAGCATACCGCCTTTCTTTTCCAGTACACGTACAATTTCCGTGCCCCCGTTATTCTCTCTTAACTGAATTCTGTCACTTTGCATGAAATCCACATAGACATCGTAGCCAGCAAATTCATTTCCTTTACCTTCGTACACTCTATAGGTATCCGTTTCAAATGGATACAGTCTATCCACTGTTAATTTTACTGCTTCTTCCTCGATCACTGGTGCTTCGGAAGGTGTCTCAGCCTGTTCTTCAGCTTCCGCAGGTTCTTTGGCCGATTCCTCCTGTGGTGATTCCGCTGGTGTTTCTGCTGGACTTTCCTTTGTACCGTTTGAGCCACATGCGACAAGTAATAACATGATGGATATGACAGCAACGGTTATTGTCAGCTTTTTCATATAAAAGCACTTCCTTTAATCTAATAATATTCTTCTGTACTTGTAGTCTACCAAATCCTCATGTTTTTTGGGTTACGCGAACATTACAGCATTCTGTCAGAGAATTCTCAATTTGATTACAGATTGTTATCTGTCTTCACCAAATCAAAAAAATAGTCCCGTACTTCCTGAATATAATATAGTGATCCGAAAGCGCAGATGATTTCATCATCTACCCGGATAGAAAGAGCTTTTTCTATAGCCAGCGCCGCAGTTTCACAATAGATTGCCTCACAGCCTTCATCATGAAGAATATCACTTAGCTCCTTACCGCTTAGTGCACGTTCATTGTTTACAGTGATGGTGACAAAGGACTTTGCCAGTGGGAGAATCTCGTCGATCATTTCAAGATAACTCTTGTCTTTCAGAACACCCATGATGAAAATCACTTTCCTGCCTTTGAAATATCTGTCCAGATTGCTTCTTAGCGTCTCTACCCCCTGGAGGTTGTGCGCACCATCAATGACCACCATAGGATCATGGGAAAGTATTTCAAATCTTCCCGGCCATTTAGCCATGAGCAGTCCTCTTTTAAGAGCATCATGAGGAATCCTCATCCCAATATGATCAAGCACATTAAGCGCTTCCATTGCAACTACCGCATTCTTCACCTGATGATCCCCAAGGATCGTGAGTTTATAATTCTCATTATCATATTTGAACTGCTGTGTATAGTCATCATGGCCATTTTTCCTGATCCGATTGAAGTCCACTTTATGTACTGGAATACGAAGTTCATCCGCTTTCAGCATAATCACTCTTTCAGCTTCCGGCATCTGTGGATAAAGAACGAGCTCAGTACCTGACTTGAGAATTCCAGCCTTCTCCCCTGCAATTTCTTCCAGCGTATTGCCGAGAATATCCATATGATCATAATCCACCGGTGTAATCACTGAAAGTAGTGGTGCTTCAATCACGTTTGTGGAATCCAGTCTGCCACCCAGACCAACTTCAAGTAAGACAATATCTGCTTCCTCCTGATAAAAATACTCGAAGGCAAGGGCTGTGATGATTTCAAATTCTGTTGGGCTGTCAAACCCATCTTCAATCATTTCATCTATTCTCCATCTGATTTTATCCATGATCTCAGCGACTCTGTGATCTTCTATTTCCTTTGAACCGATTCTGATCCGATCATTTAATCCATAAAGACCAGGCGAAGTGTACATTCCTACACGATAACCAGCCTGAGTCAGTACACTTTCCATGAATGCCACAGTAGAACCTTTCCCGTTGGTACCGGCTACATGGACAAATTTCAGCCTCTTCTGAGGATTGCCCATAAGCTCCATGAGCTTCGCTATTCTTTCCAGCCCTAGAATACTTCCGAATTTCTGTGTGCTTTCTATATATTTCAATGCTTCCTTATAGTTCAAATGAAACACTTCCCTTCTTCTACTTATCTTCTACTTAAAATAATTATATATGCCAACGGTTTTTAAAACAACAAAGGTTCTGAACTCGATGACTTTTAGCGATATATATATTATATGTAAGTTGCCAGATTAAAAAGCTTTTAAATCTGTTGTTTAGATTAATTTAATATTTATGTAGTATCATTATTATTGAGACGTTTCTGTCTGTTACTTTAATTTTTCAATTATAAAGATCTATGAACTATCACATAGTACTCATTTCACATCTTTCTGTTTTTTTCTTTAAGGGAGGTCATATTATTTGCAGTTACTGTTAGATAAGTTAAAAGAAATTCTTATTGCAGTCTTACCAATCGCTACAATCGTCATTATTCTTAATTTCACCCTTGTCCCATTGGGCTCCGTGCATTTTCTGAGATTTATCGTAGGAACTGTCTTCGTGATACTTGGTCTGTCGATCTTCCTGTTCGGTGTTGATCTCAGCGTATCAAGAATCGCTAATCTTCTGGGCAAGCACCTGGCACAATCTAATACGATCTATATCGTTCTGATTGCCGGACTCATACTCGGGTTCTTTATTTCTATCGCTGAACCTGATCTGCACATTCTTGCGAACCAGGTGAACAATGTTACTGGTGGCATTATTTCTAAAAACAGCATCCTGATTACAGTTTCCATAGGGATCGCCTTTATGCTGTCTCTTGGCCTATTTAGAATACTCTACGCCATACCTTTAAAAATAGTGTTATGGATTATTTATGGGATCATTATGCTGCTGTCAGTCTTTGTCAGACCCGAATTTCTGGCAATCTCCTTTGATGCTTCCGGTGCGACAACTGGAGCCATGGCAGTGCCATTTATACTCGCCCTGGCCGTTGGTGTCGCATCACAGAATAAGAAAACGCTGAAATCTCAAGAAGATAGTTTCGGACTTGTCGGACTCGTGTCCACCGGTGCGATTTTAGGCGTGCTTTTACTTGGCATCTTCTCAGATCCTGGTAATCTTTCTACAGACTCCCTACCTGCTGCCGTATTATACAGCTCATTCTGGGGTCCTTTTCTTCACCACATCCCTATCATTTCAAAGGAAATCGCTCTCGCCCTCTTTCCGATCATACTGATCTTTCTTATCGGACAGAAGATTATTTTTAAAGTGTCAAAAAAAATAGTCCGTAGAATCCTCTTGGGCACTATTTATACATTCATCGGATTGGTGCTGTTTCTGACTGGAGTAAATGCAGGATTTATGGAAGCCGGCAGAATCGTAGGAAGTGGTCTTCAGGCAATAGGCTCCAATGGCCTGACCGTATTTATCGCATTTCTGCTTGGACTTGTCGTCATACTTGCTGAGCCTGCTGTCTACGTGCTTACGAACCAGATCGAAGAGATCACATCAGGACATATCAAAAGAAAAGTTGTGCTTGTCGCTCTTTCCATTGGTGTTGCCT
>CAZXUT010000018.1:32679-49014 GCA_964643785.1 uncultured Proteiniclasticum sp.
TCAGGACATATCAAAAGAAAAGTTGTGCTTGTCGCTCTTTCCATTGGTGTTGCCTTCGCAGTCGCCTTATCTGTAGTAAGAATACTTTTACCAGGTCTGGAACTATGGCATTTTCTTCTTCCAGGCTATATAATAGCTATAGTGCTCAGTATGTTTGTCCCCAGCCTGTTCGTCGGTATCGCCTTCGATTCAGGAGGCGTGGCTTCTGGCCCCATGACGGCAACTTTCATTCTAGCATTCGCTCAGGGAATAGCAAACGCATCACCCGACGCGAATGTGCTTATTGATGGTTTTGGAATCATAGCCATGGTAGCCATGGCACCTTTACTGGCACTGCAGATTCTAGGACTGATCTATAAAATCAAATCAGTCAAAGGAGGGATGGACAGCAATGAATAAACTGAATCTAGAATTATTCGTATATATCGTGAATCACAACGATGGCTCCAGAGTCATGAAACAGGGAAAAAAGCATGGAGTTCGAGGAACGACAGCATTTCTGGGACACGGTACCATCGAAAGTGCACTACTTGATTTCCTTGGACTGAATGATGTAAGAAAAGAACTGATCCTCATGGTCACCGACAGAGAGACTGGTCTTAAGGCTATGGAAGGTATCAGTAAGGACCTCAGACTGGATAAACCCGGAAAAGGCATCGCCTTCGCGTTAAATGTAACCAGACTTGTAGGTTCAAGAGGATATATCAGAGAACAGATAACTGAAAAAAGAGGTGAAAAGGATATGTATGAAGCAATATTTGTCATAGTGGATAAAGGCAAGGGCGAATTTGTTATTGATGCGGCAAAAAAAGCAGGATCCAAAGGTGCTACGCTTATCAACGCAAGAGGATCAGGGATCCATGAAACAAGCAAACTTTTCTCCATGAAAATTGAGCCTGAAAAAGAGATTATCCTGGTACTTTCAGAAAGCACTGGAGTGGAGAAGATTATTGATGCTGTTTCCACTGAATGCAAGATTGAAGAACCTGGCAATGGTATCTTGTTCACCTGCGATGTAACAAGAACTCTTGGCCTTTACGAAGGAAAATAATGAATGATTTCAGAGATGAACTAGATGTTCATCTCTTTTTAATTGTCAGAAATATAAATTTTGCTATAACGTAATCACTTTATTATTGTTATAATCTATAGTATAGAAATAGTTTTCAGGAGGTAAATATGGAAAATTTCAAGAAGCGCATTGTATACCAGATCTGGCCCCGATCATTCAAGGATTCCAATAATGACGGCATCGGCGATTTAAATGGAATCCTCTCCAAGCTGGACTATATTAAAGATCTGGGTGCGGATACGATCTGGCTATCACCGATCTATGCCACGGGGAATAAGGACTTCGGTTATGACATCGATGATTACTACAGCATCAATCCCGAATATGGCACCATGGAAGATTTCGATCATCTCCTGAAAGAAGTGAAAAATCGAGAAATGGAACTTGTCATGGACCTTGTGGCCAATCATACCTCAGACCAGCACATATGGTTTCAGGAAGCCTTAAAGGACAAGGATTCACCTTATAGAGACTACTATTTCTTCAGAGAAGGAAAAGTCGGTAAAGACGGAGAATCCTTACCACCGAACAACTGGCTCAGCGCCTTCGGTGGGAGCGCCTGGCAAAGAGATGAAAAAACAGGTGACTATTACCTGACCATGTTCACACCAAATCAATGCGACCTGAACTGGGAAAACCCTGCCGTTCGGGAAGGCGTCTATGAAATCATGCGTTTCTGGCTGGACAAAGGGGTCCTTGGCTTCCGGATGGATGTGATCAACACCATCGCTAAAAGAGAAGGCTTGCCTTCTATCGGAAATGGAAAGAAACTCGATTTCCCCTTCGACCATATTGTGTCTCTACCTAAATCCCATGATTACATCAGAGAAATGCATGAAAAAGTGCTTTCCCGCTACAAGGATGTCTTCACTGTAGGAGAAGGTATGGTGACGAGTATCGATGATCTGATCCGTTATACAGATCCAGAAGAGAAGAAGCTGAACATGATGTTCCAGTTCGATATCCATCTCATCGGATGCGGTCCTCTTGGAAAGTTCGATTTCAGGAAAGGCTATCTCTGGACCATAAAAGAGCTGAAAGAAACCATCTTCAACTGGCAGATCAGCGTCCAGGAAGGCGGAGGCTGGCTGGGGAATTTCATGTCCAATCATGATCAGCCAAGACAGGTTTCCCGTTTTGGAGATGACAGGCATTTCAGAAGAAAATCCGCAAAGGCTCTTGCCCTTCTCAACATGACCTTACGAGGTACTCCTTATCTTTATCAGGGAGAAGAGATCGGCATGACAAACTGTGATTTTGAAATGGATGAATGGAAAGATTTTGAAGCCATCAACGACTACAAGGTGCTCCAGGACATGATGCATCTACCTAAATTCATCGCAGAAAGAGTCATACAGAAAATGACAAGAGACCACGCCAGAACCCCTGTTCAGTGGAGCAGTGGTCACTATGCAGGTTTCTCAGGCAAAGAGCCCTGGATCAAGATCAATCCGAATTATACCTACATCAATGTGGAAGATGAGCTGAAGAAAAAGGATTCCCTCATCGATTTCTACAAGGAGATCATTTCTCTTAGAAAGAGCTCTCCTGCACTGAACGATGGAATTCTGGTTCCTGTGAATCGAAATCATCCTCATGTCATCTCCTACAGGCGTATCTATAATGATGAGAGCCTCCTCATCGTCATCAATCTCAGCGGCCGAAAAACCAGCATCAATCTGGAGGAAGTCATGAATTCCGATTGGCACTGCGAAGTCGGTACCTATACCAGAAGAAATTTTGAATCCAGACTACCTCTTCATCCCTATGAAGCCCTTGTATACAGACAGATCCATTCCATTGAGAAAATTGAAAAATAGAGCGAATTAGAAGTCAGACAACAATGCCCGTCATTTCACAAAAAAGTGAAATGACGGGCATTCTTTGTTCTGTGTGAATATTACTTTCTACCCTTCTTCTCTCTTGATCAGTGATTCGATGATTTCCTCATACTTTTCTTCACTGATGATATACTTCTTTCGATAAATCAGAAAGCTCACGACGATCATCACCAGAGGTAAAAGCATCATGGCCGATTTCATGATGAGAAGGCCGCGTTCTGACAGAAGCTCACCTTCCCCTAAAGAATTGATCCCTGAAATGACCAGCGTGTAGCCCACAATTCCATTGGCCACTGCTGCACCCATCTTGTTGATGAATGGCTGAATGGCGAAGGTGACGCTCTCGTTTCTCTTGCCCAGTTTCAGATGACCGTATTCGATGGTGTCTGCCAGAAAAACCAGCATAAGGAGCTGTATGAAAGCCTGTCCCACAAAGAGAAGAATTCCTGCCGTCCCGATGAAGATCATATTGGCCGGGGAGAAAAAGAAGATCAGATATCCCACCACAATGAGGACGATGGCAGCCGCATACAGGATTTTTCTCGGATGCCTTTTACTGAACCAGGGAAAGGCCAGCAGTGCCAGAATCTGAGATACACCCAGTATGATGGCGAAAACAGTGTACATATTCTCATTCAGAAAAACATACTTGAAGTAATAGACGCCAAAGCTTGTGGTTGTGACGTACCCAATCATGAACAGAGCCATGGCGACAGCCGTCACAAGGAGCTGATCATTCTGGGTCAGTGCTCTGACCATACCTTTAAGTGTTGTCTTTTCCTGATGCTTTCCACCGATAAGTGGAGGCTCTTTCACAAAGAGTACTGTGACCATCTGGAAAATGATCATGATGACAACCAAGATGACGGTGAATGCCAGAAAACCATTCTTCAGACTGCCCAGCTGCTCTCCGAGAAGCTTCGTCACAGGAATCACAGAAGCCACCACGACGAAAAGTCCTATATTGGCAAAAATCCTTGCCAATGCACCAACCTCTTCTCTTTCTTTCTGATCATAGGTGAGACTAGGCATCATGGACCAGTAGGAAATATCATTCATGGTCCATGAAATCCCCCAAAGTATATAGAAAATCGTGAAGTAGATGATATAGGATGATCCCGTAAGATTCATATCCATGAACAACATCACCGCGACAATGGAACTGAAAAATACACCTATGGTGATCCAAGGTTTATACTTCCCGAATCTGCTCCTGGTGTTGTCGACAATGACCCCCATGATGGGGTCATTAAAGGCGTCGAATATTCTTGCAGCCATCATGATGGTGGTGATGGTGATGAGTTCAGTGTTTGTGACGCCAACGACCTCTGTAATGAACACAATAAGATACATACTGACCATGGAGTACACCATGTCTCTCCCTATGGTACCCATACCGAAGGCAAATTTGTTTCTTTTGAAGTTCTTACCTGTCTCCAATCTTCTCTTCCCCCTTTTTTTCTGCTTTCATGAGTTGTGATCCGAAATCTCCGAGCATTCTTGTTTCTTTTGTATACCCTGTGCCCATAAACTGCTGATTAACACGGATGCCTGACGCAAGAAGATCTCCATAGGCATCATAGCTTTCCACATTGTGAGGCAGTCTGTAGATCTTTCTGGCATTTCTTAAAATCAGCCCACCAGGCTTCAGCTTCATGGGTGTGATATGTTTCAGAAGCTCTCCGAAAGCCTCAATATCCATGGTCGCTTTCACTGTTTCCACGTGATATAGAGCTTCTTTATCGATTCCTTTGAAATGCAGCACATCAAAACCGGGACTAGGATTTTGAAGAATCTGGAAATTACCCAGGATCGATCTGGTCTTCTCCTTATTCACCACCTGGAAGTTCACCCGGTTCTCTTTCTCTTTCTCATGCCTGTAGAATTTTCCGAACTGCATCAGATCTCGATGCTCTTTATACCAGCTGATCTGATGGATGAGTTCCTCTTTTTCCTTCATGTTGAGATTGGTCAGATCCATTTCGTATCCGAGAAGCCCGAAGGAAGCCACATGAAATCTGGTTTCCAGAGGTGTCCTTCTAAGGGTCTGCTGATGGGGGCTCTGTGATACATGGGCACCCATGGTGGATTGAGGATAGAAATAACTGAGTCCTCCTTGGATTTTAAGTCTTTCTATGGGATCCGTATTGTCTGAAGCCCAGGTCTGTGGCATATAGGAAAGCATACCCAAATCAAACCTGTTTCCTCCGCTGGAACAGGATTCAAAGAGCACATCCGGAAAGTCGCCTGTGATCTTTTTCAGTACTTTGTAGAGCCCTAGAATATAGCTGTGAAAAGCCATACCCTGGTGAGGGACCGCCTGTGAATAGAGATCACTGATATGTCTGTTCATGTCCCATTTCACATAAGAAATGGATGCACTTGCAAGAACACTCTCCACCTGATGTATGATATAGCTTTGAACATCCTCTCTGGAGAGATCAAGTACAAGCTGGTTTCTTCCTTTGGATGGCTTTCTTCCTGGTACTTTTATGGCATATTCAGGATGTTTCCTGTAGAGAGCGCTGTCTTCGTTTACCATTTCAGGCTCAAACCAGAGTCCGAAGGAAAGTCCCATCTCTTTGATTTTTCTGGCTAGACCACTGATTCCATTCGGAAGTTTTTTTCGGTTCACCTCGTAATCCCCGAGACCAGCTTTGTCATTATTTCGTTCTCCAAACCAGCCATCATCCAGAACAAAAAGCTCCACGCCAAGTTTCTTCGCTTCTTTTGCCATGGAAAGAATTATCCGCTCACTAAAATCAAAGAAAGTGGCTTCCCAGTTGTTCACAAGAACCGGCCTTGCTTTCCCTTCCCATCCTTTACTGACAACATGATGATTCACAAAATCATGGAAATGGTGACTGAGATCATTCAGTCCTTTATTAGAGGTCGTCATCACCGCTTCCGGCGTTTCAAAAAACGCCCCGGGTTGCAGAAGCCAGAGAAAATTATGAGGAGAAATCCCCGTCATGACACGAACAATACCATGACTGGACACTTCGACGGCAGTCTGATGATTTCCGCTGTAGATCAGATTGAATCCGTAGCACCGTCCGTGATCCTCCGTGGTAAGAGGTTTTGCGAGAATCACTCCTGGATTATGCCGATTGCTGCTGGCTCCCGTGGTGGATTCGTTTATGAGTATGCCATGGGCATGATTTCTTCTGTGTGCATGGGCCTCTCTGATCCATCCCCCATCCAGTGTGATGACATCAAAACTGTCAGCCAGAAGATCCAGTGATAAGCTCATGATTTTTCTGATTCTAAGCGTTTTTTCCGAAGCATTGCTTATGATGACTCTTCTTGTGATGACATCCGCATCTGGAAACACAGTGTAGATCAGTTTCATGGTCACTGGAAAGAGCTTGTCTCTTAAAGTGAGCGTGAGGGTCACAGCGTCCTCTCCATGGGCTGTCGGCAGCGTTTCCATGGGAACAGTCCCTTCTGTGATTTCATGGCCTGCATAGACAAAATCGGTGACGTAGGACCCATCCGGCATTTCTATTTCCAGGGGCATGATCCGGTAATCACCTTTCCCGTTTGGCGCATACTCCAGAGGAAGAAGATCCAGAGTCATAGCTCCATCCATATAAAGTACAGAGCTTCCAGCTCCTGCATTCTGTTTCATATAAAGCGCACGAAAATCCTGCTCTCTCAGTCTGTCCCCATAGTGGAGATTCTCCAGATGCCCTGAAGGAAGAACACGAAAAATATAACTGGTCTCCTTGGTACTGAGCATAAACACTTTGTTGTTTTCTTTAATCACCTGATCACTTCCTGTTCCTGTTATTCATATAATTATACTGATTTCATTCTATCATGAAAACTATTTCAGATGTATATGTAACTTGACCCGTCAGTCTATAAATACGAATAAATAACTTTAACTGGTGTGGCCGTTCCACATCCGAACCGCTGCGACCTGTTCAGGATGGAAAGCATATCATCAGAAGACCCAGCGATCTATCCTGCATCAGATGAGAGCATCAATTTCACCGCAAAAAAAGACTCATTTTTCAAAAGAGAAATGAGTCTTTTTTCTTTATCAGATTCTATTCATAGGACAAAACAGCAGTATGGCTTGGCGTCTTTGGAGTGATCTCAATGCTGCTTTCTTCGTAGATCTTCACATCATCACAGAGCTTCAGAAAATCATCTAAGTGATGCAGCTCGTCAAGTCCGAATTTCTCTGTTCTGTAATGCATCGGAATAACGACCTTTGGACTAAGTCTGTCTATGAGTTTCTTGGCTTCTTCCGGTCCGATGGTATAACATCCACCCACAGGAATCATAAGCGCATCCAGCTGTTTCAGATTTTCAATCTTTTCATCACTGAGTTCTTCTCCTATATCACCTAGGTGAGCAAATCGAAGTCCCTCTCTTTCAAAAAAAAGAATATCCGTAAGTCCTCTTCTTCTTCCTTGTGACGTATCATGGGCACAAGGAATTCTTGTGAGTTTAAAAGGTGACGTCTGATCATTCTTTCTTATAGTCACAGCCTCCACATAGTTATGATCACCATGATCATGGGTGGTGTACACCTTATCTGCATAAAGACTTAACGGTGTAAGTCCAGGGATGCTGTTATTCTTATATGGGTCGATGACCATCGTGAACTGCTCATAGGTTACAGAAAAGCATGAATGACCATGCCAGGTTATAATTAGATTATTATTCATGATATCCTCCTTACAGGTGGTCAGCATCCGAATTCTCATTCCAATGGTAACCCTTTACACCAGTATACCTGTAAGATTTTAACAATCTGCAAACAAAGGGAAACAGATTGATTACATTATCACTTTTTAACAAACTTTTTTATTTCATTCTTCCTTCTCATAACCTTCGGGATAAATGACCCTTCCATACCAGTTCATCTGGAAGTGAGGCATATCCTGCCTTCCATCTCCCCAGTAATAGCCGGCTTCCAGACCGATACGTTTCCCGATTTCCGCAGCTTTTCTGAAAAAGTCACGGTCACTATATTCTTCTCCTATGACATTTTTCGCAATATCAAAGGCACTTCGCTTCGTATGTTCTGAATTCTTTGTCCAGGTCACAACATTTCCCTCTGCAGTTCTTCCCAAGGTATACAGATATTCCTGTCTTTCCTGGGAGCGATAGGTTTCGGTGATCACCACTTCAAGCCCTTCATCTTCTGCAATTTGAAGAAACAGTAAGGCAGCTTCTCTGGTTTTTTCGTTAAGCTGGTCTAAAGAGTCTGTTCTGGCCAAGGGATCGGATAAGGATGCATATTTAGTTTGTTCCTCTGTAAATTCTTCAGCAATTTCCTCTATCGTCGAAAAACTTCGGACCCATATACTTACTATAAAAAGAATCAGAATTCCCATGATTCCAAAAAACTTCATCCTGGCAATCTTCTTCTTTTTCTGTCTTCTCATCATGATTCTCTGATTTCTCTCCATCCGTCCTCCTCCTTTTTTGTTACTCTTTCATTATTATCCGTGAAAGAACTTAACTTAATGTAAGTTTCATCTTTAACTTTCCTGAATAAACTTAGTTTTCTCTTAATTTGAACTGAAAAAAAGCAACTGGGGATTTTCTCCTTCAGCTGCTTCATTCATGCTCAATTGTACTTATAAGTTTTTTAATCTGCTCCTCTTCAAAGAGGGCTTGCCCTCTGAAAGGAAATTTATCCATGACAGCCAGACCTTCCCTTGCCATTTCTTCCGCTTTGGAAGGATTTTTCTCCAGATAGAAAGCATAATAGGATTTGATTCTCAGGCCATTGATGTCCTTATCTTTCTGAAGGATTTTCCCTGCTTTTTCATAATAATGTGCTGAAAGAGTGAGATTCCCTTCCAGAAGATTATAATAGATCAGTTCATAATAATATGCCGGTAACGTATAGGGTGGAACCTTGCTCAGATTATCTTCCACCACTTTCAGGTATTCTCCCGCTTTTTCTACATGTCCCTGATCCATTTCCATGAAATACAGGTAAAACACGGTAGTAAGCTCATGGAAATCCTTCAGCGGCAAATCTACAGGTGTAAGTTCCAGATCTCTTGGTCTCACGCCCATGGCAAGTTTCTTAGAAAGCATAACACTTTCAAAGAATCTTTCTGCAAGTGGATTTTTCCTTAGTATGCTGAAAAACATCATGCCATCCGTAGGCTGATTCATACTGAAAAACGGCCATGCATTAAGAAGTGCCAGAAAAACCGAGACCACACCTGTCAGAAAGAGAGGCATCGCAGTAAAGACAGGCTGAGGGAGTAAAAATGATGTAACAATAAATCCGATTCCTGTAAGGATATTAAAAACGATCCCTCCTGTGGAATAGACTGCAAAATCCTTAAGGCTAGAGTTCTCCCCTGGAATCATAGCGCAGAGGCCTCCATAACCTACATTTTTGATGAAGGTAAGTTTCAGCTTCTCATTTTCCTTCTGAATGGACAGCGGCCCTGCCCTGAACATGAGAAACCTGTATCCCAGGAGCTTTCCGAAAATAAGATGTCCCAGTTCATGGATGTTGATCACTATAAATATTCCTATATAGAAGAGCAGAAGCATCAGAGGGAAATGCCAGAAGGTGAGCTGATCCATGAAGGACAGATTCACTTCAAGAAGACTAAGGAGGATTCCAAGTGAAACACCAAGCAAAACGACGAGGACAATGTATTTCCATCTGAATTTCTTTTTCTCAGTGCTTTCCTCCAAAACTTTATCCCCTTTCATACTGCTATAAGTTCAGAATCCATCCCGCCAGTGCAAAGTAAAGCATCAGGGACATGGCATCTACAATGGTTGTGATCAGTGGTGCTGCCATGATGGCAGGATCAAGTTTTAAGATTTTTGCAGCCATAGGTAGAAGCCCACCGACAACTTTTGCCAGGATCACTGTTGCAAAAATGGACAATGAAACCACCAGGACCACCTTCTCCTGACCTGGATAGGTAATGTAAAGCCTGATGTAATTGATCACTGCAAGAAAAAGACCTGCAATCAGACTCACTCTGAATTCTTTCCATAAGACCTTCAGCCCATCTGAAATATCAATTTCATTCAGAACCATACCACGAATGACCAGGGTACTTGACTGTGAACCCGCATTACCACCTGTATTTGTCAGCATGGGGATAAAAGTGACCAATAGCGGAATTGTCGTAAAAGACGCCTCATATCTAGAGAGGATCCCACCGGTGATGATACCTGAAATCATGAGTACAGTAAGCCATACAATACGGTTTCTGGCCAGCTCCCAAGCTGGTGTTTTGAGATAGGGCTTTCCTGATGGTATGGTCGCAGCCATACGTTCAAAATCTTCAGTGGTCTCGTCTTCCATGACATCGATGATATCATCATAGGTGATGATTCCCACAAGCCTGTCTTCAGAATCCACTACAGGAATCGACAGATAATCATATCTGCTGAAGAGATAGGCGACGTCTTCTTTATCATCTGATGTATGTACTTTGATCACATCATCTTCCATAAGTTCAGAGACGATCTCATCATCTCGACTTAAAAGAAGTGTTCTCAGCGTGATCACTCCATCCAGCACTCTGTTTCCGTCAATGACATAGGCATTGTAGAGCGTTTCACTGTCCGCACCATTCTTTCTGATATAGGTGATGGCTTCCTTGACGCTCATGTTCGCCCGAAGGTTTGTAAACTCTGCGGTCATGATGCTTCCTGCAGAATCCTTCGGATACTTCAGAAATGCATTGATGGTGCCTCTTGTGGCTTCATCTGTATTTTTAAGTACTCTTTTGACGATACCCGCTGGAAGCTCTTCAAGCATATCCACCATATCATCCATAAACATCTCATCCAGAATACGGCCCAGCTCCTGGTCTGTCATCTCATGAATGATTTTCTCCTGTGTATCTATGTCAAGATTGGCAAAGACTTCTGCCGCCAGATCCTTTGGTAAAAATCTGAAAACAATGGTTGCCTTCTCCTTTGGAAGCATCCCTATGAATTCGGATATATCCACTTCATTGAGTTCTACAATTTCTTCTCTCAAAGTCTTATATCTGTTTTCTTCTAACAGTTGATTCAAAAGGGCGATTTTCTCTTCAAAGTTCATGAGATCCCTCCTTCTCTTTTGTATTCTTCTCTTAATCCTGCTTTATTATACCCTAATATAGGAGACAGTTAAAAGACAGAGAAGGAAAAAAGTTCTGAAAGCGAACTCTCAGAACTACTATAGGTTTAAATATCAACTAAATAGACAAAATACCAAGGGCATTCAGAAAGACAATGATGAGGAGTAACGGTGTAATGTACTTCAGCACAAATCTGTACAGATTCACCAGTTTTTCATTTCCTATGGTTCCTCCATTTGTCATTTCGTCCTTCAAGCTTTCCTTTCTTGTAAAATAAGCGACAAATAGGGTGATCAGAAGTCCACCTAAAGGCAGCAGAAGATTGGAAGACAAATAATCAAAGAGATCAAAGAAGCTTCTTCCAGCCACCTCCACATGTCCGAAAAGGGCATCCGGATGGGTCGTTAAGACCCCGATCAGAAACATCACCGAGGTTGTGATGAGCACCGCTTTCTTTCTCGCAAGCTTCAGCTCCTCTGTAAGAATAGCAATGGGCACCTCCACCATGGACAGCATGGCTGTTGTGGAAGCGATGGCCGTAAGCACAAAGAATGCGATGAGAAGAAGGTTTCCAAGAGGCAGCATGGAGAACACCAGCGGAATGGTCTGAAAGAGAAGTCCCGGTCCTCCTTCTGGTGCCAGCTGGAATGTAAACACCACGGGAAAGATGGCAAGTCCAGCCAGAAGTGAAACCGCCACATCAGAGAATGCCACCTTGAAGGAAGTTCCCATAAGATTATTCTCCTTATTGAAATAGCTTCCATAAGTGACCATGGTGCCCATACCAAGTGAAAGCTTGAAAAATGCCAGTCCCATGGCGGCTAGAATGGAGCTTCCCTTGAGCTTGGAGAAATCCGCTTTCATCAGAAAATCGAGACCTTCAGCCGCTCCAGGAAGAGTAAGCGCCCTCACCGCTGAGATGATGATCAGAAGAAGTAGAACAGGCATCAAGGTTTTCGTCACACGTTCTATTCCCTTCTTAACTCCACCGATTAAGATGACTGCTACAAGAAGAATGGCAATGCCCTGCCAGAGCATGGGCGCTGTGCCGCTTAGTGTATCTGTAAAGATCCCTTCTGAAGCGACTCTGGCCTCATCAATGCCCATATTCCCCAGAAATCTGAAATCCCCTTTCATCGCCCGAAACACATATGCATAGACCCATCCTGCAACAGTGCTGTAGAAGAACATGATGAGCAGTGAAGAGAGAAGCCCCATATAGCCGATGCTTTTCCAGATTTTATGGGCTTTCAGCTTGTCAAAGACCCCTACCACATTGGATCTGGTTTTTCTGCCCAGATAAAATTCTGAAAGCATGATGGGAATTCCTAACAGGAGCACAAAGAGGAGGTATACCAGTATAAAGGCGCCTCCTCCGTTCATCCCTGTCATGTAGGGAAATTTCCATATATTACCTAATCCCACAGCAGAACCCAGCGTCGCAAAAAAAACGGTCAGGGATGTGGAAAAAGTTTCTCTTTTCATTGGTATTCCTGTTTCTTCTTTTGTTCTTTTTTTCATCTTTTGTTTACCTCGTGCGCAAAGTTTTAGTTTTTATTATACTTTGCCCACCTAAGAATTACAAATGTTTTTCTTATAGAATCTCGTAGATCACTTCCACTCTTCTTTCCATTTCCACTTCACGTGGCGTCACATCCATTTCCATGGATTTCATTGCCATAGGCATATCCAGTCTGGATGGGTTAAAGATGCTGTTCTCAGTCACTGCCGTGATTACCTTCACATGACCTAAGTTCACCTCCATGGTTTCTGCAATGATCTTCGCTTTCTTTCTGGCATCCAGCACCGCTTCCTTTAAGGCTTGTTCAAGTGCGCTGTCTTCATCAGAAATGCCAAAGGTGATGTTAAATTCTGGCGTTGTCCCTCTTCTGGTGATTTCTTCAATAAGCTTAGACAGCTGACCAAGATCCATCGGCATCTCAAGATACAGACTCGAGGTGATCTGATATCCCTTGAATACATTCTTATAGAATTTCCCATCGTGTTCCTGCTCATAATGGGTGCCCACGTGAAGATTTGTGGTTTTAATATCTTCCTTCGTCAATCCGGTTGCTGTTACAGCACCCACGAGCTTTTCATTTTGCTCGTTGTACTCTGAAATGGCTTTCTCATATTTCTCGTTCTCTGTTTTCAGATTGAAGCTCAGCCTGATCACATCCGGTTTTCTTCTTATGATCCCTTTTCCTTCCACTCTGATGATCTTATCCATTATATCCTCCTTGTCAGATTGTCATCTGTTTTTTGTTGCCACAGCCTATTCACTATGTTCTTCGTCTATACTTTCATTCTATACAACCTCAATGAGAGATACAAAAACCAAAGCATGAACAGTTCATGAATTTAGTGGTCTCCAGCGTATTTAGACACCTCTCAGCTTGAATTTCCATAGAAAAAGGGATAATATTAAATCAGATCACTATCACTACTAATGATTTATCGAAGAAAGGAAGTATATGATGTTAAGCAAAAAAATGATTGATGCAATCAACGACCAGATCAACTACGAACTCTTATCCTCTTATCTCTATCTCTCCATGGTAGCCTACTGTGAAGACAATGATTATCAGGGAGCCGCCAATTTCTATAGAATCCAGGCAAAAGAAGAAGTAGATCATGCAATGAAATTCTATGATTATCTTATTGAGAGGGATGCCAGAGTTATCCTGAAAGGAATTCCGGATCCAGAAGTGGAGTTTGAAGGCTATAAGGATACCTTCGAAAAATCACTGGCTCATGAGAAGACCGTTACAAAGAGAATCTATAATCTCATGGATCTTGCCATTGAAGAGAGAGAACATGCCACCATCAGTTTCCTGAATTGGTATGTAGATGAGCAGGTTGAAGAAGAAAGCAATTTCAATGCAATCCTAGGCAAGCTGAAGAGAGCCGAACTAAATCCTGCAGCGCTCTATATGCTGGATGATGAGCTTCTGACAAGAGTTTATGTACCTATCGCAGCTGAATAGAATACTCTTTTCATGATCAGAATCAAAGATGTAAGCAGTTCAGACTGATTTCTGTTCTTCAGTTTTCAGCTTGACTCGACATTTACATTTCATAAGACAAAAAACCTCTGAAACCATTTGTAATCAATGGATTCAGAGGTTTTTACTTTTTCTGAGTTGTATGTATAAAGTCTTAGTAATGTCTTTCAGTCTGACATTTTCTAAAGATCACTAAAATCTGTCACTGTAGTCTCACTGTATTCGGTCCAGGTTTTTTTCAATCTGTTTCCTGTATAAAACCGAAAGTGAATGAAATGAACCTTTCTTCTAGTTTATCTACTTTGTTCCTTTCTCCCCACCAGATCAAAGAGTATGGATGAGCCTAAAATGAGCAGTCCACCCATGGCCATATTGAAATAGAACGCCTCGCCAAGAAGGACCACTGAAAACAGTATGGCGGATAAGGGGTCAACATAACTAAAGAGAGCCACATGCTGTGAATCAAGCTGATCCACTGAGGAGAAATAGAGATAGTAGGCAAGTCCCGTATGGAGGATACCTAAAATCAATGCATAAGGCAGCGCTTCCACTGGAATGTAGAACGCCTCGAATTCTCCCGTAATCCCCATATAGATGCTGAGCACGAGAAGAGATAATAACAGCTCCATAAATGTGCGATCCATTCCGCCTATGTTTTTCATCCGCCGGTTGAAGATGATGACCAGAGCATAAAAGAACGCTGCTGCAAGTCCAAATAAAATACCTTTACTGTCTATATTATTCATGGCCGTCGTATCCTTCATCTGAAGGACAATAAGCCCAAAAAATGCCAATAAGATGGTAATCACCCGTATTCCTGTAAGCTTTACGCCGAAGACTATAGAAGTCAGAAGGATGAACATGATCGGTGCCATATAATAGGCTAAGGTCGCGCTGGTGATTGTGGTGTTCTTATAGGCTTCAAAAAGAAGAATCCAGTTGATGCCTAAGAAAATACCTCCGAAAAATAAGCTGCCCTTATTGGACAAGACAGCTTTTTTATCGATCTTACTCTTCGAAAAAAAGTAGATCAGCATCATGACGAAGGTCCCCACAAAGCTTCTGATGAAAGCGATATGTAGCGAAGGAATCGGAATTTTTCTCACAAAAAGACCGACGCTGCCGAAAATCAGCATGGAAACAATAAATATGATCTTATCCCTGTTTCTCTTCATAGCCATCTCCTTCCTTAGGAAGCTCATCAGTTCTTCTGTTCAGCTTTGATATTTCATTCCTTCAGGATTTTTAGCATCCTGATCACTACTTATATTTTTTTCTCGATTCCATGACCTTCTCTTCCATTTCGTAAATCTTCTTTACTTCAAGTTGAGTCAGATTGGATATGGTCTCTTTTCTGAAATGAAGTCCCAGTTCATCACGGGTCATCTTCTTATCCTTGGTGAGATCTCTCCATGAGATTTTCTTCCTCCCCATATAGAGGTCGTAATCCACAATTCTTGTGCCATCATCCACATATTCCATCCCAAGAAGAATCTTCTTGATATATTTTGGTTCATAGAATGTAAAGAACCGGACGCTGTAGACATCTACCGCCAGAAGCATTTTAGGATAATCCTTTGTCCAGGTGCTTCCAAGAACAATACCCATTTCCAGCTCCGTCAGCACATTCATGAGCCTGTCAAAATGAAGCTGAAAAGCACCGTACATATCATAGATTCTGATGTCCATCTCATACCAGATTTTATTTTTGAGTCCGCTGTTCAGATATTTAAGCGCATTACTTCTCAGCTCCTTGTATAGGGTAAAGTAATTCTCGTTCACATGAAGACATTTCTCCATGTAGATATCACCTAAAGTCACCTGACGATTCAGTGATTTATCAGTCAATGCAATGATGACGCCCTGCTCGAGATTACTGTTGATAAACTCCATAAGACTGCCTTCTACACCTTTATAATTTTCCTGCAGCTCATCAAAAACCTTTTCCATGTCACCCATGGTTCTCATGATGATGGTTCGAGAAACTATTTTGGTCCTTGTGATACTGCATGATAGACCGCTGTTGATCAGTCCTGCCAGAATCACAGTAGGTTCATCTGCAAGCACAAGTGCATTTTTTTCATCACTGCTCTTTAAAACCTTCTCGTCACTTGAAGCCAGAAGCACAATGGTTTCGCCTTCTGTAGCAAAGCTGAATGCATCCATGAGGGAAAAAGGTCCCTGAGCGGAATCCACACTGAAATACTCCCTTAATCTGTCTTCCTCATTGCTGTCGATCAGAAGGATACCTGGGCCTGTCCTTAATAATTCAACCATACCAATACGTCGAGTAGACAATCTCGACACTCCTTTCTTTCTTTATTCAACTTCAGAAAGGC